>JASIAN010000300.1 GCA_030042035.1 Alphaproteobacteria bacterium | reverse complement strand
CGATCTCGCCGCCGATGATCGGCGTCAATTTGTCGACGCTGATTGTCTCGTAGGGCGCCGCCTCGTCGGGCACGTATTTGATGCGCGGGCCGTTTCGGCTGCGCAACGAGCTGCTCATCATGGCGTCTTCCTTTTCAGGCGCGTGGCCTTGCAGCCTATCACAAAAAGGTCGTCACGGATGCCGCCTCGATCGACCCGCGCGAGCGATCCGCCGCCGGCGCCGATACTCACAATGTCGAGCGAATTGAGTGCGATGCGCTGGCCGCCAATGCGGCGGTTCGCGGCCAGCGCCGCAGCGCCGCCAATAGGCGATGCTGCACGACCGAGACGACAATCGGATCAACCGGACTATCCACCGCGGCTCACTCCCGTCATGGCCGGGCTTGTCCCGGCCCTCCAAGACAAGCGGATGATCTCGAAGGGTCGGTTCGTTCTGCCCTATGAAAAATGATTCTGTATCACCTCAGCGAAAAAATCGCGGCAAACCTTGTCTACTTTCGCTTCGCTGATTGCTCCAGATTTCTTATGCGTTACGAACTCCTCGCGCTTTGCCTCATAGCCGATCTCAACAAGGCTGGGAACGTTGGGAGCGGATAAGAACTCGAGCCTCTCATAGTTGAATGAACCTGCCGGTTCCTCGCGGGCAATATGTAGCGTGACATCGCTGCGTCCGCGAAGCGGATAGCTTGGGGATCCGAAAAAAAATAGATATCTTGCCGCCTTCTCTCCCGATCGGAAGTCGACCCTGAAAAACCATGTGCGTTTAGCTGATGCGTTACTTTTCAACGCAAGGTATTTCTCGAGCTCTAGTTGTCCAAAATCTGTAAACCAGACTTCCGCGAGTTGCGCGGTTGCATCAATTAAATCAGCCGTCTGTTTAAATATGCTTTTAAGAAGCTCCATCGCATTCCGCCAGACCTCGTATTCATTTTCAGCACGAGTGCGTGCTGTTTGTTGAAATTGAGCAGCAATCGATTGCGCCCATTCCAGCTGCTCTCGATGTTCGTGAACAGCTGCTTCATACTCCTCAAGGCTTTCATCCACGCATTCGGAAATCAGCGCTGCCACCGCCGTGAGATCAGACGATTGCGAAATCGCAAGGCTGTCATAGTAACGGCTCCGGTCAGCCTTGGTAATGACGGCGATTGGATACCCATATCGCATCAAAATTAAGTTGAGAATGAGTCGAGCAACCCGGCCATTGCCGTCAACGAATGGGTGAATGGTGACAAACCATGTGTGGGCTGCAGCTGCAAGCACTATTGGGTTCTCAATGCTCGGTTCTCCGCCGGGTGCGCTCGCGTCAGCGAGCCATCGTCCGTACTCTGACATTTGTGACGGTACTGATTCTGGCGGCGGTGGTTTGTATACGGACCCACTGATCTCAACGGGTACGGATCGGTACTGCCCCGCATCAGCGTCCCGGATGTCCTTTAAAACAAGATAATGCAGCTGCCTCAAGTCCGCCTCAGTGATAGGACGGTCTGGGTCAGCGGCAAGTTGTTCGAGAAAATCAATCGCGGCAGATAGATTCTTAGCCTCGGCCTGATCCTTAAGCGGCTTTCCAGTTAAAGTCAGCCCTTGTTCGACAACGAGGCGGGTCTCGCCTACATTGAGCTGATTGCCTTCAATGGCGTTTGAATTATAGATGTTTTTTATCTTGAAAAAGCGACGCAGGCGACCGAGAACATCCGGCGACAGCGCCCCTGTCGACCGCATTGTCGCAACGCGGTCGCCAATCGCTGCAATCTTAGCGATAAGAGCATCGTCGATCTCATAAGGTGTCCCGTCAACGCTGGGCATTGCCGTCCGCTGCTCGTTCGGGGTGGTCGCCATCTTACTCGATCACGTCCAGGCCTGTACCCAGTTTCGGCACCGTTCTATCTTGCCGTAACGGCCTACGAGGCGTTTCGTGTCGGGCGCGTTGGATGGGCCGAGCGCAGCGAGGCCATCGCCGGAAGCGGGTCGCGCGTAATTGGCTCCCCCGGCGTCGCCGACCCAGCACGCGCAGGGTTGAGCGAGGCGACGCCACCGCCCGAACGCGAGGTGGCGCGGCGGTTGCCGACGGGAGCGACAGGGGCTTAAGTGCGGCTTGAAAGCGGGCGTCTTGTTCCTTATTTGTTCCGATCTGAGGGATTTGATGGCGGGTCAGGCGTGGAGGGATTTGGACATCCGATCGGAGCTGTGTACCGCTTTCGCCGGGACTGCGCGTTGTCCTCCGATTATGCTGCTTCAGAACCGCCAGTGGGCCGAAGGACAACATCGTGGCCGAACGCATTTTCGACGGGCTTCTGGTCATCGACTGCGCCAGCTTCATCGCCGGCCCGGCGGCGGCGACGGTCATGTCGGATTTCGGCGCCGAAGTCGTCAAGATCGAGCCGCCCGGCATGGGCGACCCCTATCGCCGGCGCGCCGTGCCGATGCCGGGGCGGCCGGCGATCAACCCAGGTTTTGTGCTCGACGCGCGCAACAAGAAGAGCCTGGCGCTCGATCTGCGCCAGGAAGCGGGACGCGCCGTACTCTATCGGCTCGTCAAGAAGGCCGATGTGTTCATCACCAACTACCCGCCGCCGGTGCGCCGCCGCCTCGGCATCGCCTATGAAGATCTGGCGCCGCTCAACGAGCGGCTGATTTACGCCTCGTTCACGGGTTACGGCGAGGCCGGGCCCGAGGCCGACAAGCCCGGCTTCGACGCGACCGCGTGGTGGGCGCGCACCGGCCTCATGCACCTCGTGCGGGCCGGCGAGCACGTGACGCCGGCGCGCTCCTTGCCTGGCATGGGCGACCATCCGTCGGCGATGGGCACCTATGGCGCGATCGTCACCGCACTCTATCAGCGCGAGAAGACCGGCCGCGGCAATTACGTGTCGTCGTCGCTGTTGGCGAATGGCCTCTGGGCCAACGGCTGCTCGATCCAGGCGGCGCTGTGCGGCGACAACGTCGCGCCGCAGCCGCCGCGCGAAGAAGCGCCGAACGCGCTGCGTGTGCATTACCAATGCCGCGACGGCCGCTGGCTTCTTCTGTCGATCGCGTCGGACGACTGGCGCTGGGACAAATTCAAGGCCTGCCTCGCCGATCCGGCGCTGGACGATCCGCGCTATGCGACCGTCGCGAGCCGTGAAAAGCATGCCCGCACGCTCGTCGCCCAGCTCGACCGCATCTTCGCGACGCGCGACCTCGCCGAATGGCGACGCGTCCTCGACGACGCCGGCCTCATCTTCGGCATTGTCGCCGAAACGCCCGACCTCATGACCGACGAACAGGCGCTGGCGGCCGGCCATCTCGTCGAGTTCGAGGACGCCGACTTCATGACGGTCAATAGCCCGATCGAAATCCGCGGCCAGCAGAAGGTGCGGCCGCGCATCGCACCGGCGGTCGGCGCCGACAGCGAGGATGTGCTGCGCGATCTCGGCTATGCCCCGGCCGATATCGTCGCGCTGCGCGAAGCCGGCGTCATCGGCTGATCGCCGCGCCTATAGCCGCTGGAAGCGGGCGCGGGCGCCGCGTTCGATGGCGGCGGCGGTCAGGCGATCGACATTGAAGCGATGCCGGATCAGTTCAAGAATGCGCAATTCTTCCTGGCTCGCTTCGCCGTCGGCGGCGACGAGATCGCAGGCAATCGCATAGGCGGTCTCGCGCAGATTGACGGGCAGCGCGGCACGGATCGCCTCAAGCGTCATTTCGAGCCCGTTGTCGCGCGCCAGCGAGTCGGCGCAGCTGTCGAGGAGTTGGGGCAGGCGGGCGCGACCGAAGCCTTGAAACACCGGCAGGTGGCCGATGATGTCGCCGATGATCTGCAATTCGCTGTCTGACAGGCTGGCGTCGGCGGCGGAGACCAGAACCATCGTATAGATCAGCGCGCCGTGCGGGTCGAGCGCCGCCGATGCCCTGTTGTGCGCCATTGCCGGTGCCTCTGCCGCCTTCTGTTGCGGCGCACAAAAAAGAACCGCGCCGTTCATGTCAAGCGCTCTTGGCGAGAAACCGTGTAGTCTCGGCAACCGCATCGACGAGCGGCAGGCGGCGCACCGGCACGCCGTCAGGAAACGCCGACAAAAGTCTGCTCGGCAACGCCCGGTCGAGAATGACGAAGATGCCCTTGTCATCGGCGCGGCGCACGAGGCGGCCATAGGCTTGCCGCAGCCGCAGGCGCGTGACCCGGTCGTCGTATTGCGCGCCGCCGAACACCGGCCTGCGCGCGCGATGCAATATGTCGGGGCGCGGCCACGGCACCCGATCAAACACGATGAGGCGCAGCGAGCGGCCCGGGATATCGACCCCGTCGCGCACCGCGTCGGTGCCGAGCAGGCAGGAATCTTCTTCGGCCCGGAAGATATCGACGAGCGTCGCGGTTGCCATCGCGTCGACATGCTGGGCCAGCAGCAGCAGGCCCTGCGCCTCCAACGGCGCGGCGATCCGTTGATGCACTGCCTTGAGCCGCGCAATCGCCGTAAACAGCCCGAGCGCCCCGCCGCGCGCGGCGGTCATCAGCGCCGCGAAGGCGGCGGCGACCTGGCCCAGATCGTCGCGCGGTATGTCGGTGATGATGAAAACGCGCGTCTGCGCCGCGTAATCGAACGGCGAGGCAATGCGCTCGGCCCGCGGGCGCTCCGGCAGATGGCGCAGCCCCGTCGCGGCCTCCGCAGCCTGCCAGGCGATCTCCGCCGCCGGTTCGCCGTCGGTCAGCGTCGCCGAGGTCACGACAAGCCCGTGCGCCGGCTTCGCGACCGCCGCGGCAAACGGGATGCCGGGATCGACCCAGCTGCGGTTGACCGCGACATCGATCTCGCTGCCGTCGATGCGGTCGAGCGCCAGCCATTCGACGGTCTCGGCGCGCGCCTCTTGGCCGAGGTCGCGCAGCAATGCGCTCCAGCCGGCGAGCTGCTGCTCGGCGCGGCGTTCGAGGCTGCGCACCGCCGCTTCGAGGCGCTGCCGCATTCCTGGCTCGGGCGGGTTTTCCGGGTCTTCGAGCGGACGGCGCAACATTGCCGCGAGGCGACGCAGCGCTTCGGCCAGCCTGTCGAGACCCGTGGCGAGCCGCCCGCCGGCCTCGACGAGGCCGTCGATCGGCGGCCGCGCCTCGGCTTCGATGCCGTAGCCTTGATCCCCGCCAGCGACCGCCCGCGCCAGCACCTGACGGCGCACCAGCGCCAGGAAATTCTCGAAAATGGTCGCGCCGCGCCCGCCGGCGACACGTTGATGCCAGCCGTCGGCGGGCAGCAGGCGGGCAGCGACGAGTGCCTCGATCAGCGCGGGGCCGGCCTCCTCGTCGGCTTCGACGAGGTCGCCGATGCGGCGCTGCAATCCGCGGGCACGCGACCGGCCGGTCTCGGCGCCCAACAGCCAGCGGCGCAATTCCCGCCCCTCCTGGCCTGACAGCCGCAGCGAAAAGGCGGCATCGGCCGCTTCCAAAAGATGGTGGCCTTCATCGAACACATAACGGGTCGGCACCGTCGCGTCGTCGAGGCCGCCGAGCGCGGCCTGCGCCATGACGAGCGCATGGTTGGCGACAACGAGCCGCGCGTGGCGCGCGGCGCGCACGTTCTTTTCGACAAAGCAGCGACGAAAATGCGGGCAGGCGGAATGGATGCATTCGCCGCGCCGGTCGGCGAGCGAATTGACGCGGCCCCGGCCGATCGCCTCGGCGAGCCAGCCCGGGAAATCACCGCCGACCAGATCGCCCGAGGCGGTCGCCGCGATCCAGCGCGCGATCAGCGCGAGCGGCGCGACCGACGGCGTGGCCCGCGCCGCCGCAGCCCGCACCGCGTCTTCGTAGTTCAACAGGCACAGGAAATTCTCGCGGCCCTTGCGGATCACGACACGCCGCCGCTTCTGCACCGGATCGGGGTAGAGGCGGTCGAGCTCATGGGCGATCTGCGATTGCAGATTGCGGGTGTAGGTCGAAATCCAAACTGTGCCTTGGTTCTTCTCGGCCCAAACGCTCGCCGCCGCGATATAGCCGAGGGTCTTGCCGACCCCGGTGCCGGCCTCGGCGAGCACCGCCTGCGGCGCATCGGGGCGCTGGCGCGGCGCAAAGGCGACGGCGACGCCGTCGGCGTAATCCGCCTGCTGCGGCCGCGCCTCGGCACCTTGTCCGAGCAATGCCGCGAGGCGGCGGCGCGCCTCGTCGCCGCTGACCGGCGCGTTGCCGGCGGGCGGCGGCGGCGCACGCTCCTGCCATTCGGCAAGACGCTGCCAGGCCCGCAAGCCCGCGGCGCG
>JASIAN010000299.1 GCA_030042035.1 Alphaproteobacteria bacterium | reverse complement strand
GCGCGGCCGCCGCCGGCCTCGATATCGCGCACGACCTGGGCGAGGCCCGCGGCATCGATATCGGCGACGCCGACCGCCGCCCCCTCCTTCGCAAAGCGCAGCGCGCCGGCCCGCCCCATGCCCGACGCCGCCGCCGTCACAATCCCAATCTTGTTCAAGAGACGCATCTGAACCTCCAACCCGTCGCTTGCTTCCCTCAAAATGTGGCTTGGCCCTGACGGTCGCTTTGCTCCACCAGTGTGCGGAACAACAATGCTTCCCCACTCGTCCCCGGTGGAAACCGTTCGGTGTTGAAGTCGCCATCTTTTAGGGCCACCAGTTGCAGAAAATCACTGAATTTCTCTGCCTCCGGGACGTCGCCCGGAGATGAAATTTTCAGATATGCCGGGCGCAAAAATCGCATAAATGCCCTAAAGCCGTTAGTTCGGTTTAGTATGTTCCCTGGCGCGACCACCTCCCAACTTTGTGGCCATTTTCTTTTGACAGCGTCAAAATAATTCCACACTACGTCCATAATTTTTAAATCTTGTTCGTCTATAAACATATTGCGAAATATCATTTCGTTCGTATCTACCCTATTTGCCCGCGAGAGTCGACCACCACGCAACAAAGTGTCTCGATCCTCCAGCGGCTTTTTAGAGATGTACGCGATCAAAGAGCGGATGAAGGTGGCTTGCGTCAGCGTCTCGTTGAACCGACCCTCTGTCGCGACACCTAGTCGCTTTATCATACGGTAGAAAGGGCTTTTTTGGTGTTGATCCAGAGCGACGGCAATATTATGACAAGTTTTCTGCGGGCTCCTTGCTTTTGCTAGCTCATACAGATCGTATGCGAGACTGGAATTCACCTTCGTTTGCGCTAGGTTTACGGTCGAGAAAATATACGCTTGGTCAGCAATATCCATACCGACTAAAATAATTACGGGTAGATCGAAATGTTCTCCCTCGAAACCTTGCAGGCCCTCGATCCGATGTTGGCCATCTATGACGCGCGCGATATCGCGAAAAAAGACGCGCTCATCGGCAGTCTCCGTATTCATGTTGTTCATTAAGGTCATCATTTGACGCTGTGGGTCATAGGCGGCGCAATCTGCTTCAACCGCTATGACGATCCCAGTCGGAAAACTCGCGTCCTTATAGTTTACATATCGACGTAGTTCTTCAACACGCTCAGGCCGAAGCTCTCGCTGAATGCCAAGGTATGTCTCAACGTCGCGTTGTTCACGCACGATGTGGCGAACGTCGAAATATGTTATGTCCAATAATGTCTTCCAAGGCATCACCCCGAGGTAGATGCCGCCGACAGGCTGCTCCATTTGTAGGCAGGGGAATTCTACCCGCCTTTCGTCTTCGAAGGGCAGGCTACCGATATCTGTCATGGCCGATGACTCAGCGCGCTCTGGACGAACGCTTGCTCAATGGCTCGCGGCTCGTTTTCCGCAGCTCTGATAAATTCCTCCGATGCGTCGCGCCAGTTGCGGTAGATCGTTGCTACGAAAATTATCGCAGTTGAAAAAGAATATATTATGATAGAGCCCGGGAGTACGAAGTTTGGATCAATCTTCACCCCGCTTCGCTGCACCCCAAAGAGAGCGGTGCAGATCATGAAAATCAGCAGCCCAAAGACGACATGGGAGAGGCGGCTTGGAAAGTCTTTGTCGTTTCGTGGACGCGTCAAAGCAAAATAGAATATTGGCGAAATTGCGGCAGTAGCGTAGATCAGCATCGCACCATGGGAAAGAGATTTCAAGAGCACCTCCCCATAGCCAGATAATGTCTTAGGTGTCCCTGTATTAATGCTAAAAGTTATTAGACTTCCAAGCCACAGAGGGCTCGTGGATAGTAAGAGATTAACGAAAACTTCCTTGGCGGCGTCCGTACAATGCTGGAGCTTGCAATCTGGCAGGCCGCTAATAAGAGGAACATGACGAATCCACCAAATGGATGCAATTTTAATATGCCTCAGTATTTCCCTCATTGATTGCTTCCTTAGGTGCCATTGTAGCATACGAAGCAGTGTGATAGGTCGGCCATGTCGGTTCATACGAGGCGTCCGCCTCATAACCCCATGCCGTCCATTTCGGACGGACACCGCGGGCGAATAGTTCTAGATACGGGCCGGAGGAGCAAGCTTCGATAATCGGATAGATCTCGTCTGGCTTTCTGCTGTGCTCGCGCTTCCGGGTCGCGACGTAATTCACTTGGCGCCGACCGGCTGCGCGGGTGCGCGCGTTCTTGCCCCGGACGCCGAAGAGCATCAACTCGGTGACGTTGCGGAAATAAAATCCGACGCCGCGGCCATCGCTGCCGCCGTCCTTTCGCACCTTGTGCCAAACAATGTTGGTTTTGTAGGCGAATCCCCACGCCGACATGACAGACAGCCCGTCCGGAATCAACGCGTTGGGGCACCAGAGGTAGAGGTGGGAAGTCGGGCGGATGATATCTGACAGCGGCAGCGCCTGAATCTCTTCTGTTGACAGCGTTTCGTAGCGAGTCAATCGGTGGTGTTCAGGGGCAATCTTGCCGGTCTTGTTTTGGAATCGCCAGGGCGGGTCGGCGAGGATGGTCCCGAACTGCCGACCGTCGGCGAAGGTAAGAAGATCGACCGTCGCGGTGTCCGCCATGGCGAGGCTCCCAGTTTCGGGAGCTTGAATCACAGGGTGGTTCCTGTGGGAATCCCTGCCGGATCGCGGCAGCCATACCGTTTAGCCGGATGCGGTAAAACCCGCATGAAGACTCGCGTTGCACTGGTGCTTGGCTAAAATCGTCCGCATCGGTCGCCGTCGCGTTCGACATTAAGCGGCGATGGCGGTGCCGGTGTAGAGCGAATCGCATTGGGCGCCGTAGGCGGCGCGGATCGCGCCTCCGGCAATGCCGAGCACGCGGCAAGGCTCCGCGCGGCACGATGGATGAGAACCTGCCGCTCACCGTACCATCGTGCTACAGCACGTACATGCCGCGGCGACGGTCATGATGACGAAAGGTCAGTTGAGGCGAGCCTGGCAGCGCCCGCTCTATCCGAATGTTACGGTCCTGCTCGGCGATCCGCGGCTGCCCGATTTGTCGAAACGCGACGGCCGCTTCCACGAAGAGGATTTGGCTGCGTGCGCTGCGATGAAAGCAGCTTTCGCAAGCCTGCCCGGTTACGCCTTCCGCTATCTCGACGACCACTCGACGATGCTGGACGAACTGCGCACCGGGCCGCTGCAATTCGTCATCAATTTCTGCGACACCGGATTTTGCAACGATCCGCTGCGCGAACTCAACCTGCCGGCCTATCTCGAAATGCTCGGCGTCCCCTATTCGGGGGCGCCGCCGGCCGCGCTGGTCCTGGCGTGGGACAAGTCGGTCACGCGGGCGGCGGCGGCGGCGCTGGGCATCGCGGTGCCGCGCGAGGTGTGGATCGGGCCGCAGGACGATGTCGCGGCCGCGCTGCCCGAGGAATATCCGGCCTTCGTCAAGCCGGCATGCGGCGACGGCAGCGTCGGCATCACGCAAGCCTCGATCGTCCACGATCGCTGCGCGGCCGAACAGCGCGTCAGGGCGGTGCGGGCGCAGCTTCCCGGCCGCGCGATGCTGGTGCAGGAGTTTCTGTGCGGCACCGAGTATGGCGTCGGCGTCATCGGAAACCCGGAGCGGGCGCTGACGGTGTTGCCGCCGCTCGAGGTCGACTACAGCGCGCTCGATCCCGCGCTGCCGCGCCTCCTCGGCTTCGAGTCAAAGGCGATCCCGGACAGTCCATACTGGTCGCAAATCCGCTTCCGTGAAGCCCGGCTCGACGCGTCGGCGCGCGCTCTCATGGAGGTCGCGGCGACGACGATGTTCGCCCGGCTCGGCCTGCGCGATTACGGCCGCTTCGACTTCCGCGCGGATGCCGAAGGCCGCATCAAATTTCTCGAATGCAACCCGAACCCGGCGTGGGCCAACGACGGCAAGCTCGCCTATATGGCCGGGTTTGCCGGCCTGTCCTACGCCGACATGCTGCGGCTGATCTTGGAGGCGGCGCAGGCGCGCTGCGCAACGGAGGCCGGCGGCGCTATGGCTATACCAGATCGCGCGGGATGATCTCCTCCCAGGCGCGGGTGAAGACCTCCCTGCCGCCTTCGGTCGCCGTCAGTCGCGCCGTGACGATGAAGGCATCGCGCGCCGCGCGCAGTTCGACGGAGCCGCGCAGTTCAGGCCGCCAATCGCCGCGCCGCAGCAGCGCGTGCGCCGTGATTTCGCCGCGCGCCGACAAGGGGTCGGACTCGCCGATACGGTAACGCTGCAACAGCGCGAACCCGGCATCGAGGTCGATTTCATCGAAATGCACCCAAGCGGCGCCGTCGAATTCGCCGCCATCTCTGAAGATACGATAGACGACATCGCCGCTCGGCACGTCGCGCTCGATCGTGCGGCGAAGGGTCGAGGGACGCAGCACGTTGGTCGGCTCGCCGGGCCCCTCTTCAGGCGCATCGAAGCTCCTGAGCGCAGCGTCGTCGGCTCGCGGCGGCCGGAGCGGCAGTGTCAGCACGCTGGCGCCGGTGTAGACGCCGAGCGTGACCGCCTCGGGCGACGGCCACACGACCGGCCAGTACGCGGTCGAGATCGCGACGCGGATCCGATTGCCGGCCGGAAAGGCATGCGCCACGTCGTTGAGCTTGATGAGCGCCTCGCAGCGGCGCGCCGGCGCGAGCGGCTCGGGGTGTGCGTGACTGCTGCGATGCGTCAGGTTCAGCACGCCGTAGGTGACGCGCGCCGAGGTCCCGTCGGGGAACACATCGTTGAGGCGCACGATCGCCTGCGCCACCGGCCGGTCGCTGTCGAACACGAGGCGCAAGCTCGGCGCGCCGAGGATTTCGACCGGCTCGGTCAGCGGTTCGCTGTCAAACACCAGCGAGCGGCCGTCATCGGCGCGCTGGTCGATCGGCATTTCTCCATCGCTGCCGAAGGCGCACCAGGCGCCCGCGGCGACCCCTGTGACCGGCGGCGACTGGAGTTCGAGGCGGTTCTCGCTCGCGCGGTCTTCGACGAGAAAGCCTCCGGCGTCGAGCGCAAGCGTCCGCGGCGTGATATGCGGCGACGGCCATATCGCCTCGGCAACCCAACGGCCGGGCCGGATATCATACTGCGGCTGCGGCGGGATGCTGTCCTGCATCCAGGCGCGCAGCATCGGCTCGTCCATGATGCCGGTGTCGATCCCCTTGAGCCAATGGTCCCACCAGCGCAGCGCTTCCTGCAGGAAACCGATGGTCGGGCCGGGGACGCTGTTGTGCGGAAAGGAATGCGACCATGGGCCGATCAGCCCTTTGCGCGGCACCTCGAGCCCCGCGAGCAGCCGCGGCACCGCATTGGAATACCCATCGGCCCAGCCGCCGATCGCGTAAACCGGGCAGCGCACCGCGGCGTAATCCTCGCAGACTGAGCCGTGCCGCCAGTAGTCGTCGCGTTTCTGGTGGCGCAGCCAATGCGCCGGAAACGGTTTCGCGTTGTCGAGGCGCTCGCGCCACATCGCGCGCCAGCGATCGCCGACGACTTGCGGATCGGGCGGCAGCGCGCTGTACATGAAGAACGATGTGCCCCAGATCAAATTTTCGTTCAGCAAACAGCCGCCCATGTAATGGGCGTCGTCGGCGTAGCGGTCGTCGGCGGCGCATAGCGTGATGATCGCCTTGAGCGCGTCGGGCGCGTGCGCGGCGACCTGCAGCGAGTTGAAGCCGCCCCACGATATGCCGAACATGCCGACCGCGCCGCTGCACCAGGGCCGGGTCGCCAGCCATTCGATGACGGCGATCGCATCGCGGTGCTCGGTTGCGGTGTATTCGTCGCCGGTCACGCCGTCGGAATCGCCGGCCCCCCGGATATCGACGCGAACGCTGGCATAGCCGTGGCCGGCGAGGTAATGGTGCATTGGGCCGTCACGGCTGCGCATGAAGTCGCGCTTGCGGTAGGGCAAGTATTCGAGCAGCGCCGGCACCGGACGTTCGGTCGCATCTTGCGGCAGCCAGATCCGTGCCGCGAGGCGGGTGCCGTCGGGCAGCGCGATCCATTCATTCTCGATGATCCGCACCGCGCGGGGAAACTCGGTCACTGTCTTCATCGCGGCCGCTCGCCGAAGAGCGCCGGCCTCATCCCGCAGCGGCCCCACTGGCGGCGCGGCGGCCGCGCGGCACGCGGGCGTGGCCCGTCGACCAGAACCGCAGGGCCAGGCGGTCGCGCAGATCGAACCCCGCGTCGAGGTCCCAGCAATTGACGATCGCGAGGCGGAAGCCGCCGGGCGGCATCGCATGCGCCTCGGGTGGCTGGTCATCGTGGAAGGTGATCTGCACGCTGGAGATTTCGGGGTATTCGGCGGCCAGCGCCCGCACCGCGTTGCGGTCGATCGCGTAGTTGACGCCGTGCGCGCCAAACAGCACGACGCTGTAGCCGGTACGCCGATCCGCATCGGCAAAGGACCACATGCGTTCGGCGTAAAGCCTGACCACCGCTTGCACCCAGCCGGCCCCGTAAAGATCGGGCCACTGGTCGGAGAAGCGCAAGTGACATTCGATGATGCGGCCGCCAATCGTCTCGAAATTGGCCATCCCGGTGTAGCCCTTGAGGTTGCGGCGCAGCCAATTGCCGCAATATTCTTCAAGCGCCGGCCGCAATTCGGCGTGCACGATCCAGTAGTCGAAGGTGCCGCCTTTCAGCGGAAGGCCGGTCGCGTGTCGCCACCAAGCGGGTTCGCCGTCGATTATTGCAACGTCGCTGCTGACGTGCTCGCCGGTCAGCAGTTCCATCCACATGTGCCCGGGCGCCTGGCGCCGCTGCCACTGCGCGAGCGAACGGATGACGCAGCTACCCGTGCCCATCCCGCGCATGTTGTAGATCGGCTTTGAGAAGATGGGGAACGCCGGCGGCAGCATGCCGTGCGGCTTGGCGCCGATGCTCTGGCTCTCGGCGATTAGCAGCTTGTTGTAAACCCAGCGATACCGCGGATAGAGGTCATAAGCATCGGCATCATCGGTCGGGATCACAACGCCGTCCGGGCAGGCCACGCCCGCGAAATACTGGTCCCGCCACGGATCATGCTCAACGATGGGCATTGCAATTGATGGCCTTCGTTACCGCGACGCAGTTGCCGCCGGGAGAGCGCCTGGGGAGGTTGAAGGGGCTGCGGACCGAACGACCTGGGCGATCTGAGTCGCCGGGCGGCACCGCGACATCCCTCTCAGAACATCGGGTCGGCCGGCGGGCCACCCAGGATCACCTGCCCGTAATTGAGCGCCGGCATGTCCCAGTTGCCGACGATGTGGGCGGCGACGCCAGCGAGGTCGCGGCCGCAACGCTGCACATGGCTGTGATTGAAGATGCCGCCGCCGCCCTGCGCGCCCTGCAGCAGTTCGCAGGCGCGACGGCCCATCTGGATGGCGTAGGCCTGGTCGCGCCGGCTGCGCACGCGGTGCTCGAGCGACAATCGCTCGCCGCGCATGATCTTATCGATCGTCTCACGCAGCGAGCGCTGATAGAGGAGTTCGGCCGCGTCGGCGAGCGCCGACGCCTCGGCAAGCCGCGCCTGGATGGTGGACTTGCGCGATAGCGGCGAATAATCGAACTGCGAAGCGCGCGCCTTCATCTCGCCGACGAAGACCTCGACTGCGCCCTTGGCGATGCCAGGCGCCACCGACGAGATGCAGAACGGAAAAATCGCCCACACCGGCGTCTTGTAGAGCGGGCTGTCATAGAGGCGCGAGCCGGGCGACTTGCCCTCGGTCAGGTCGACATTGGTGACTGTACGGTGTTCGGGCACGAACACATCTTCGACGACGCAGCTCTTGCTGCCGGTGCCTTGCAGGCCCAGCACGTACCAATCGTCGATCACCGTCACGTCCGACTTCGGCACGAGGCAATAGCGGATATCAGGGATCGGCGGGTCCTGGCTCAGCATACCGGCAAAGGCAGCGAGGATCATCCATTGCGCGTGGTCGATGCCGCTGCAGAACCCCCATTTTCCGTTGAGCTTCAAACCGCCCTCTACCTCGGCGACGCGGCCGAAGGGGGCGAAGCTCGAAGCTGACAGGGTGCGGTCGGCCGCCCAATATTCGTGCTGCGCCTGTTCTGGGAAGAGCGCCATGAACAGGTCGTGGACGGCCATGATGGCCCAGACCCAGGCGGCCGAGCCGTCGCCCTTGGCGAGCACCGAGGCGAGCTCGAAGAAGGTGTCGACCCGGACCTCAGGGCCGCCATGCTTCGTTGGCTTCAGAAGATAGAAGAGATCGTTATCCCAAAAATCCCTGATGGTCTCGGCCGGAACCGAGCGGGCGTTGTTGGTGGCAACCGCGCGCTCCCGCAAGCGCGGGGCGAGCGCCGTGGCGCGCTCGAACAGGGCCTGCCTCGAATAGGACTGCGCCATCGGCGTCCTCCGCCCGGGCTCAATTTGAGCCTTGCGGCCAGTAT
Source organism: Alphaproteobacteria bacterium (assembly GCA_030042035.1). Lineage (GTDB taxonomy): Bacteria > Pseudomonadota > Alphaproteobacteria > ATCC43930 > CGMCC-115725 > DATARH01. The sequence goes on along the minus strand of JASIAN010000299.1, from coordinate 17,224 downwards.
AACCCGGAGAATTGTAGGAAACGAGCGTTGCGCATCGTCGGCAATTCAGGGTGGCGCTGGCTGACCTCCCCGAGGAGCGTCGGGCCGTCCATGCCCGCCGGCGTCGGTTATAACGAGTCGCACCGTGGCGGGTACGATGCCGCCGGAATGATCGCGGCGTGCTACCGCGGCGTGGCGGGCGGCAGGTCGAGGCGGATATGGAGTTCCTTGAGGCGCTCGGGTGCGACGGGCGCCGGCGCCCCCATCATCAGATCGCGGGCCTGACCGTTCATCGGAAACAGGATGACCTCGCGGATGTTGGGCGTATCGGCGAGCAGCATGACGATGCGGTCGATGCCCGGCGCCAGTCCGCCGTGCGGCGGGGCGCCATAGCGAAACGCCCGCAGCATGCCGCCGAAGCGGGTTTCGACATCGGCCGCGCTGTAGCCGGCGATCTCGAACGCCTTGATCATGATGTCAGGGCGGTGGTTGCGGATCGCGCCCGAGGCCAGTTCGACGCCGTTGCACACGATGTCGTACTGGTACGCCCGGATCGTCAGCGGGTCCTCGTTGTCGAGCGCATTGAGCCCGCCCTGCGGCATCGAGAACGGGTTGTGGCTGAAATCGATCCTGCCGGTTTCCTCGTTCAGTTCGTACATCGGGAAATCGACGATCCAGCAGAAGCGGAAGGCGCCCGCCTCGATGAGGCGGAGTTCTTCACCGATGCGCGTGCGCGCCGCGCCGGCCAGCCGTTGCGCCTCGCCCTTCGGCCCGGCGGCGAAGAACACGACATCGCCGGCACCGAGACCGGCCAGTTCGGCTATCCGGGCGACCTCATCGGGTTCGAGGTTGTTGGCGATCGGGCCGCGCCCGACCGGCGGCTGGCCGGGCTCACCTTCGAGAATAATGTAGCCGAGGCCGGGCGCCCCCATTTCTGACTTTGCCCACGCGTCCATGCGGTCCTGAAATGACGAGCGCGGCCGCGCGGCCGAGCCCGGAGCCGGGATCGCGCGGACGACGCCGCCCTCCTCGACGATGCGGCGGAAGGCGCGGAAATTCGATCTGCGGAACACCTCCGATACATCGGCGATGACCAGCGGGTTCCTCAGATCCGGCTTGTCGGTACCGTATTTCAGCGCCGCCTCGGCATAGGGGATGCGCGGAAACGGCGGCGCGGTCACCGCGCGGTCGCCGCCGAACTCGGCAAAAACGCCGTACAACACCGGCTCGACGGCAGCGAACACGTCGTCCTGTGTCACAAACGACATTTCGAGGTCGAGTTGGTAGAACTCGCCCGGCGCGCGATCGGCGCGGGCCGCCTCGTCGCGAAAGCACGGCGCGATCTGGAAATAGCGGTCGAACCCGGCGACCATCAGCAACTGCTTGAACTGCTGCGGCGCCTGCGGCAGCGCGTAAAATTCGCCGGGATGCAGCCGGCTCGGCACGAGATAGGGGCGCGCGCCTTCCGGCGAGTCGGCGGTCAGGATCGGCGTCTGAAATTCGGTGAAGCCCTGCGCCGTCATGCGCCGGCGGATCGACGCGATGACCCCGGCGCGCAGCATGATGTTGGCGTGCATGCGCTCGCGCCGCAGGTCGAGGAAACGGTACGCGAGACGCATCTCTTCGGGGTATTCGGCGTCGCTGTTGACCGGAAACGGCAGCGGCTCGGCGACCGAAAGCACATCGAGCGCGTCGATGACCAGCTCGACCTCGCCGGTTTCGAGGTTCGGGTTGACCGTGTCGGGTGAGCGCTCGACGACGCTTCCGGCAAACGACACGACGCTTTCCAGCCGCAGCGCATCGACCTCGCCGAACAATGGCGACGATATGTCGATGACGCACTGGGTGATGCCGTAATGGTCGCGCAGATCGATGAACAGGAGCTGGCCGTGATCGCGCTTCCGGTGCACCCAGCCGGCCAGCCGGGCGGCCGCGCCGGCGTCGCCGAGGCGCAGCGCGCCGCAGGTATGGGTGCGATAGACGGGCATGGCGGGTTCCGCAACAGACAGCCGAGGGCCGGCGAACACCGCACGGATCGGCCGCGATTGTCAAGAAACGCACCGGCGCGCCTCGCCGTCGCCGGCGACCGGCCGTGCCGCCTCAGTTCCACTCGAGCGTCAGCTCGCCGTTCTGCATGTCATAGCTGCGCAGGCGCGTCAGAAAGCTCTGGCCCAGGAGGGAAATTCCGAGGTTGCGAGGGACCAGCGCGCGAACGTCGTAGACTGGCATCTGGCCGATGCGCACCTCGTGCAGCATGACTGGCGCGCCCTCGGAGATGCCGTTGGCGGTCGAGGTGCGCACCGTGTAGGCCAGCGCGTCCGGGTCGATACCGACGGCCCGCGCATCGGCCAGCGTCAGCGATACCAGCGTCGCGCCGGTATCGACGAGAAAATGCACCGGCGCACCGTTGACGAGCGCGTCGATGTAGACATGACCTTGTGCGTCGGCCGGGAAGACCTGTGCGTTCGGCGACCCGTCTTGCGGCTGCGCCGCGACAGGCGCCGGCGCCGGCAGCGCGATCGCCGGGTTCGACGGCGGCGATGCGGGATGCGATCCGGGGTGCGGCGCAACGCGCGGCAGGATGATCGCGGCCAGCAGCGCCAAACTGCCCCAGATCAGCAACTGCCGCAGAGCCCAGTCCTTCATGCCGGCGCCCTTTGCGCACCCTTCGCGCACCGAGCCTGCCGCAGCTGCGGTTAAGGCGCGGTAAATGGCGGCTCGCGGACGGGGCAGGGTTGATCCACGTCAAGGGCGCCGCGTGGCTCTGCGCTTATCGTCATCGCCGACGCCGACGGTTGCCAGCGAAGGGGTTTGCGATGCGCACGATGGCCGACCTCGTCCGCGACCAGAACCCGGTTGTCTTTCCGCCGAGCGCCACCGTCAAGGAGGCGGCGGGGCGCATGCGCGACCGCAGCATCGGGGCGGTGCTCGTCGCCGAGGACGCCGATCGGCTGGTCGGCATCTTCACCGGCCGCGACGCGGTCGGTCGCGTATTGGCCGAAGGGCGCGACCCGGCGGCGACGACGCTCGCAGAGGTCATGACGCGGAACCCCGAGACGATGACGCCGCGCCACTCGGCAATCGAGGCGCTGCGTCTGATGCAGGACGCGCGCTGCCGCCATATGCCGATCGTTGAAGGGGGGCGCATCGTCGGCATCGTCTCGCGGGGCGATTTCCGCGGCATCGAACAGGAACGGCTCGACGAAGAAACCGGGCTCTGGGAGCGCATCGCGTATTGACGCCGATCGGCGCATAATGGGGTGCGCTGTTCCGGCGCAAGCCGGGACCCGCCGATCGGCCACGGGAGCGCTCGAAAGGTGGGGCCCCGGCTTTGCCGGGCTGCGTGGTCTTTGTCGCAGCGCTGGGGAAGGATCGATGGCCGAGGAGACCGTGCGGCTGGCGCATTATGCCGCCGCGTTGCGCTATGAGGACCTGCCGGAAGAGGTCGTCGGCTGTGCCCGCGACTGCATCATCGATACGGTGGCGGCGGCGATCTGCGGCAGCGCGCTGCCGTGGAGCCGTATTGTCATCGATTATGCCGAGCGCACGGGTCCGGCTGGTCACAGCCGTATCCTCGGGCGCGGCAGCGCGGTGCAGGCGCCCGCTGCGGCGCTCGCGAACGGCGCCTTGGCGCATGCCTTCGAATTGGACGCGCTGACCCGGCCCGGCGCCGGCGCGCATCCCGGCGCCACGGTGCTGCCGCCGGCGCTGGCGGTGGCGCAGCAGCACGGCGCGAGCGGCCGGGCGCTGATCGCCGCGTTTGTCGCCGGCAACGAGGTCATGATCCGCATCGGCCGCGCCACCGGCCACACCAACGAGGCGCGCGGCTTTCATGCGCCGGGCACGACGGGGCCGTTCGGCGCCGCGGTCGCTTGCGCCCACCTCCTCGGCCTTGATGCCGGAAAGATGACGAATGCCATCGGCATCGCCGGTTCGCTCGCCGGTGGCCTCCTCGAATTTTCCCGCGGCGACGGCGGCATGGTGAAACGGCTGCATTTGGGGCGCGCGTCGGAAGCGGGCGTTTTGGCTGCGAGCCTCGCTGCCGCCGGGTTTGCCGGGCCGCGGACCGTGCTCGAGGGCGAATTCGGCTTTTTGCGCGTGTTCTGCGACGCGTTCGATGCGGCGGAGCTGACGAGCGGCCTCGCTGCCGATTATGTGACGCTGAGCACGGTGTTAAAGCGCTATCCGGCGCATGCGACGGCGCACGCCGCGCTGAAAGCCGTGCGCGACCTGCAGGCCGAGCACCGCTTTACCGGCGACGATGTGGAAAGCATCAGCGTCACCGGCACGCGCCGCATGCTGGAGCGCCACAATATCGCGGAACCGGCCGATCTGATGCTGGCGCAGTATTCGGTCCCGTTCTGCGTCGCGCTGGCGCTCTTTCGCGAGGCGCGCGACCCGGAATCCTATGACGACAGCGCACTCGCCGACGCGAAAATCCGGGCGCTGGCCCGCCGCGTGCGGCTGGTCGAGGAAGGCGGCGGGCACGGTGCGGCCGGCAGCACCGTCACGCTCGCGCTCCGCGACGGCCGCCGCTTCGAGCGGCATGAAGACAACGGCATGCTCGAAGCGGGCGAACTGCCGGACAAATTCCTGCGTCTGACCCGCGGCGTTCTCGGTAAAGCGCGCGCGGCGGCGCTCCATGAGCGCCTGCTGGGACTCGATCGCGAAGAGCGGCTCGACTGGCTCGGCGCGCCGGCGGCGTGATGGGAGACGGGGATGGCGGCGGCTCTTGTCGGCAACTGGTGGGCGCTGGCGGTGCGCGGGCTGGCGGCGGTGCTGTTCGGGCTCATCGCGATTCTGTTGCCGGGCCTCACGACGCTGGCGCTGGTCTTGTTTTTCGGCGCCTACAAGCTGGTGGACGGCGTCTTTGCGCTGGCCGCTACAAGGGGCCGCGCCGGGCGGTCGCGCGCGTTGCTGGTCGAGGCCGTGCTCGATTTGATCATCGGCGTGATCTGCATCTTCTGGCCGGCAAGGGCGCTGGTCGTGGTCATTTATCTGATCGCGCTGTGGGCGGTTTTGACCGGCGTCGCGCTGATCGCTGCCGGCATCGCGCTGACGCGGCTCGTAGGCGAGGTGCTGCCGGTGTTGGGAGGGGCGTTGTCGGTGCTGCTCGGCATTATTCTCTTCGTCCATCCCGCGGCCGGCGTCATCGCGCTGGCGTGGCTGCTCGGCGTCTATGCGCTGCTATTTGGCATCGCGATGATCACCGCCGCGTTCCGCATCCGCCACATGGCATGACGATCGGTTGCACTTTCCGCCGCGCGATTTGATGATCATATGAGCATGAGCCGCGGGCGGCGCGGCGCGTCGCGGGACCGAACAGCATGTCGTTACGCCAACTCGAAGCCAGGATGTGGGCCGATGCGTGCGCGGCGATGGAACGCGCCGAACGGCTGCGGCGGCAGTTTTTTCATCACAGCGCGCCGCATTGGGAGGCACCGATCGACGTGTTCGAGACCGACGAGGCGCTGATCATCCTGGTGGCGATGCCGGGGGTTGAGCTCGAGACGATCTCGGTGACGCAGAATGCCGGTACGCTGACGATCGCTGGCGAGCGCCCGTTGCCGGCCGAGCTACAGGACGCGCACATTCTGCGTATGGAGATCCCCTATGGCCATTTCGAGCGTCACATCGACCTGCCGCCGGTGCCGTTTCAGATTTCCGGCCGGCATCTCGCCAATGGCTGCCTGATGCTGCATCTCGCAAAGGGACTTCGCTGATGGATGAGCCGCAGCAACAGACGTTGGCCGATGCCGGCACGCCGCCTGCTGCCGCGACCGCCGTCGCGCCGCCGCAGGTCGCGCCGGAGCTGATCCGCCCGATCCCGGACGATGCGCTGATCCTGATTACGACGCGCAACCTGGTGCTGTTTCCCGGCACCGTGCTGCCGATGACCTTGGGCCGCCAGCGCTCGGTCATCGCGGCGCAGACCGCGATTCGGCTTAACCGCTCGGTTGGCCTCGTGCTACAGCGCGACCCGACGCATGACGACCCGCTGCCGGTTGATTTGCACCGCGTCGGCACCGAGGCCAATCTGCTGCGCTATGTGACGAGCCCGGACGGCGCCCACCATGTGATCTGCCAGGGCGAGCGGCGTTTCCGCATTGTCGAATTTCTCGACGGCTATCCGTTTTTTGTCGCCCGCGTCGAGCGCATCAGCGAACACGAAGCGCAGAGCACCGAGATCGAGGCGCGGCTCCTCAACCTGCGCAACCAGGCGCTGGAAGTGCTGCAACTCTTGCCGCAGACCCCGGCCGAACTCGTCAATGCGGTGCAAAGCGTCACGTCGGCGCCGGCTTTGGCCGATCTGATCGCCAGCTTCATGGACATCACGCCGGTCGAGAAACAGGAAATCCTCGAGACGTTTGCGATCGAGAGCCGGCTCCAACGCGTCTCGCAGTTTCTCGCGCACCGGCTCGAAGTCCTGCGCCTGTCGCGTCAGATCAGCGACCGCACAAAAGAGACGATGGACGAGCGCCAGCGCGAGTTTCTGCTGCGCGAGCAGTTGCGGACGATCCAGAAGGAGTTGGGCGAGGGCGAAGACGCGAAGGCGCAGGAAATCGCCGAGCTGCGCGCAAAAATCGACAAAGCGCAGATGCCGGAGGAGGTCGAGGCGCACGCCAAGAGGGAAGTGGCGCGCCTCGAACGCATGCCGGAAGCGGCCGGCGAATACTCGATGGCCCGAACATATCTCGAATGGCTGATCGAACTGCCGTGGGCGGCAGCAGATGAGCCGCCGATCGACATCGCCGAGGCGCGCAAAATCCTCGACGCGGACCATTACGGACTGGCCAAGATCAAGCGCCGCATCCTCGAATATCTCGCGATCCGCAAGCTGAACCCGACCGGCCGCAGCCCGATCCTGTGTTTTGTCGGGCCGCCGGGCGTCGGCAAGACGTCATTGGGGCAGAGCATCGCGCGCGCAACGGGCCGCAAATTCGTCCGCGTCAGCCTCGGCGGCACGCATGACGAAGCGGAAATCCGCGGCCATCGTCGCACTTATATCGGCGCGCTTCCCGGCAACATCCTGCAGGGCATCCGCCGCGCGGGCAGCCGGCAATGCGTCATGATGCTCGACGAGATCGACAAGCTCGGCCGCGGCGTCCACGGCGATCCCGCTTCGGCGCTGCTCGAAGTGCTCGATCCCGAGCAGAATTCCAATTTCCGCGACAATTATCTCGGCGTGCCGTTCGATCTGTCGCGCGTCATGTTCATCACGACCGCCAACGTGCTCGACAACATCCCAGGACCACTCAGGGACCGCATGGAGGTGATCGACCTGCCAGGCTATACGGAGGACGAAAAATTCGAGATCGCCAAGCGCTACCTCGTCGCCCGCCAGCTGAAGGCGAACGGCTTGATGCCCGAACAGGCCGCGCTGAGCGATGACGCGGTCCATGCGATCATTCGCGACTACACGCGCGAAGCGGGCGTTCGCAATCTCGAGCGCGAGATCGGCTCAACGCTGCGCAGCGCGGCGATGAAGATCGCCGAGGGCAGCGCGGCCAAAGTGCATATCTCGGCCGCCGACCTGCACGATATCCTGGGGCCCCGGCGCTTCGAGGGCGAGCTGGCGATGCGCACAAGCGTACCGGGCGTCGCGACCGGTCTCGCCTGGACGCCAGTCGGCGGCGACATCCTGTTTATCGAAGCAACTCGCATCCCCGGCAAGGGCGGCCTCATCCTGACCGGGCAGTTGGGCGAGGTCATGCGCGAGAGCGCACAGGCGGCGCTGTCCTTGGTGAAGGGCCACGCGGAGAGCCTCGGCATCGATCCCAAGCTGTTCGACAGCAGCGACATCCACATCCACGTGCCGGCCGGCGCGATCCCGAAGGACGGTCCCTCAGCCGGCGTCGCGATGTTCACCGCGCTCGTCTCGCTCTTGACCGGCCACACCGTAAGGAACGACACCGCGATGACCGGCGAAATCAGCCTGCGCGGCCTTGTGCTGCCGGTCGGCGGCATCAAGGAGAAGGTTGTCGCGGCGGCGCGCGCCGAGCTCGCAACGGTCATTCTGCCGGCGCGCAACCGCAAGGATTACGAGGAAATCCCCGAGGCGGCGCGCGACGCGTTGCGGTTCATCTGGGCCGAGCGGGTCGAAGATGTGATCGGCGCGGCGCTCGAAGCGGCCGCCGCGCCCGCGCTCGACACCGCCGCACAGTGAGACGCGCCGCGGCGGGTTGTGGTAACGTCGCGGCGAGTTTCAACGGGAGAACGCTATGATCCATCATCTGTCGATCTCGGCACGCGATCCCCGGCACGTCGCCGACGTGCTCGCCGAATTGATGGGCGGCACGGCCGTGCCGTTCTCGCCCAACCCCGGCAGCTTTTTCGCGCTGCAGCTCGACGAGCACGGCTCCGGCGTCGAAGTCCATCCGGCGGGCACCGAACTGCAGCCGGGCGGCGCCGTCGGCGGCGGCTTTGTCAAGACGCCCGAGCCGCAGGGCTACACGCCGACCCACTTTGCGCTGAGCGTCCAGAGCGATGCGGCGACCGTCGAACGGGTCGCGCAGCGCGAAGGCTGGCAGTGCTTTACGTGCGATCGGGGGCCGTTCCATGTGATCGAGGTGTGGCTCGAAAACGAGACGATGGTCGAGGTCCTGCCGCCGGAGTTTGCGGCCGAGTATCTTGCCTTCACGCGCCCCGACCGGGTCACCGAGCGGATGGCGGCGACGCCGGCCGCAACCGCCCGCCAGCGGCATTGAGCATCCGGGCGAGGCGATAGCGGCATCGGCCTTCGGGGCGGCCGATCGTGGAGCCGGACGCGCAGGCGCAGATTGGCGCGCTCAGTGCCCGGATCGCCGAGCTGATGCGGGAGGTCACGACGCGGCGCGAGAGCGAGGCGGGCTGGCGGCTGCTCGCCGAAGCGACGCTCGACGGCCTCGTCATGCACGATTTCGAGACGATCCTGCATGTCAACGCCGCCGCCGCCAAATCCTTCGGGTATGCGCCGGAGGAGTTGATCGGCCAGAGCGTGCTGAAACTCGCCGACTTGATCGCGCCGGAAGATTTGTCGGGCATCGCCGGGCGGGCGTTGGCCGGCGAGTCGGTGTTCGTCGAGATCAATGGGCTGCGCCGCGACGGCAGTCGATTTCCCATCGAATATGCCGCCCGCGACTTTCTGCTGAACGGCCGGCGTGTGAGAGTCGGCGTCGGACGCGACATTTCGCAGCGCCGCCGCGCAGAGGCCGCTCTCGCCGAGCGCGACGAGCGGCTGCGCCTGGCGATCGCGGCCGCAAAGATGATCGCGTGGGAGCGCATTCCCGGCGAGCCGACGGTCACCGTCTATTCTGCCGACCACAACCTCGCCCAACCGCGGCAGGATTTGGAGGCGTTGCGCGCGACGCTGCACCCCGAAGATGCGCCGCGGGTGCGCGCGACGTTTGACGCCGCGATCGCCGGCAACGGCCGCTACGAGGCGGAATATCGCGCCCGCAGCGCCGATGGCACGTGGCGCTGGCTGGCGGATCATGGCACCGTGCATTACGACGCGGCCGGCAAGCCGGCGCGGGTCATCGGCGTCGCCGTCGACATCACTGACCGCAAGGCGGCCGAGGCGGCACTGCGGGCCAGCGAAGAGCGCTTCCGCACGATCCTCGAAACCCTGCCGCATATTGCCTTCCTGCTTGATAGCGACGGCACGATGACGTACTGGAATGCCCAGTTCGTCGCCTATTTCGGCAGGCCGTTCCCCGCTCTCGAAGGCCGCCGGGTGCTCTTCCATCCGGACGATCTGCCGGCGGTGCGGGCGGCGCGCGACGCCGGCCTCGCAAATAATTGCGAATATGCCTTCGAGGCGCGGGTTCAGCGGCACGACAGCGCCTGGCGCTGGCACGCCGTGCGCATCCGCCCGCTGCACCGCGACGGCGGGCCGAACGGTTGGCTCGGCATGTCGGTCGATATCGACGACGCGCGCCGCCAGAGCGACTGGCTAGAACGCCGCGTCGCCGAGCGCACCGCTGAACTCCAGGCTGCCAACCGGGCGCTCCGGCTGCAGATCGAGGACCGCGAACGGGCCGAGGCGGCGCTGGTGCGGGCCCAGAAAATGGAGGCGGTCGGCCAATTGACCGGCGGCGTCGCGCACGATTTCAACAACCTGCTGACCGCGATCATCGGGTCGCTGGAAATGATGCAGCGCGAGGCGGCGAACCCGCGCGTCATCCGGCTGGCCGATTCGGCGTTGCGCGCCGCCAGCCGCGGTGCCGAATTGACCCAACAGCTTCTGTCCTTCGCGCGGCGGCAGGTGCTGAAGCCCGTGGCGGCGGATGTCGCGGCGCTCCTCGGCGAGATGGAGCTGCTGCTGCGCCACGCCGGCGGCGGCGCGGTCGAGGTCGTGATCGAGGCGTCGGCCGGGTTGTGGCCGTGCGAAATCGATCCGGCGCAATTCCAGTCGGCGATCTTGAACCTCGTCGTCAACGCGCGCGATGCGATGCCCGAAGGCGGCGCTGTCACGATCGCCGTGCAGAATGTCGAACCGGCGGCGCTGCCGCCGGGGATCGACGTCGCCGCCGGCGCTTATGTCGCGGTCGCGGTGCGCGACACCGGCCACGGCATGACCCCGGAAGTGCTGGCGCATGCGTTCGAGCCGTTCTACACGACAAAGGACGTCGGCAAGGGCTCTGGCCTTGGCTTGTCGATGGTTTACGGTTTTGCGAAGCAATCGGGTGGCGGCATCAGCCTGGAGAGTGCACCGGGCATCGGCACCTGCGTCACGCTCTATTTACCGCGGGCGCAGCGGCCGGCGAGCGCGGATGCCGCACGGACCGGCGAGGCGACAGTGCGCGGCGTCGGCGCGATCCTCGTTGTCGACGACGACGAGCACGTCCGCCAGCTGTCGGTCGAGATGCTGCTCGGCTTCGGATATCGGGTCAGTGCCGCGGCCGACGGTCATGCGGCGCTCGCGCTGATGCAACGCGAACGCTTCAATCTGCTGTTCTCGGACGTCGTGATGCCGGGCGGCATGTCGGGGTTTGAACTGGCCGAACAGGCGCAGCTGCTGGATCCCGCGCTGAGCGTGCTGCTGACGTCGGGTTACCCGCTCACGGACAAACCCAACCCGCACGCGTTCCGCCTGCTGGCAAAACCCTTTCGCGCCGCTGAGTTGGCGGCGGCCGTCGCCGAACTGATCGAACGTCCCCGCCCTGACCGCTCGCTGTCGCTGATGCCCGCGGCGGGCTAATCGGAATCGACTGGACAGGCGAGCGGCTCACCACGGCCATCGGACTGCCGCGCACGGCGCAGAGCCGCCCGGGACGCGTGAGCGCGACGTTCCGCCGTTTGTGTTGCCGTCGCGAGCGATTATGCTGCGCCGCCCTTCGCAAGTCTCAATCGGAGCGATCATGGCGCACGGCACCCATTTTTTTATGAATCCCGGCCCGACCAATATCCCGGACCGCATCCTGCGGGCGATGGACAAGGGCGCGATCGATTTTACCGGCGCCGAGTTCCGCGCCATCTCGGACGAGTGTTTTGCCGGCCTCAAGCGCATCTTTAAGACACGGCAGACCGTCCTCGCCTATGCCGCGACCGGGCACGGCGCGTGGGAAGCGGCGCTCGTCAACCTGTTCTCGCCGGGCGACAAGCTATTGCTGGTCGAGAGCGGCTATTTCTCGCTGAACTGGGGCATGCGCGGCGAGGCCTTCGGCCTCGAGGTCGAGACCCTGCAAAACGATTGGCGCCGCCCGTTCGACCCGGCGCGGCTCGAAGCCCGTCTGCGGGCCGACCGCGGGCATGAATTGAAGGCCGTGCTCGTCGTGCACTGCGAGACCTCGACCGGCGTCCTCAATCCGATCGCCGAGTTGCGCCGCGCGATCGACGCGGCGCGCCATCCCGCATTGTTGCTTGTCGATACGATCTCTTCGCTAGCCTGCGTCGATTTCCAAACCGACGAATGGGTCGTCGATGTCGTCGTCGCCGGCTCGCAGAAGGGGCTCATGCTGCCAACCGGCATGGCCTTCACCGCCGTCAGCGCCAAGGCGCTCGCCGCCTCGGCCGCCGCCAAAATGCCGCGCGTCTATTGGGACTGGAAGCGCCTCCTCGGCGAAGGCTCGCAGGCCTATTGGAACGGCACCGCGCCGGTGCATTTCTTCTATGGGTTGCGCGAGGCGCTGCGCATGCTCGAAGAGGAGGGGCTTGACAGCGTCTTTGCTCGCCACGCGCGGCTCGCCGAGGCCACTCGCCGGGCGGTGCGCGCCTGGCGCGCCAATGCCGGGCCGGAAGTCTATGCGAGCGAACCGGGTGCGCAATCCGACAGCGTCACGGCAGTACTGGTGCCCGACGGGTATGACGCCGACAAGGTACGCCAGACTTGCCTTGACAAATTCAACGTGTCGCTCGGCGGCGGCCTTGACCGCCTGAAGGGCCGCGTTTTCCGCATCGGCCATCTGGGCGACCTCAACGAGCCGATGCTGCTCGGCACGCTCGCCGCCGTCGAGATGACGCTCGACCTGTTGCGCGTGCCGCATGGGCCGGGCGGCGTCGCGGCCGCGATGGCCTATCTCACTGGTCGCGACTGACGCCCGCTCCGTCTTCCCGGGCGGCACGGCGCAGCGCGGCGGAATTTGCACTTCACGCCGGCGGGGCTGGTAGTGTAAGCCAGAATTGTAAAGCGCTCGGCCGCCGCGGCCGAGGCGCCGGCCCCATTGAGGAGCGAACATGCCGAGGGTCAGTTACACGGCACCCGCGACGGTCGATGACGCCGTCAAAGCCCTGGCCGGCGCGGCCGGTCTCGCGAAGGTCCTGTCCGGCGGGACCGATCTGCTGGTGCAGCTGAAGAGCGGGCGGCTGAAGCCCGATCTGATCGTCGATACCAAGCGCATTCCCGGCATGATCGGGATCCGCGAGGAAGGCGACTATTTCGTCATCGGCGCGGCGACGCCGGGCGTCCTGATCAGCGCCCACCAGCCGCTGGAGCACGCCTATCCGGGCATCGTCGAGGGCGTCGACCTGATCGGCTCGCAGCAGATTCAGGGCCGCTGCACGATCGCCGGCAATCTCTGCAACGCTTCGCCCGCCGCCGACAGCGTGCCGCCGGTCATCGCCGCGCGAGCGCGGGCCGTCGTCGCCGGTCCCGGCGGGCGCCGCGAGGTGCCGGTCGAAGAGATCGTCACCGGCCCTGGGCGCACCTCGCTGCAAAAGGGCGAATTTGTCGTCGAATTCAAGATACCGCTGCCGAAGCCGCGGCAGTCTGACGCCTATCTGCGTTTCATCCCGCGCACCGAGATGGACATCGCCGTTGTCGGCTGCGCCGTCAACGTGACGCTTGATGAGAGCGGCGCCTGCACCGACGCGCGGGTCGTGCTCGGGGCGGTCGCGCCGACCCAGGTCATCGTCGCCGGCGCCGCCGAGGCGCTCCGCGGCCACAAGCTCGACGAGGACACGCTGCAGCGGCTTGATTCGGCGGCGCAAGCGGCCTGCCACCCGATCACCGACAAGCGCGGCACGATCGAATACCGCACCAAGGTCGCCGGCGTGCTGGCGCGCCGGGCGGCCGCCATCGCCTTCGACCGCGCGGCGACGCGCGGCGCCACGATTGCGGGAGCAGTCTGATGAGCAAGCATCACGTAACCACCACGATCAACGGCGAACCGGTCGAATATCTCTGCGAGGCACAGCAGACGATGCTCGACGTGCTGCGCGATGAACTCAACCTGACCGGCAGCAAGGAGGGCTGCGGCTCCGGCGATTGCGGCGCCTGCACCGTCATCGTCGACGGCAACATCGTGTGCTCGTGCCTGATGCTCGGCGTCGAGGCCGAGGGCAAGACGATCACGACCGTCGAAGGCATCGCCGAGGGCGACAAGCTGCATCCGGTACAGCAGAAATTCTTGGAGCATGCGGCGCTGCAATGCGGTTTCTGCACGCCGGGGTTCATCGTCGCGGCCAAGGCGCTGCTCGACGAGAACAAGAACCCGACCGAGGAAGAGACCCGCTATTGGCTGGCCGGCAACCTGTGCCGCTGCACCGGCTACGACAAGATCATCCGGGCCGTGCTCGATGCCGCCGCCCTCATGCGCGGCGAAGCGGGCGCGGTTTAGGACACCCCTCACCCTCGCGAAAGCGGGGGTCCGGGGCCGCCGTAGAGCACGGGCCCTGGGTTCCCACTGGCGCGGGAATGACCCGAACAGGAGCGATGGGATGAGTTATCTCGACAAGTCAGCCCTGAAGGTTGTCGGCACCCGGCCGGTGCGTCCGGACGGTGTCGAGAAGGTCATCGGCCGCGCCAATTTCGGCGCCGACATGGTCATGCCCGGCATGCTGTGGGGCAAAGTCCTGCGCAGCCCCCATGCCCATGCCCGCATCAGATCGATCAACACCGCCAGAGCGGCGGCGCTGCCCGGTGTCAGGGCGGTCATCACCGCAGACGATTTTCCGCCGATCGCGTCGGAGGAGGCCTTTGTCGGCGAAGGGCCGATGAACTTCCGCGACCTGTCGTACAACTGCATCGCGCGCGGCAAGGTGCTGTATGACGGGCATGCCGTGGCGGCCGTGGCGGCGACGAGCCCGGCGATCGCCGAGGAAGCGCTCGACCTGATCGCGGTCGACTATGAGGTTCTGCCGCACGTCATCGATGTCGAAGACGCGATGAAGGCGGACGCGCCGGTGCTGCACGACGACCTGTTCACGCAGGGCGTCGATCCGAAGCCGACAAAGCCCTCCAACATCGCCAAGCGCATCGGCTTCAACAAGGGCGACATCGCAACGGGCTGGAAGGAGGCCGAGGTCACGATCGAGCGTCGCTACACGACGCAGCCGGTGCACCAGGGCTATATCGAGCCGCATGCCTGCGTCGTCGCGGTCGGCGCCGACGGCCAGTGCACGATCTGGAGCTCGAGCCAAGGCCAGTTCATGGTGCGCGCCTATTGCGCCAAACTGCTCGGCGTCGACATCGCCAACATCCGCGCGATGCCGGCCGAGATCGGCGGCGGGTTCGGCGGCAAGACGCTGATCTACCTCGAACCCCTGGCGATGGCGCTGTCGCGGAAATCGGGCCGGCCGGTGAAGATCGTCATGAACCGCGAGGAAGTGTTCCGCGGCACCGGCCCCGCCGCCGGCAGCGTCATCGAGGTGAAGCTCGGCGCCAAGAAAGACGGCCGCCTCGTCGCCGCTGAACTCCTTCTGAAATACCAGGCCGGCGCGTTCCCGGGATCGCCGGTCGGGCCGGGCTGCATGTGCGCGTTTGCGATGTACGACATCCCGCACGTGTCGATCGTCGGCTACGATGTCGTCTCGAACCGGCCGAAGGTCGCGGCCTACCGGGCGCCGGGCGCGCCCAACTCGTCGTTCGGCGTCGAAAGCTGCATGGACGAGTTGGCGCGGCAGATGAACATCGATCCGCTGCACCTGCGCGAGATCAATGCGGCGAAAGACGGCACAAAGGCGGCGCACGGGCCGACCTGGTCGAATATCGGCTATCTGGAGACAGTCCAGGCGGCGCAGGCGAATGCGCATCTCAGCCATAAACTTGGCTCCAACCAGGGGCGCGGCGTCGCCTCCGGCTTCTGGTTCAACATCGGCGGCGAGTCGAGCGCCGCCTGCCACATCAACGAGGACGGCACCGCGACGGTCGTCGAGGGCTGCCCCGATATCGGCGGCTCGCGCGCCTCGATGGCGATGATGGCGGCCGAAGTGCTCGGCATCCCTTACGAGCGCGTGCGGCCGATCGTGGCCGATACCGCATCGGTCGGCTTCAGCTTCCTGACCGGCGGCAGCCGCGTCACGTTCGCGACCGGCATGGCGGTGACGCAGGCGGCCGAGAAGGTGGTCGTCGAACTGAAAAAGCGCGCCGCGATGATTTGGGACATCAGCCCCGATGCGGTCGACTGGAAGGACGGCAAGGCCTACCCGGCCGGCCCCAATGCCGGCAGCTTTGAGCCGCTGTCGCTGCAGGAGATCGCGTTGAAGGCCGGCCGCACCGGCGGGCCGATTTCGGCCGAGGTAACGATCAACGCGCAGGGCGCCGGCGCCGGGTGGGCGACTCACATCTGCGATGTCGAGGTCGACAGCGAGACCGGCCGCGTCAAAATCCTGCGCTACACGGCGATCCAAGATGTCGGACGGGCCATCCATCCGTCCTATGTCGAGGGGCAGATCCAGGGCGGCGTCACGCAGGGCATCGGCTGGGCGCTCAATGAAGAATACATCTACGACAAGGATGGGCGCCTCGAAAACCCCGGCTTCCTCGATTATCGCGTGCCGGTTGCTTCCGACCTGCCGATGATCGATGCGGTCATGCTGGAAATCCCGAACCCGCGGCATCCGTTCGGCGCCAAGGGCGTCGGCGAGGTGCCGATCGTGCCGCCGATGGCGGCGGTCGCCAACGCGATTTTTGATGCGACCGGTATCCGCATGCGCGATCTACCGATGTCGCCGCCGAAGCTGCGCGCGGCGCTCGACGCCGAAGCCCCGCCGCCACGCCTCGCCGCGGAGTAGCGACGCGCGCGTGTCCGTCCGTCATTGCGTCATGGCCGGGCTCGTCCCGGCCATCCACGGGACGCCGTTCGTGGATGGCTGGCACAGGGCCGGGCGTGACGGATAGGGCGGGTTCCGGGATGCCTCGGGTCGTCCTGTCCGGCACGGCGGCGCGGCGGCTGACTGGCGGGCAGAGCGAGTTCGACATCGAAGCCGACACCGTGCGGCGCATGATCGCCGAGCTCGATCGCCGTTTTCCCGGCCTCGGCAAGCAGATCGACGAGAGCATGGCGGTCGCGATCGACGGCGAGATTTACCAGGACGCCTATCAGGCGCCGCTCAGGCCAGACAGCGAAGTTGTTCTGATCCCGAAGATCGGTGGCGGCTGACCCGGCGCAGGCCGGTCGCGGCGAGCCCAGCGGCGCGCCGCAGAGCAGTCCGACAACGATCGCCACATCGTCCGGCTCGAGACGCCGCAGCAGGCCGGCGAGCAGCCGGACTTTGTCCGAGCGGCCTGCCGTGTCGCCTACCTGCCGGGAGATCTGAACAATGTCGTCGAGCCGCATGCTGCTACCGGTGGCAAGCGGGGCCAATCCGGCGCCGTGAATGCTCCGCAAGCGGGCACTGATCGACGCGCAACCGCCAGGGTATCGGAGGGGGGCTTGAATGTTCCAGGATCGTTCACCATTTATGATGCAGTTCGGCGCCAAGCAATCCCTGCTGCAGCTTTGCTGCAAAGCCATGTGCGGCTTTGCCGGGATTTTTGCGCGCCGGGGTACGGGAGGATGACGATAAGACAATGACAACGACAATCGAAAACAGGGGAGGTGCC
>JASIAN010000038.1 GCA_030042035.1 Alphaproteobacteria bacterium | reverse complement strand
AGCAAGCGAGGTAGTTCGGCGACGCTGGTCCAATCCTCGCAGCGATCGATTGCCTGTTCGGTTTCAGCGACGAGATTGTCTGGGAGCACCGTAGCGGCAAGTTTGTCGGAATTTGCCGCGGATCTCGGTTTCCTCGAAGGGATCGTTGAAGTCGCCGCGGTGGCTGTCGCGCACGTGTGTCGCCTGGCGCCCGTCGGTCAAGCTCACGGTGACACGCGCCGGCCGCAGCCGCGGCGCCAGCGCGCTCATTGCCGGGTCCTCGCTGACGTGGACGCGCTGCCGCAGCGCCGTGATGACCGGATCGGCGAGCGCGCTGTCGTCGAGCTCGGCAAAGCCGGCGCCGCCGCGCACGACCATCACCGCGGCGGCGTGCGGCAGCGAATATTTCGAGGCGAAATAATTCGGCGGCTCTGGGTTTTGCATGACCGAGGCAAAGCGGTAGGTCGCCACATCGATCCGCTCGATTTCGTCCGGTTTGGGGCGCAGCTCGGCCAGCGCCGCATGAAGGCAGTCGAGCGCCGGATGGATCGGATTGCAGCAGGCGTAGAGGCGGAAGTAATTCCGGGTGATCTGCCAACTCGTGCCAAGATCGTCGAGCAAGCGGCCCGGCGAGAAGCCGGCGCCGACCAGCTGTCCCAGCGCCTCTTCGATCGCGTCCTGCTGTGCCGTGAAGCCGGCAAGCGCCAGTTCGGGCGCGAGCACGCCGGCAAAGCCGCTGATGCCGCCGGCGACGTTGAGCGCCGTCGCGCCGGCGACGGCATTCGTATAGCTCGGCGTCAGCAGCAATGTCGTCGCAAGGCGCATCGCAAGGCTGATCCCGGCGGCATCGAGGCCGCGCAGACGCGCGCCGGCGGCGGCAGCGGCGAGCAGCGACACCTGGCCGTTCTGATGCGCCAGCGGCCGTGGCGTGAAGGCGGCGGCTAGCCGCCCGGCGATCTCGTAGCCGAGGATGAAGGCAGAGAGAAACTCCGCCCCCGAGCGCTCAGCGTGTTCGCCGACGGCGAGCGCGGCGGGCAAGACCTGCATCGCCGCCTGGCCGGACGCAAGGCGCAGCCCTTCGCACAATTCGATCGACCGTCCGGCAATGCCATTGATAAGCCCCGCCGTTCGCGGATCGTGCGATGGGAAGCCCGTCGCATAAACCGTCGCTCCACTGCCGGCGGCGGTGGCGGCAAGGCGCTGCCGCAGTTCACGTACTTCCGGACGCAGCGACCCGGCGAGAATGACGCCGAGCGTATCGAGCACAACCAGCTTCGCATGGCGCTGCACCGCTTCCGGGATGTCGGCGTTCGTCGTCGCGGCGGCAAAGCGCGCCAGTTCCTCGATCTCTTGGCTCATGCTCGATCCCTTTCGTGCGATAAGCGCTCGCTGTCTTGACGAGTGTAGGCCTGGGGGGCGCCACTGCGAGACAGGCCATTTCCTGACCTGATCTCTTGCTACTTCATGAGAATATCTCGTCGCATGTTATTGAATTTACTACAGAGAGAGGCCCCTTAACGGAGCCCTCGTTGATAAACCGCTACACCGGAATGCTGAACTTCCGGGCCTTGTCGGCGAGGTTGGCGGAGATGCCGGAGCCGGGAAAGGCGATGACGCCGGCGGGGAGGGTTTCGAGCATCTGATCGTTGCGCTTGAACGGCGCCGCCTTGCGGTGGCGGGTCCAGTCGGGCTTGAAGACGATCTGCGCGACCTTGCGGCTGTCGGCCCAGCAGACGGCGATGCGCTCGGCACCGCGCGGCGCGCCGCCATGCAACAGCACCATGTCCGAGTATTTGGTGCGGACCTTGTCGAGCGCGGCCCAGATGCGCTGGTGGTCGTTGCACTCGATGCCGCCGGTAAAGGCGATGCGGGTGCCGCCGGGAAGAAGCAATTCCGACTTGGCGCGACGGCGGGCGGCGATGAAGTCGCGGCTGTCGATCATCGAAGCAGTCAAGGCGCGGTGGTTCAGCAGCGAGCCGGAACGTGGGCGCCAGGCGGAGCCGGTCGCAACCTCGAACAATTCGGCGGCATCGTCGCGCAGGAACTCGAAGACGTTGCGCCGCTCGATGAGGCTCTGTCCCCGGGCGATCAGCGCTTCGAGCTCGACGGACTTGACTTCGGAGCCGTTCTGCTCGGCCTGGCTGCGGCGCTGCGCCTGCTCGTTGTCGTCGAGGGTGATGGGCCGGTTGCGGTCGCGGCGGGCGATCGTAAAGACCCGCGTCTCGGCGCCGGTCTCCTTGTGGGTGTAGATCGTGCGCCGCGTGGTGACCCGGAGGCTTTCGGCGGTCAGCGTCTCGACCCCGGCATCGTAAATGCCGGCGGCGATCGCCGCTTCGACCTTCGATTGCAGCAGGCTCTCGAAGATGCCGAACAAGGTGTTCTGCAGTTCGATCGTCAATGCCAGCAGGCGATTGAGAAAGGTCGTTATCGGCGGCAGGTCCTCGCGCAGGCTGCCGTCGCGGTCGGTCAGGTTGAGCCCTGTCGCCTCCTCGAATTCCTGCCGCGGGCAACCGTCTACCTTGCCCGCATAGAGGAGCAGATAGAACTGCCGCAACGCCGCGCGGGCATAGGGGGATTCGAGATTGTCGTCGGCGCGGAAGAGGCCCTGGCCACCGGTCTGGCGCTGGCCACGGGTGATCGCGCCCAATGTGTCGAGCCGGCGTGCGATCGTCGACGGGAAGCGCTTCTCGGCCTTGACGTCGGTCGCGATCGGGCGGAACAGCGGCGGCTGCGCCTGGTTGGTGCGGTTCGAACGGCCGAGACCCTGGATCGCCGCATCGGCCTTCCAGCCGGCTTCGAGCAGGTAGTGGACGCGCAGGCGCTGGTTATTGGCACCGCGGTCGGCGTGATAGGAGCGGCCGGGACCGGGGCGAGGGCGGCCAGATGCTCGATCATCCGATCGCGCCGTTCGACGGCCTCGCGGCATTGCACGGGTTGCCCGTCGCTATAGACCGGGCGCGACAGCAGGTTGCCTTCGCTGTCGGTGTAGGGTTCGAAAAGCTGAGTCGGGAAGGAGTTTTTCAGGTAGTCGAGGACGTATTCCCGCGGCGTGATGTCGACCTGCACATCGCCCCATTCGCCGGCCGGGATTTCGGCGAGGCGGCGCTCCATCAAGGCTTCGCCGGTCGAGACGAGCTGCACGATCGCGGCATGTCCCGCGACAAGGTCGCGCTCGACGCCGCGGATTAGCGTGGGCGTCTTCATCGCCGTGGTCAGGAGATTGAAAAAGCGCTGCTTCGCGCTCTCGAAGGCCGAGCGGGCAGCGGCCTTGGCCTGGGCGTTCAGCGTGCCGGTCGCGCCGGTGATGTTCGCCGCGAACAGCGCGGCATTGAGGTTGTTGTGGATGATCCGGAAAGCGGCGGCATAGGCATCGTAGATCCGCACCTGCTCCGGCGTCAGCTTGTGCTCGACTAGCTCGTATTCGACCCCCCTCATAGGACAAGGAGCGCGCGGCATAGAGGCCGAGAGATTTCAGGTCGCGCGCCAGCACTTCCATCGCGGCGACCCCGCCGGCTTCGATCGCCTCGATAAATTCGGCGCGGGTCGCGAACGGGAAGTCGTCACCGCCCCAGAGACCAAGCCGCTGTGCGTAGGCGCGGTTATAGACCGTTGTCGCGCCGGTCGCCGAGACATAGACGACGCGGGCATCGGGCAACGCGTGCTGCAGGCGCAGCCCGGCGCGGCCCGCGTGCAGCACCGCAAGAAACGCCGTATCGGGATCGATGCTGACGAAGGCGCCGGCGATAATCAGGTCCGCCGGGTCGTAGGTGACGCCGCATGCCTCGAACGCTTCGAGCGCCGCTTCGATCTCGCCGAGCCGGCGGTCGACCTCTTCGGGCAATTCGTCGGCCCCCGCATATTCCTCTTCGAGCGCGTCGGACTCGGCGCGCAGCGCCTCGGCGGTCGCCCGCTCCTCGTCGCTGAGCGCGACCGGTTGGCCCGCCAGGCGCCGCATGCCGGAATTGTGCCCGTACGGAAAGTCAACAGCGGCCTCGACCCATTTCCAGCCCTCGGCGCGGATGCGATCGGCTTCGGCCGCGAGCTTTTCGGTGACGAGCGAGGCGAGCAGCCCCGGGTCCTGCAGCCAGCCGCCGTCATCCTGCTGAAACAGATCGCGCATAACGATGCCGCCGGCTGCCTCGTAAGCCTCGATGCCGACGAAGCGGGCGCGCTTGTCGGCGGCGCGCACGGCGCCCTCGGTTAGTTGCCGACGAATGTAGTAGGGCTCTCGTCGGCGAGAGGGCCAAGCGCAGCGAGGTCGTCGACCAGCGCATCGATCCGGGCGTCGCGGTCGAAGGGATCGCGCCGCCACGGCGCCGGAAAATCGCGGTGCTCGCGCAGATTGCTCATGGCAGTGCGCAGCTGCTCGCGCGGCAGGGGGCCACGATCGGAGCGGCGCCGCAGGAGCCGGCGTATGCCCTCGGGCGGATCGGCAAGAATGGTTTCGAACCACCCGTCGAAGGCCTCGTCGGCGAGCGCCTGGGCCTCGTCCTCGGCGGCCACCTCGAACAGCGGATCAATCGCGGCCTCCACCGGTCGCTCATGCAGAAGATCGCCGCAGAAAGCGTGGATTGTGCCGATGCGTGCGAGCTCGAGCTGCTCAAGCGCCAGATCGAGCCGCCCCCGCTCTTCCGGCCCGGCTTCGGCGCGGG
>JASIAN010000298.1 GCA_030042035.1 Alphaproteobacteria bacterium | reverse complement strand
TCGGCGGCGGCTGGACAGGAGCTTGCCGATCGCTGGTGTTCGGACTGCCATGGCAGATCCGGTCCGCATCCGGGCCATTTCAATGCCTTGCCTGTGGAAACCCCGACTTTCGCGCAGATTGCCGCCTATCCCCAGGTCAATCGCCAATTCCTAGAGAAATTCTTAAACAGCATCATCGTCATGCCGATGTACCAGTTATCCGACGAGGAGAAAGAGGAGGTGATCGATTATATTCTGTCGCTCAAGCCACGCAAACAGGCGGCACAATTAGATCAACAGTTCGAGTGACCAGAAGCACGCCGGACCTCGTACTGCCGCCAGTGTCGGGGAACGGCGATCAGCACGCCCGCGACGCCGCAGTTTTCGTTCATGACGCGCGGCGAGGGGTTTGGCGCCTGGTCACCAGCGCCTGTGCGGCGTGCGCCATCTTCCTCGAAAGATTGTGATCGGGGATCCCGGCTGTCGGCCCTCTTTAGGGGCTGACAAGTAACCGGGCGGCCTCGGACTGATCGGCAGAAAGTTGATAGCGCGGCAGATACAGGCTGACCGTGGTACCCTTGCCGGGCGCGCTGTCGATCGTGCAATAGCCGCCAAAGCGTGTAACAAATCCATGTACCTGCGCCAGTCCGAGCCCGGTACCCTTAGCGCCGTCTTTGGTCGTAAAGAACGGATCGAGCGCCCGTTCGCGAACGTCGGGAGCCATGCCGCGGCCATCATCGATCACCTTGATCGCCACGTAATCGCCCGCCGCGACGCCAGGGTTCATCTCCGCGTCGTCCCGATCGAGGCTGAGATTGCAAGCCTCGATGATCAGGTTGCCACGGCCATCCATTGCATCACGGGCGTTAAGTGCAAGGTTGAGGAGGGCATTCTCCATCTGGGTCGGATCGACGAAGACAGGCCACAAATCCGATGAAACCCGGCATAA
Organism: Alphaproteobacteria bacterium; assembly: GCA_030042035.1. Lineage (GTDB taxonomy): Bacteria > Pseudomonadota > Alphaproteobacteria > ATCC43930 > CGMCC-115725 > DATARH01. Next base: position 2,880 of record JASIAN010000298.1, on the reverse strand, counting down.
AAGCGCGATCTGGTCGCCGCGCGACCGCCACGGCAGGTCGGAAACGCTGGCGATGACCGCAGCGCCATCGACCATCTGCGGATCGACCGGTTCGCGCCTGGCAAACCCGAGAAGCCGGCGGGTCAGCCCCGATCCCCGCTCGCACGCGGCGAGAGCGGACGTGATCAGCCTGTGGCGCCTCTCCGCCGAGCCGTCGGAGGCCGCATCCAACAGCTCAATATTGCCGACGATCATCGTCAGCAGATTGTTGAAATCGTGCGCGATGCCGGCCGTCAACAGTCCAACTGCCTCCAGTTTCTGCGCCCGATCCAGTTGCGCCTCGATCGCGGCGCGCTGGGCGGTCGCATCGCGCGCCTGAGCGAGCGCCGCTTGCTCGCGTTGCGTCCGCCGCAGAGCGATCAGGCTCAACAGCATCAACGCAATCGCCGAGGCGGTGCCGACGACGGCGATCATCGCAACCGAACCTGCCCATTCCTGTAAAATTGACGCGCGTGTTCGCCCGATCGCGACGTAAACCGGGTAGTTCGCCAGACGCTGATAGGCGATGACCATGCCGCTGAGGCCGAACGGCGAACCGCTCTCGACGAGCCCGTAAACCTTTTTCGCGGCGACCGCTGCGGCGAGCAAGCTTTCGTCGGGGCGCGGACCGGCGGACATGCTTGTGGAGTAGCGTGCCAATATGCTGCCGTCGGCACGCAAAATGATCGCCGTATCCTGCGGCGCGCCCCCAAGCAGTGAATTGTAGAACGAAGCAAAATAATTGCCGGAGACCGCGACTACGATTACGCCGCCGAACCGCCCATCGGGGTTCCGCCGCCGCCGACTTACTGTAAAAAAGGGTTGATAGTTGCCGGTATCAAGACTTCGCGCCCGCAATGCCGTGATAAAGGTATTAGCGGTTCCGTTCTGCAGTGCCTGGAAATCCATGCGATTTGCATGATCGAGAGCGGTATTGACCGGATAGACGCGGGCGCTGACCAGTTCGTGGCCGTCCGCTCCAATCACCCAGGCGGCGGCAACCTGAGGCAGACCGGCGATCTGCGCCGCGATTTCTGCGTGCAGCTTTTGCTCGTCGCGGCGAATTTCGGCATCCGACAGCCCGTGCAGCAGATCGACAATTCGCGCCGCCACCAGCATGTGGGTGTCGAGAACTTTGGTCGTGTTTTCTACGGCTGCGGCAGCGGCGCCCGCCAGCGCAGCTTTGGCGCGCTCGTCGATCGCTCGGTACGAGAAGTACGCCCCGGTGACGCCGATCAGCAACGGTACGAAAATGGTCCCAAACAGCAAAAGGCGAAGCGTCCGCAGCGCCGCGGATGCCGGGTCCTTCGCGCCGCAGCCATCGTCCTCTCGAGCTGGCGGCCGGGCCGCGCCAGGGTGTGTCATTAGGCTCGCGTCCGTTCAGCCGTCATTTACAGCTTACCATACCTCGCCGTCGTCCCTCATGTGGCCGCGCGACCGGGCGGAAACGATTTGGCACGGCGAGCGGTCCGGGGGGCCTGTCTCAACGCCCCTTGTTGATGCTATAGGCTGGCGCTATCGCGGCAACCCGAATCAGCCGGCAAGCGATTTGCCATGCACAGATTGACGCGCATTGCGCTGATCGCCTTCAGCTGTTGGGCAATCGCAGCGTGCGCGACCAACCGGAACGCTCTGACGCCGGCGCAGGCAGTCGCCGAATTGCAGACCGGCCAGTCTCTTCTGTTGTGCCGGGAAGCCTGCCTCACGGCGTGGCGAGAGGCGCAGCCGCGGGCGGCGCAACTCGATCGCGCCGCCCGATGGGCGGATCTGGCTGCCCTCGTCGAGAATGTTGGATACCAGGACGACCTGTCGCTTTACTATCTCGGTCGGGCCGCCGAGGGTCTCGGTTTTTCGGCCGCGGCCGCCAGCTATTTTGGGCAAAGCGCCTACCTGTCGGGAACGTCGCTTTCCTGTGTCAGTCTCAGCCGGGTGTGCGGCGGGGTTCGACTCCCGCAAGAGGCGCTGCTGCGCTTGACGGCGCTCGATCGGACACTGGCGCCCGCCGGCCATCGGCCGCGGCGACGAGCGAGACCGCGCGCACGTGCAATCGAAAAGGCCGAGGAGGCGGCAGAACCGTCCGGAAACACCGCGCAGGTCAAAACCCCACCGCCGGTCGGCGAAGCGCCGCCGGTACCCGCCGGTTCGGGTACCGGCGAGTACATCGAGCCGCTGCCAGCGGTTCATTAGTTCAGCGACCGCGACGAGCTAAAAACTTGGATATGCGCCTGACGGAGGTCGAACCTGTGCCCCGGCATCCGCCGCAGGGCCGCGCTTTTGCGCCTGACAATGTTGGGTCGATTGGGGCGAGAGATGGGATTCGAACCCACGACATCCAGATCCACAATCTGTTTTGTCGGCGTATCACGGCGTATCAACTCATAACATCGGAACGACCGAAACCCTTGTGTTTCTGCGGTTCTGCGCCCATTGTTACGCCGTGATACTATCAAGGCGTAACGGCGCGTAACAGGGCAAAAGTGCTACCCAACTGCAACCCAGCCGACCGTCAGATGCCGCGAAAGGGGGTATCGCCATGCCGACAATGAAGCTGACTCAGGCCGCCGTCGACCGCATCAAGCCGCCCGCCTCGGGCCGTGTCGAGATATGGGACTCGCAGTTGCCGGGCTTCGGCCTGCGCATCTCGGCGCCGCGGCCAGGGCGGCCGGAGCGCGACGCGCGCCGTGTGTGGATGGCCTTCTACCGTGTCGCGGGCCGCACGGTGCGCGAGACGATCGGCACGACGGCCGTGATCCCGAACGTTGCCGAGGCGCGCGAAGCCGCGCGGCAGAGCATCAAGAAGGCGCGGGAGGGCATCAACCCGATTGAGACGCGGCGGGCCGAGCGTGCCGCAGCCGAGCGCGA
>JASIAN010000297.1 GCA_030042035.1 Alphaproteobacteria bacterium | reverse complement strand
TCGACAGCCGTCACTCCCGATGATTCTGAAAGCACGTTGGCGAGGATCAAGTCCTGGCGCAGGAAGTTGTAAAGGCGACGCATCGGCACCTCCTCGGTCGTAGCTAGCGCGCGGTTTAGAAATTGTGCCGATGCATTGACAGAAAAATCGCACTCACGTTTTGTCGATATTTTGATAAATTTTATTCAGCCAAAGGGAGGTTCGATTGTGTCTATGGGAGCTCAGCGCTTCCTACATCAGTGGACGGCAAGGGAATAGCGTTCTGACGCGAGATGTTGGCGGGCTTGTCAAACTCCTGCGCCGCCTTGAGTTTGAGCATTAGCGGCGCCACGGTCGCTTTACACGAAGGCCGGCCAGCCCGTCACGATCGAAGGCCTCCTCCCAACCGGATAATTCTTCTTCCGAAAGCATGTATCGGGCTTGTGCTTCGCTCCGGCTGATTACCCCATGTCGTACCGACAGCACGACAGCAGCCTTATCCCGAGGGCGCCATAATTTCAGGTTTTCAGGCGGCGGAACCGCATCGATGTGAAGACTACGAACCATCGGCGCAAATTTTAATCCCTATGGAACGGGCATATGCTCCAAATGCAATATAAATGTCCATCGATTTCTTGGTTAATCCCGCTAGTTAACGATGTTTCGGAGAGGTCTCTTTCGATTTCAGTGTTTCACCCCGCTCGGCGGCGCCTGCGATGGCGCAATCGCCCGCTTGATCCGTAGCCACACAAGCTGGCCGTCGCGGTCGCCGCGTTGTCCTCTTTCAGCTCGAGCGAGCGGTTCCGCGCCACGGTCGGTGCGCCCGGTACGGAGCTTTACGGCGGCAGGGATTTAATGCGTTGCCCGCTCACCGTGCAGACCGAGGTGTGCGCGGCACAATCCGTCCGCAGCATCAGGGAATTCGAACCGGCAATTGATCCCCTGCTACGACCACCCGATGCAACTCCGGCGCTGTCCTCATTGATCCTCGTGGTAAGCTTCGCCATCCGGATGGAAAGGAGCACCATGGGTCGCCAACTATTCCCGCATCACTCGCATTGGGGTGCGTTCAACGCCGTCGTCGAGGGCGGCAAGGTCGTCGGCGCCATCCCGTTCGACTTCGATCCCGACCCCTCTCCGCTGATCGACGCGATTCCGGACGCCGTGCACTCGCCGACGCGCATTGCCAATCCGATGGTGCGCGCCGGTTGGCTTAAAGATCGCCGGGCGAGCGGCAGGGGCCGCGGCCGCGAATTGTTTGTGCCGCTCAGCTGGGAACGGGCGCTCGAACTGGTCGCCGGAGAGCTGGCGCGGGTGCGCCGCGAATATGGCCCATCCGCGATCATGGGCGGCTCGCAGGGCTGGTCGTCGGCCGGCCACTTCCATGAAGCGCGCGGGCAACTGCGCCGCTTTCTCGCAGCATCCGGCGGTTTCGTCGACCAGACGAGCAATTACAGCTTCGGCACCGCGCTGACCTTTCTGCCGCATATCCTCGGCAGCGCGCAGGCGGTGACCGGGCCCTTGACCTCGTGGTCGTCGATCGCGCGGCACACGAAGCTGTTCGTGATGTTCGGCGGCGCCAACCCGAAGAACACGCAGGTCGCGAAGGGCGGCTGCGCCTGGCACGGCACGAGCGGCGCCTTTGCGGCGCTGGGGCAAGCTGGCGTGCGCGTCGTCAATATCAGCCCGATCCGCGAGGACGGCCCCGCGCTCGCCCGCCCCCATTGGATCCCGATCCGGCCCAATACGGATACAGCAATGATCCTCGCGCTCGCGCACACGCTGGTATCCGAGCGCCGTCACGACGAGGCTTTCCTGACCCGGTATTGCAACGGATTCCTGCGTATGCTGCCGTATTTGACAGGTGAGAGCGACGGCCAGGTGAAAGATGCGGCCTGGGCGGCGGCGATCACCGGTGTGCCGGCGGAGACGATCCGCGCGCTGGCGCGGCAGATGGCGGCCACGCGCACGATGCTGACCGCGTCCTGGTCGCTGCAGCGCGCCGACCATGGCGAGCAGCCCTACTGGGCACTCGTACTGCTGGCCGCCTGTCTCGGCCAGATCGGGCTGCCCGGCGGCGGGTTCGGCTTCGGCTATGGTTCGGGCGCGGCGCTCGCCGAGCCGCCGCTGCTCTTTCCCGGTCCGGCGATGCCAGCGCTGCCCAATCCGGCGCGGCTCGCGATACCGGCGGCGCGGATTGCCGACTGCCTGCTGCATCCTGGCGAGCGCTACAATTACGACGGCAAGACCGCGACCTACCCCGACATCCGGCTTGTCTATTGGGCCGGCGGCAACCCGTTCCACCACCATCAGGATCTGAACCGGCTGCGCCGCGCCTGGCAGCGCCCGGAGACGATCATCGTGCATGAGCCGTGGTGGACGGCGACGGCGCGCCATGCCGACATCGTGCTGCCGGCGACGACCTCGCTCGAACGCAACGACCTCGGCGGCGCGCCGCGCGACCGTTTTGTCATCGCGATGCACAAGGCGATCGACCCGGTCGGCGAGGCCCGCAATGACTTTGACATTTTTTGCGACCTCGCGCGTCGGCTTGGTTGCGAGGACGCATTTGCTGAAGGGCGCGACGAGACAGCTTGGCTGCGCCACATCTATGGTGCCTTCCGCGAGCGCGCCCAGCGCAACAGCGTGCCGGAGTTCGACACGTTCTGGGACCAAGGCTGGATCGAAATCCCGCCGCGGACCGACGAATACGTGTTGTTTGCCGAGTTCCGCGCCAATCCCGAGACGAGCAGGCTACGTACGCCCTCCGGACGGATCGAGCTCTATTCCGAGGAGATCGCCGGCTTTGGCTATGACGACTGCCCGCCGCACCCCGTCTGGATCGAGCCGGCGGAGTGGCTTGGCGGCCGGCAGGCGGCGGACTTCCCGCTGCACCTCGTGTCGAGTCAGCCGCGCCACAAGCTGCACAGTCAGATGGATTCGGGGCCGATCAGCGCGCGAGGGAAAACGGCGGGCCGCGAGACGCTGGCGATCAACCCTCTCGACGCCAAGGCCCGCGGGATCGCCGATGGCGAGGTGGTGCGCGTATTCAACGCGCGCGGCGCCTGCTTTGCGGGTGTCTCGCTTACGGAAACTGTGCGCCCAGGGGTGGTCCGGCTCTCCTGCGGCGCCTGGTACGACCCGGCAGGCGACGACGACACGCCCACCTGCGCGCATGGCAATGCGAATATCCTGACGCGCGACCACGGCACGTCGCAGCTGAGCCAGGGCCCGAGTTCGGCGACCGCCCTGGTCGAGGTCGAGAAGTGTTCGACACCGGCTCCGCCCGTCAGAGCATTCGCGCCGGTGCGGCTTATCGGAGCGGCACCCCGATTGTAAGCTGTGCTCGTCGCCGCCCGGCCAGAGCAGCGCACGAAAGCCCGGCCATCAGATTGGCCCAGTGGAGCGGGAAGAACCGACCGGCGTCGGTTCGAGGCTGCAAGCTCGTCGCAGTCGTCATAAAAGGTCGAGAGTGAGAATGTTGATGGCCATGGGTGGGACGGCCGCGGCCGGTGGAACGAGGGGATCATAAATGCGACGTACATGCCGCGGCCGATCGAGGGCCGCATGGCGAGGGGGCGTGTTGTTCGCCGCTTTGGTTCTGGCCGCACCGGCGGGCGCCGCCCTGACGGTCGATCCCAGCGCGCTGTGGAAGATCGTGCACCAGTACTGCGTGCCGAACGAGGAAGCGCACGGCAGTCCGGCGCCGTGTGCCGCAGTCGATCTGCACAAAGGGGTTGCGGCCGGATACGCGGTGCTGAAGGACATCCGCGGCCGTACGCAATACCTGCTGATCCCGACCGCGCGCGTCACCGGCATCGAAGACCCGCAGCTCTTGCGGCCGGGCGCACCCAACTATTTTGCCGATGCGTGGCGCGAGCGCGGCCGGACCGAGCAGGCCGCCGGCCGGGCGCTGCCGCGTGACGGGTTGAGCCTCGCGATCAATTCGCCCCATGCCCGCTCGCAAAACCAGTTGCACATCCACATCGATTGCCTGCGCCCGGACGTGCGTCGGGCGCTGCAACGCGCCGCGCCGACGCTCGGCGAGGACTGGACGCCGTTACCCGTGCTGCTTGCCGGCCATCGCTATTGGGCGCGGCGCGTCTTCGGACGCGATCTCGATGGACGCAACCCGTTCAAGTTGCTGGCCGCCGGCAAGCCCGGCGCGCGCCGGGCGATGGGCGAGCAGACCCTGGTCGTCGCCGGCGCCGTATTTCGCGGCGGCCGCCCCGGCTTCATCCTGCTCGACGATCAGCTCGACCTTGCGGCCGGCGACGATGCCGGCGGCGAGGAATTGCAGGACCATAGCTGCGCGCTGGCGCGTCGATAGCGCACCGGCGGCAACACCCTTACAGGCGCGGCGGCGTGAAGCCGCCGAATTCGCGCTCGATGAGGCCGGCCAGCGCGAGCGTCGTGCGATCCTGCAGCAGGCCGCCGATGAGCTGCGCGCCGATCGGCAGCCCATCCGGGGTCTTGCCGATCGGCAATGTCGTCGCCGGCAGGCCGTTGAAGATCGCGATCGTCGCCCACGCGATCTGGTCCTGATAGGGCACGACGTGGCCGTCGATGTCGAGCGTGCGCTGGCCGATCGGCGCGTGGTCGTGCGCAAACGCGACGGTCGGCATCGCCGGGCAGAGGATTGCATCGATATCGCGGAACAGGGCGCGCCAGCGGCCGGTCAGGCCGAACCGGCGCCGGGTTGCCCAGACCCAGTCATGGTGGCTCATCGTGAAACCCCGCACTCGGCATGCGGCGAGGCCATCGTCGTCGGCCGGCAACTTGGCCGCCTCGGCATCGAGGCGCAGGCGCGCCTCGGCCGGCAGATCCGCGCTGAAAAACGCCGCCAGCAGCGTCATGTAAATTCGCGTCGTCTCGGCCAGGTCAGGCAGGTCCGGCGCGCTGCGCAGGACGGTGCAGCCGACTTTCGAGAGGCGCTCGGCGAGATCATTGACCGCGCCGGCGACGCTTGCCGCGGTCGGGCACAGCGGATGTGCGTCGATGACCAGTATGCGGAAATCGGCAAGCCGGTCGTGGCGTGCGGGCGCCAGCGCCAATTTGTATCCGACGCCTTCGGCCTCTTCGTCCGGGCCGGCAAGGACGTCGAGTTCGAGCGCAAGATCGGCGGCGCAGCGCGCCATTGGGCCGATCACCGCGAGGTCGCCGCGCGTCGCATAGGCGGGCGTCTGCGGCGGTCCCGAGCCGCGCTGCGGCACCAGGTCGAGGGTCGGCTTGTGCGAAAAGACGCCGCAGAAATGGGCCGGGCAGCGCAGCGAGCCGCCGATGTCGGAGCCGAATTCCAGCGGCACATAGCCGGCGGCGAGCGCTGCCGCACCGCCGCCCGACGATCCGCCGGGGCTGCGCCCGAGATCCCACGGATTGCTGGTCGTGCCGTAGATGTCATTGTAGCTCTGCCAATCGGCAAGGCCGAACGGCACGTTGGTCTTGCCGAGGATCACCGCACCCGCCGCTTTCAGCCGTGCGACGGTCAACGCGTCGGCGGCGGGGCGCCAGTCGCGGCATTGCGGATAGCCCCAGGTCGTCGGCAGGCCGGCAATGTTGTGCTGCTCCTTGACGGTCATCGGCAGGCCGAGCAGCGCTCGCCGCTCGCCCCGCGCCAGCGCCGCGTCGGCGGCGTCGGCGGCCTGCCGCGCCCGGTCGAAATCGCGCACGACGACGGCGTTGATCTGCGAGTCGAGCAGTTCGATGCGGGCGATCGCCTCGTCGCACAGCTCGCGCGCGGAAATCTGCCGCGCGGCGAGCATCGCGATGAGCTCATGGGCAGTGCGGTAGGCGGGCATGGCAGGCTCCCGATAAGCGGCAACAGACAGCCGGCCGCGCTCAGCCGGCAACAACCCGGAAGCGCTGGTCGTCGTCCTGTGCCATGTCGTGGACGAGGTTGATCTCCCACGCGAGATATTCGTGCATCGCCGCCTCACGGTCCTGGCCGCGCTCGCGCGCCGACAGCACAACATCGTCCGGCGCGCTGGCCATATGCAGGGCGCCGCTCTCGAGCGGATAGCCGGCCCGCGCCCACGCCGCGGTGCCGCCCGCCAGCGCCAGGATCGCCGCCGGCCCGCCCTCGCCGAGATCGGCCGCCGCGAGGCGCGCCAGCGCGCCGTCGGGCGAGGTCAGGACGATCTGCCGGGCCGCGGGGATTCTCCCGAGCGCTTCCGTCAGGCGCGAGCGGATCGCAAACCACGCGCCCGGGATATGACCGCGTGCGTATGCGCGGCTCGTGTCGAGATCGACAACGACGGTCCGCGCGTCGCCGAGCGCGGCGCGCAGCGCGGCCGGTTCGATCGTTGTCGCCGCATTGCCGGCGAAACCGAGAACCAGCGGCCGGTCGGGGCCGGCGGCCCAACCGCCGTCATTGGGGCCGGCGGTCAGCACCGCGACCTCGCCCCACCCCATCTGCTTGAGCCATGATGCGGTCATTGTCGCGCGCACACCGTCGTCGTCGACGAGCACGATGCGAGCGTTCCATGTCGCGATATGCGCATCGGTCTCCTGCACCAGCTGCCCGCCGGGCGCCGAGCGGGCGCCGGCGAGGTGGCCGGCCGCATATTCCTCGGGCGTGCGCACATCGAGCACAGAGAGGCTGCGGCGGTCGGCCTCGGACCGCCAGGCCGCCAGCGTCGCGATGTCGATGCGGCGGATGCCGCAGCGCGCCGCGACGCGCGCCGCCGCCTGCGTCGC
>JASIAN010000296.1 GCA_030042035.1 Alphaproteobacteria bacterium | reverse complement strand
ACCGCCAATTCGCCGGCGCCGGCGACCGTCGCGCGCGCCAGACGCAGCGCCAGTTCAGCCGGCAGCCCGACGCGCTCGCCGGCCGCCGCCAACGCCTCGATCAGCAGGAAGACATAGGCCGGGCCGCTGCCCGATACTGCGGTCACCGCATCCATCAGCGCTTCGTCGGCGACCCAAGTGCTGTCGCCAATTGCCGAGAGCAGCGTGTCGCATAAGCGCCGCTGGCGGTCGCTGACCTGCGCATTGGGGCAGGCGACGGTGATCGCGCGGCGGATCGCGGCCGGTGTGTTGGGCATCGCGCGGACGATCGCGGCGCCGGCGCCGAGATGGCGAGCGAGGCGGGCGATCGTCGTCCCGGCGGCGATCGACAGAAACAGCGTCTCCGGCCGCACAAAGCGGCGGTAGGGCGGCACCACGTCGTCGATCACCTGCGGCTTGACGGCGAATACGACGGCGTCCGGCGTCAGGTCCGCGGGCAGTTCGGTTGCGCCGGCGAACCAGCTCACCGGCGCGGCAGTGGCGAGGTCCGCCGGTGGCTTGGCCGGTTCCACTACCGCATAACCGACGGCCGCGGCGCCGGGGAGCCAGCCGCGCAGCATTGCGCCGCCCATCTGGCCGCAGCCGACCAAGAGAACCGTGCCGGCGATTTCACCCTGCGCCGTCATGCCGCTAAAAGTGTCATCGCAAGGGCGGCGAGGCAATCGAATCCGCACCGTCGTTGCGGGCGCGCTCCTGCGATTCGCGGCGCCGAATCAGGCCTCGCCGATCGGCTCGATCATCGCTGCTTCCATCGCCTGGTCGGGCGCCTTGCCGCCCCATACGACCATCTGAAACGCCGGATAGAAGCGCTCGCATTCGGTCAGCGCGATGTCGACAAGATCTTCGACCTGCTCCGAGCTCGCGGTGCCGATGCCGCGCAGCAGCACGGCGTAGCGGAACGCCGGCGAGGCCTCGCCCGCCGCCAAATCGAAATGGCCGAGCCACAGTCGCTCATTGGCCAGCGCCAACAGCTCGTACAGCGGCCCGCGCCGTCGCTTCGGCACCTTCATATCGAAGCCGCACGAAAAGTGCAGCGCGCTCAGCTCTTCCTGCCACAAAAAATACAGCCGGTAATCGCACCAGCGGCCGGCAATTTCGACAATCATCTCCTCTTCGCTGGCCCGGTCGTGCGCCCAGTCGTGGGCGACGACGATTTCCTCGACCAGATCGATCGGGTTGCCGGCGGGAGAATGAACTTCGACGACGGAAACAGAGGTCATCGCGCCCTCCTGGAGGCGACGGAACGTAACAATGGCGACAGGGCTGCGGCTCGTTTGATCGGGCGCTCCTCCGGGCTGTTCAGAAGGCTGTAATGTCTCTTCGGTGGCTACGCTGCCAAAGCGCAGCCGCCGTTGCAAGACCAGATTTAGCGTATCGGCGCATTTGACCCTCAGGAAATTGAGGAGGTTGGTGTCGGTTGCGCCGCTTCCTCGAGCGCGGCAAGGCGCGCCTCGAGTGCCTCGACGCGACGCAGCAGCACCTCCTGTTCCTCGCGCGCCCTGGCCGCCATCGCCTTGACCGCCTCGAATTCCTCGCGGTCAACCAGATCCATGCCGGCCAGGACGCGTTCAAGCTGGTCGCGAAAGCGCGCCTCAATCTCGCCGCGCATGCCGCCGAGCGCGCCCATTGCGCCCGAGGCGACACGCGCCATGTCGTCAAAAAACCGGTTCTGGCTTTGCATGCGAACCACCCTTCTGCCCGGAGGCGCGGCGCCGACTGGACACAGGCAGATATAGGATGCGTCGGCGCGCCGGCGAGTGCGGCGTCGCGAAAAGCGTCGCGGCCCCGAGCGGCGGTTGATTCGCGCGCAGTGCTGCGCGCACAACCAATCCCGGCAAAACGCCGAGCCTATTCCGCCGCCCGCTTGCCGCCGGCGCGATCGGCGTGGCGGTCGATCGCCCGCTGGATCGCCGCCGCGGCCTGGCCGATGAAATCGCCATGGTGGCTCGTCGCAAAATCATAGCTGCCGCGCAACAGATCGCGGCTCTGTTGGAAATGCGGGTGCACAAACCGCGCCATCAATTCGTAATGCCGCTTGGTCGCCTCCCAATCGGCCCAGTTGTGCGCCAGCTCGCAGATGACGCCGAAGCCGCCCGAGCCTTGCATGAGCCGGTCGATATAGGCGATCGCGTCGTCGGGCGTGCCGATGCAGGCGGTGCCGGTTTCGAGCAGCCATTCGGTCGCGTTGCCGACATCGCCGGGGATGATCGGGAAGGTTGCGACGTCGCGGAAATACTGGGCGAACGCCTCGATCCCGAACCCTACGTTCTGCTTCGCCTTTTCGCGCGTCTCGGCGATGTGGAACATGCCGACGACGCGCCAGTCCTTGCGGTTCGGCTGATGGCCGTGGGCGCGCGCGGTTTCTTCATAAAGATTCCAGTTAGCGGTATGGCGTTCCATCTGGGCCGGCGCCGTGCCGCCGATCGACAGCATGCCGACGCCGTGGGTGCCGGCCAAGACGCCGCCCGACGGCGAGCGCGCCGCCGCGACCGCCAGCTCCATGTGCGGCCGCGTATAAGGGCGCAGCTGCAGTTGTGCGTCGGTCAGGTTGAACCAGTCGGTCCTTTTGCTGACGACCTCGCCACGCAGCAGCCGCACGATGACGTCGAACGATTCGTCCATCATCTCGCGCTGCTTCAACGGGTCGATCCCGATCTTCAGCGCATCGTGCACGAGCGCGCCCGGTCCGACGCCGAACATCGCGCGGCCGCGCGTCATATGATCGAGCTGCACCATGCGATCGGCGAGCATGAACGGGTTGTGGTAGGGCAGCGACACGACGCCGGTGCCGAGCCGGATGTGGCGGGTGCGCTGCGCCGCGGCGGCGATGAACATCTCCGGGCAGGCGATCACCTCAAAGCCGCCGGAATGGTGTTCGCCGATCCACGCCTCGTGATAGTTGAGGCGGTCGAGGTGCTCCAACAGCTCGAGGTCGCGCTCGATCGACAGCGTCGGGTTTTCGTCATGATAGTGGAACGGCGCGAGAAAAATGCCGCTTCTGAGATAGGGTGCGTTCATGGTCCGCCTCGCCGCCGGGGGATGCGCGTCTGCGGCCAATGTCGCGATTGCCGGCAGCGCCCGCAAGCGGTTTTCCGCCGCGGCCGCACTTGCCCCGGTGGTCAGCCGGAGGAAGCCGCGGCGTTGATCGCCTGGCGGTAGCTCAAGGCCTCGGCGATATGGCGGCGGCCGACGGTGTCGCCACCGTCGAGATCGGCCAGCGTGCGGGCGACCCTGAGGACGCGGTGATAGCCGCGCGCCGACAGTCGCAGCCGCTCGGCGGCGCGCTGCAAGAGCGCCCGGCCGGCCGGCTCGGGCGTCGCGACCTCATCGAGCAGAGCGCCGTCCACCTCGGCGTTGGTGCGGATACGCCGCTCCTGCGGCAGGCCGGCATAGCGTCGGCTCTGACGGGCGCGCGCAGCGGCGACGCGGCGGGCCACGCCGGCGGTGGTCTCAGAGGGCGGCGGCAAGGCGAGGTCGGCGGGCGAGACGCCCGGCACATCGATATA
>JASIAN010000295.1 GCA_030042035.1 Alphaproteobacteria bacterium | reverse complement strand
GGGGCTGTCGGCATAGCCAGCGGTCGCGCTCGCGAGGGCGAGCGCGCCGGCAATCGCAACAATCTTCCACTGCCGCAGGATTGACGTTGCGTTCATCACGACCTCACCTCGTTAAAATGCAACGACAGTGTATACCAAATCGCGACCTGTCTCGATCAAATGCGGCGCGATCCTCACCGTCCCGTCGTTGCCGGCTTGCGGCGCTCGCGCCAAGCCTGGTGCGCCTCTTTCTTGTCTTCGGTCAGTTCGAGGGCCATGAAGCGATAAAGATCGGCGTTGGCCGCCTCGCGCAACGTCGAATCCATGCCGAACGCGACCGCTTCCTTGGCGAGCCGGGCGGCAAGCGGCGGCAGGCTGGCGACGTGCTCGGCGACCTCCATCGCTTTCGCCATCAGCCCGGAGTGCGGCACGAGGAATTGCGCGAGGCCGAGGCGGTAGGCCTCCTCGCCCGAGAGCGGAAAGCCGAGCGCCAGCTTCATCGCCTGGCCGCGGCCGATCCAGCGGGCGAGGCGCACCGTGCCGCCCTGCGCCGGCAGGATGCCGAGCCCGACCTGCGGCAGCCGCCATTCGGCCCGCTCGGAAGCAACGATCAGGTCGCAGCAATAGGTCACGATGCAGCCGATCCCGACGGCGTAGCCGTTGACCGCGGCGATGAGCGGCTTGGCGAAATCGGAAAGCAGGTTCATTGCCTGAAGGCGCCGCCGCTTTGGCAGCGCCGTAATCGCGTCGGCGATCGAATCGCTCGTGTGGGTCTTCGGGTTTTTCAGGTCGGCGCCGGCGCTGAACGCGCTGCCCGCTTCGTCGCCGGTCAGGATCACGACGCGGATCTCCGGGTCGTCCTCAAGCCGCGGCAGCAGCTCCGCGAGACCCGTGTTGTAATCGTCGCCCCACGCGTTGCGCGCCTGCGGCCGTGACAGCGTGAGGATGGCGACGGCGCCCTTGCGGTCATACAACAACGGCATCACAGGGTCCTTTCGCGCAAAGCCGGCGCGATGATAGCGCAGCCGAGCGCCCTCAGGATATCGCGGCGACGCTGCGGCCGAACGATTCGTCCACGTCCCGCGGGCGCCGCAGCAAACCGCCCGCGAGCTGCGCGGCGTTTCGCCGCTCAGCTTGCCCCATCGCCGCCATTTTTTGGCATAATGAGCATGCGTCTGCCCGACCGCGACGGGCATTTTCGCCGGGTATTGCAGCACCAAGAGAACGCGGTTGCCAGACAGTCTTTCCTCCGCCGCCCGGCCGCTCGCCCGGCCGCTGCGGCATCCCCCTCTGCCGGAACGTTTTCTGCCGCCGCCGGGCTTTGTCTGGGGCGAATTTATTGCGGCTGACGGCGCGCTGTTGCGCTGGGGCCATCTGCCGGTCGGCAATGCGCGCGCCGAATGCGTGCTCGTCGGCGGCTTCGGCGAATTTATCGAAAAGCAGTTCGAAACCATGCGCGATCTGGCGGCTCGCGGCATCGCGGTGTGGTGCTTCGACTGGCGCGGCCAGGGTGGTTCGATTCGCCCGCGCCGCCTGCCGACCCGGCCGCGCGCTCGCAACTTCGAGCGCGACGCCGACGATCTGGCCGGCTTTGCGCGAGCGCAGCTGCGCACCGGCCGGCCGCGGGTTCTCGTCGCGCATTCGATGGGCGGCGCGATTGCGCTGTTATGCCTGAAGCGTCACCCCCGGCTGTTTGCCGCCGCCGTACTGTCCTCCCCGATGATCGGCTTGCGCACCGGCCGCGTGCCGCCGAGCCTGCTTCGCGTCATCACCCGGCCGGCGCGCGCCGCCGGCCTCGGCATCTGCTTCATCCCCGGCGCGCGCAAATGGCGCCCTTCGCGCCTCCCGTCGCCCGAGCGCAGCCGCGCCACCGCCGACGCCGAACGCTGCCGCCTGCGGCATGCCTGGTTTTCCGCCGAGCCGGCATTGCGCCACGACGATGCGACCTATGCTTGGCTCGACAGCGCGCTGGCGCTGATCGCGCGCATCTCGAAACCGGAGTTCCTGACGACAATCGACACGCCGATCCTGTTGGGCCGACCGGAACGCGAGGTTGTCGTGTCGCGCGCGGCGCAGCGCCGCGCCGCCCGTCTGTTGCCGAACTGTACGCTGGTCGAACTCGCCGATTCGAAACACGACCCGTTCCTCGAACGCGACGCGATCCGCGACTACTGGCTGGCGTGTCTCGACCGCTTTATCGCCCGACACATCGTCACGGCGCATTGAGCCTCGCCGCCGGGCTCGGCCTCGCGCTTCTGGTCGCCGCGGCCGCCGCGCGCGCCGCCGATTATTCCGCCGCGGCGTCCGTCCTTTCGCCCGCGGCGACTGAGACACCGTCGATCAGCATCTCGGGCATCGGCTTTGCCTTGACGCCGAGCCCGCGAATGCGCTCGCCCAACGACAGCGCGTTGCCGCGGCCGGTCGAGAGGCGCTTCACGGCCGAATTGTGGGCGGCGTTGGCGTCCGCCATTTTCTCGGCGACGATGTTGAGATCATTGAGGCTCAGCCGCACCTTCTCGCACAACTCGCCGGCCAGCCGCGCGATCTCCTGCGCGTTCTGCCCCTGCCTTTCGTAGCGCCAGATCGACGCGACGGTGCGCATCGTCATCAACAGCGTCGAGGGGCCGACCAGCACGACGTGGCGGTCCCAGGCATAGGAGAACAGCTCGGGGTCGGCGGTCAGCGCGGCGGCGAGCGCGCCCTCGATCGGCACGAACATCAAGGCGCAATCGTGCGCCACGAGCTTGTCGTTGTCCTGGTAGCGCTTCGCCGACAGCCCGTCGATATGCGCCTTCACGTCGCGCACGAAGTCGCGGCCGGCGGCGGCGTGCATCGTCTCGTCGGCGGCAACCAGGCGCTCATAGCCGATCAGCGGTACCTTCGAATCGACGATCATCGAGTGGGCCTCCGGTAAGAGCACGATGATATCCGGCTTCTGCAGGCCGCCCTCGGCGTCGCGCAGGCCGAGGCCGCGGCCCTGCGCGATGTATTCGCGGCCCTCCTGAAGGCCGGCGGTTTCGAGGATGCGTTCGAGCGCGACCTCGCCCCAGCGGCCGCGCAATTGCGATTGCCCGCGCAGTGCCTTCGCCAGCCCGTCGGCCTCTTTGCCGACGGCATGACTGGTTTCGACGAGGAGCCGTATCTGCTCCTTCAGCGACAGCACCTCGCGGGTCTCCGACTGGTAGGTCAACTCGACCTTCAGCTGGAAGTCGTGGAGGCGCTGGCGGAGCGGCTCGAGGAGGGCGCCGAGTTCGCGCTGCGAGCCTTCCGACAATTCCGAGGTCGTCGCCTTCAGGATGCGGTGGGCGATGTTCTCGAATTCGCCGCTGAGCTGCTGCTTTTGTTCGACAAGGTCGGCCTCGCGCTGCTTCAGCCGCGCCAACTCCTCGCCGGCGGTGCGCGCGTCGGCTTCGGCCGCCGCCAGCCGTGCGGCCTGCTCGTCGAGCCGCTGTTGCAGCAGATCAGCGCGCGCGCCGAGCCGGGCGGCATCGAGCGCGGCCGCGTCGTCCTTGCGAATCGCCGGCCACCAATAGCGCCCGATACCGAGCCCGACGAGCCCTCCGAGCGCTGCGGCGGCAACGAAAACAACCAGCGATATCGCGGCTTCCATGGCTCCCCCGAAAACGCGTGGCGGCGGCAAGTGTTCTGCTGTTGTTCACGTTAGCGCGATCGGCGCACGATGAGAAGCGGCTTGCGCCCGGACGGCGGCGCCACACATTTGCGGCAGCGCAGCGAGCGCGCGGCATGAGCAAGGGGGGCAACCATGCAAGGCGGCACCAGGTTCGGCATCGGGCAGCCGGTCCCGCGCACGGAGGACCCGCGCTTTCTGACCGGGCGCGGCCATTACGTCGCGGATATCGACCTGCCGCGCCAAGCCTATGCGGTCTTTCTCTATGCGCCGCACGCGCACGCCAAAATCCACGGCATCGACACGCGCGAAGCGGCGCAGTTGCCGGGCGTCTTCGCCGTGTTGACCGGGCGGGATTGGGCGGCCGATGGACTCGGCACGCTCGACCCCGAGGGGATGCCGGAAGACATGGGCGGCCCGCCCGGCCATCGCACGCACCGGCCGCCGTTGGCGATCGATCGCGTGCGCTATGTTGGCGAGCGGGTTGCCGTCGTCGTCGCGGCGAGCGAGGACCGGGCGCGCGACGCGGCGGAACGGATCGAGGTTGATTACGAGGCATTGCCCGCGGTCGTGCGCGCCGAGGACGCGGTGAAACCCGGCGCGCCGCTCGTGCATGACGATATCCCCGGCAACGTCTCGGTGACGATGCAGCTGGGCAACGCCGGCGCCGTCGAGCCCGCCTTTGCCCGCGCCGCGCATGTCGCGCGGCTGTCCTTGAAGAACAACCGCATTACCGCATTCACGATGGAGCCGCGCGGCTGCCTCGCCGCCTACGACAGCGGCACCGGCCGCTGGACGCTTTACACGAGCACGCAGCACGTGCATGGCATCCGCAGCATCTTGGCGCAGCAGATTCTGCACGTGCCGGAGAACCGCATTCGCGTTGTCGCCCGCGATGTCGGCGGCGGCTTCGGCATGAAGGGCCAGCTTTACGTCGAGGAGGCGGTGTGCGCGTGGGCGGCCAGGCGCGTCGGCCGCCCGGTCAAATGGATCCCGTCGCGCACCGACGGGCTGCTGAGCGACAATGAGGGCCGCGACCAGGTCATCGAACTGGCCGAACTGGCGCTCGCCGCCGACGGCAGGTTTCTCGCGCTGCGCTGGACCGGCATGCACAATGTCGGCGCCTATATCGAAGGCGCCGGCGCGTTTCCGCTGATGCTGTCGCTGCGCCTCGGATCGACGGTCTACGACATCCCCGCGGTATCGGTAACGAGCCGGCTCGTGCTGACGAACACCGCGCCGACCGTGCCCTATCGGGGCGCCGGCCGGCCGGAAGCGGTTTATCTGATGGAGCGGCTCGTCGATCGCGCGGCGCGCGACATCAACATCGACCCGGCGGAACTGCGGCGGCGCAACCTGATCCGCGCGTTTCCGTACACGACGCAAACCGGATACGTCTACGACAGCGGCAATTTCCCGAGCGCCTTGGAAAAGGCGCAGGCGCTCGGCGACTGGAGCGGTTATGCGGCGCGGGCCGCGGCGAGCGCGGCGGCCGGCCGGCGGCGCGGCCGCGGCATCTCCTACTACACAGACAACACCGGCATTTTCAACGAGCGCATGGAATTGCGCTTCGATCCGTCGGGCGAGGTGACGATCGTCGCCGGCACCTTGTCGCACGGCCAGGGCCACGAGACGGCCTTTGCGCAGATGGTCGGGGACTGGCTCGGCGTGCCGGAAAACCAGATCCGCTTCATGCAGGCCGACACCGACGAGGTCGCGATCGGCCGCGGCACCTACGGCTCGCGCAGCATGATGAACGGCGGCAACGCGCTGCGCGCCGCGGCCGACGAGGTCATCGCCAAGGGCAAGCGCTTTGCCGCGCATTTCCTCGAAGCAGACGCGGCAGACATCGTGTTCGAGAACGGCAGCTTCACGATCGCCGGCACCGACCGCGCGATGCCACTGCAGCAGGTGGCGCAGATGTCGTTCATCCCGATCGGCCTGCCGGCCGAGCTCGGCGTTGGGCTGCAGGGCGCCGGCGCCGCGCCCGGCGATGTGCCGAGCTTTCCCAACGGCTGCCATATCTGCGAGGTCGAGGTCGATCCCGAAACCGGCGCCGTCGCGATCGACCGCTACACCGTCGTTGATGATATCGGCACTGTCGTCAATCCGCTGCTGGCGAAAGGGCAGATCATGGGCGGCGTCGCGCAGGGCGCCGGCCAGGCGCTGACCGAGGATTTCGTTTACGACCCAGACGGCGGCCAATTGCTGACCGGCTCGCTGTTGGATTACGCGCTGCCACGCGCCGACAATCTGCCCGGCTTCAGAATCGATTTTTCGCCGGTGCCGAGTCTCTCCAACCCGCTCGGCATCAAGGGCGTCGGCGAAGGCGGCACGGTCGCCTCGACGCCGACCGTCATGAACGCGATCCTCGACGCGCTGGCGCCGCTCGGCGTCACTGACCTAGCGATGCCGGCGACGCCAGAGCGCGTCTGGCGCGCGATCCGAGACGCGGCGGCGCAATGACATGGCGGAAAAGGAGCCGCGCGCCATCGTTGTGCATGGGCTGGCACATGCGACGGGGGCGCTGGCGGCGGCGGCAAAGGCCGGGCGGCCCATCGTGCTGTTGAGCGCGCCGGGTGCCGGGATTTACGGGGGGCCCGGCTGGTGGCGCGAGCTGGTCGCGGCGGCGCAGGCGGCGGTACCCGACGCGCGATGCACAACGCTGCTCGATTGCGGCGACGACGCCGGCGCAGCACAAGGCGCGATCCGCAGCGGCGTCGACGGGATCGTCTTCACCGGCCGCGCCGATGTCGCCGCCCGCTTCGCCGATATCGCAGCGCAGCGCGGCGTGCGGCTGGTAACAGAGCGCCCGCAGCCGGCGCTCGACCTTGGCGACGGGTTCTTTGCATCGCCTGACGCGCTGCGCCGGCGCTGCGCCGATGCCCTCGCGTCGGCACGAGCGTTTTGCTAGAAAGACGATAGCCGAACGCGCGGATTTCATGCGGAGTGATGACGATGGCCAATGACCAGATGGCGGCCCAGATGACCAAAAAGGGCGGCTTTATCGCCGCCCTCGACCAGAGCGGCGGGTCGTCGCCGGGGGCGCTGCGCCTCTACGGCATTCCGGACAGCGCCTATAGCGGCGAGGCGGAGATGTTCCGGCTGATCCATCAGATGCGGGTGCGCATCATGACGGCACCGGCTTTTACCGGCGACAAGGTCATCGGCACCATCCTGTTCGAAGGCACGATGGATGGCGAGGTGCGCGGCAAGCCGACCGCTTCCTATCTGTGGGAAGAGCGGCGGGTCGTGCCGTTTGTCAAAGTCGACCGCGGACTTGAACCGGAAAAAGATGGCGTCCAGCTGATGCGGTCGATGCCGCAGCTCGACCAGCTGTGCGACCGCGCGGTCAAGGCCGGCGTTTACGGCACCAAGATGCGCTCGGTGATCAATCTGGCGTCAAAAGAAGGGATCGCCGCGATCGCCGAACAGCAGTTCCAGGTCGGCGAACAGATCGCCCGACATGGGCTGATGCCGATCCTCGAGCCCGAGGTCTCGATCAAGAGTCCGAACAAGAAGGGCGCCGAGGCGATCCTGCTCGACGAGCTGAAGAAGCGGGCCGACGCGTTGCCGGCCGGCCGGCAGGTCATGTTCAAGCTGACCCTGCCCGACGTCACCGACCTCTACCTGCCGCTGGTCAATCACCCGCGCGTTGCCCGGGTGGTTGCCCTCTCCGGCGGCTACAGCCGCGCCGACGCCGACCAGCGGCTCGCCGCCAATCACGGCATGATCGCCAGCTTCTCGCGCGCGCTGGTCCAGGACCTGCGCGTCTCGATGAGCGACGCCGAATTCCAGGGGGCGCTAGCCCAATCGATCGACGAGATCTACCGCGCCTCCACCGTGAAGGTCTGACCAGGGCTGACCTCCGTGCGAACCGATGACGAGCGGGCGACGACGCGGCTGTATCTGATCACGCCGCCCGCCTTCGACCCGGACACATTCGCCGGTGCGCTG
>JASIAN010000294.1 GCA_030042035.1 Alphaproteobacteria bacterium | reverse complement strand
GGCATCGCCCCGCGCATTTCCAGCACCTGTTCGCCGGTTCCGGCTATGCCGCCGGCTATTATGCCTATCTGTGGGCCGAAGTGCTCGATGCCGACGGCTTTGCCGCGTTTACCGACAAGGGTGACCCATTCGACCCGGCGCTGGCGGCGCGCCTTCGCGCAATCTACAGCGCCGGCGACACCGAGGACCCGATGACGCTCTACCGCGCCTTCCGCGGCCGCGAGCCCGATATCGCGCCGCTCCTCGCGCAGCGCGGCCTCGTCGCAGCGGCATAGCGTGCGGCGCCGGCTGTTCCCCGCTATCATCGCCTTTCTCTCGAAGGAAGGAGATGCTTGATGGCGAACATCCCGGGTGTCGTGACCGATACCAGCCGCATCAAGGGCGGTGTCATCAGCCTGCAAAGCGGCGGCACGCAGATCGCTGCCTACCTGGCAACCCCCAACCAGCCCGGCACTTATCCCGGCATCGTCGTGATCCAGGAAGCTTTCGGCCTCGTCGATCACATCTGCGACCTGGCGCGGCGGTTTGCCAATATCGGCTACAACGCGGTGGCGCCGGCGCTTTACTGGCGGCGCGGCGGTCCCAGCAACCCCGAGGACATCAACACCGTCTTCCCGGTCATGTTCGGCCTGCCGGACAGCGAAGCGGTGCAGGATTTGGAAGCCGCCGCCGATTGCCTGCGTGCCTTGCCGGGCGCGACCGGCAAGGTGGGTGCGATCGGCTTCTGCTCGGGCGGTCGCCACACGCTCCTCTTCGCGTGCAGTAGCCGGAAGGTCGATGCCGCGATCGACTGCTGGGGCGGGTTCATCAACCGCGCGACGCCCGATGCCGAGACCACCGCGTCGCGCCCGAAGGCGCCGCTCGACATGGTCGGCCAGCTCAATTGCCCGCTGTTCGGCGTGTTCGGTGCCGAAGATCAGAACCCGCCGGTCGCACTCGAAGCCGAATTGAAGCGCCGCGGCGACGCCGCGCACAAGGATGTGACGACGAAGGTCTACCAGGGCGCCGGCCACGCGTTTCTCGCCGATTACCGCCCGAGCTTCCGCGAAGGCCCCGCCTTCCAGCTGTGGGGCGACATCCTCGTCTATTTCGACAAGCATTTGAAGGCATAGAGCCTATGAAGGAGGTGGGTCCCGGCACCGGCCGGGATCCATCACTCCTGGCGTAAGTAATGGACGCTGAACAGGCGATCCGGGTCGGTCCAGGTGTCAACCGGGCGGAAACCGGCGCGCACGGCGAGCGCGTGGAACTCGTCGATCGAATATTTGTAGGAGTTTTCGGTATGGATGCGCTCGCCGGCGGCGAAGTCGAAACGCCGGCCGGCGATCCTCGCGCTCTGTGCCGCGCGGCTTTCGAGGTAGAGTTCCACGCGTCCGGCCGCTTCATTATAGAACGCGACATGCGCGAAACGCGCGACGTCGATGTCGCCGTCGAGTTCGCGGTTGATACGGTTGAGGAGGTTGCGGTTGAAGGCGGCATTCTTGCCGGCGCTGTCGTTATAGGCGGCGTTGAGGATTGCCGGCTCTTTTTTCAGGTCGGCGCCGATCAGCATCTCGCCGCCCGGCCCTAAGAGTTCGCCGCAGTGACGCAGAAAACGGACGACGGCGTCCGGCTCGAAATTGCCGATCGTCGACCCCGGGAAAAACCCGACCCGCTTGCCCCCCGGCCCCGGCAGTGGCGGCAGCGGGAACGGTCGCGTGTAATCGGCGCAGACCGCGACGACCGGCAAATCTGGAAAGTCAGCCGCGAGCTCGCCGGCTGCCTCGCGTAGCCACTCGCGTGAGATGTCGACCGCGACATAGGCGGCCGGGTTTGCGAGCGCGCGCAGCAGGATGCGCACCTTGATGCTGGCGCCGCTGCCGAGTTCGACGAGGCGGGCGTGCGGGCCGATCTGCGCCGCTATCGCGCCGGCACGGTGTTCGAGGATCGCGATCTCGGTGCGGGTCAGGTAGTACTCGGGCAGCCGGCAGATTTCTTCAAACAGCGCGGAGCCGCGTTCGTCGTAAAAGAATTTGCAGGGCAGCATCTTTGGCGTTCGGCCAAGCCCCGAAAACACCGCATCGCGAAAGCTCTCTTCGCCCGGCGCCAGATCATGGAACGCGAAGCCGCCGTCGCCATCCGCCATCCTCAAATATCCTCCGCCAGCCGCAGCCCCGAAAACGCCCAGCGCGCGGCGGGCGGAAAGAAATTGCGATAGGTGATGCGCAGGTGGCCGGCCGGCGTCACCGCCGCGCCGCCGCGCAGCACCATCTGGTTTGACATGAACTTGCCGTTGTATTCGCCGATCGCGCCGGCGGCCGCGCGAAACCGCGGATACGCGATATAGGGGCTGGCGGTCCATTCCCACACGTCGCCGATCATCTGGAACAGCCGCGGCGCGCCGGCATCCCCGCCGTCATCGGGGGCGGGGTGATAAAGGCCGCGGTCGGCGAGGTTGCCGGCAAGCGACTGGCCCTCCGCCGCGATCTCCCACTCGGCCTCCGTCGGCAAGCGGTGGCCGGCCCAGCGGGCAAATGCGTCGGCCTCGTAGAAGCTGACATGGCACACCGGCTCCGCCGGCTCGACCGGCTTTTCGCCGGACAGCGTGAAGAGGCGCCATTTGCCGTCAACCTCGCGCCAGTAGAGCGGCGCCCGCCAGCCCTGCTGCTGCACCGTGGCCCAGCCGTCCGAGAGCCAAAATTCGGCGCGGGCATAGCCGCCATCGGCGATGAAATCGAGAAGGTCGCCGCACGCCACAGGATGCGTCGCGAGGCGGAACGGCTCGACCCAGACCTTGTGGCGGGGGCCCTCATTGTCG
>JASIAN010000293.1 GCA_030042035.1 Alphaproteobacteria bacterium | reverse complement strand
AGCCGCGGCTGCCGCTGCGGCCTGGGGGCCCGGCCGTCGCGGCGCCGAGCCCGCCGGCGGATGACGGGTCGGCGCTCGATCTGATCGTCGAGCATCTGGGCCCCTCGCCGGTCGCGGTTGACGAACTGGTGCGCCAATGCCAATTGTCACCCGCCTCGGTCGCCACGCTGCTGCTCGAGCTGGAACTTGCCGGCCGCATCGAGCGTCATCCCGGCAATCTGGTATCGCTGCGCTGAGCTCCCCTCAGCGCCCGTTTCCGATCTACGTCAAGGCATGAACGTCGTCATTGTCGAGTCGCCGGCCAAGGCGAAGACCATCAACAAGTACCTCGGGCGCGACTACAAGGTCGTCGCCAGCTATGGCCATGTCCGCGACCTGCCGGCGAAAGACGGCTCGGTCCTGCCGGACAGCGATTTCGCGATGTCGTGGGAGGTGGACACCCGTTCCGAAAAGCACGTCAAGGAGATCGCCGCCGCCGTCCGAGGCGCCGACAAGCTCTTCCTGGCCACCGACCCCGACCGCGAGGGCGAAGCGATCTCCTGGCACGTCCGCGAGGTGCTGAAGGCGCGCCGCGCCTTGAAGAAGGACGTCGACATCAAGCGCGTCGTGTTCAACGCGGTGACGCGCGACGCGGTGCTCGATGCCTTCCGCCATCCGCGCGAGATCGACCGCGAGCTGGTGGACGCCTATCTCGCCCGCCGCGCGCTCGACTATCTCGTCGGCTTCACGTTGTCGCCGGTCTTGTGGCGCAAACTGCCGGGCAGCCGCTCGGCCGGGCGCGTGCAGTCGGTCGCGCTGCGCCTCATTTGCGAGCGCGAGGCCGAGATCGAGGCGTTCCGACCGCGCGAATACTGGACGATCGAGGTTGAATTCGAGACCGAGGCCGGCGAGCGGTTTATCGCGCATCTGTCGCATCTCGACGGCAAGAAGCTCGACCGCTTCGACCTCGACAGCGAAGAAAAGGCACGCGCGGCCGCCGACGCCATTCTGAACGCGGCCGGCTTCGCGGTCGCTTCGGTCGAACGCCGCGAGGTGCGGCGCAACCCGTTCCCGCCGTTTACGACTTCGACATTGCAGCAGGAGGCCTCGCGCAAACTGGGGTTCGGTGCGAGCCGCACGATGTCGGTCGCACAGCGGCTTTACGAAGGCATCGATCTCGACGGCGATACGGTGGGCCTCATCACCTACATGCGCACCGATGGCGTCGCGATCGCAGCCGAGGCGATCGCCGCCGCACGCCGGCTGATCGGCCAGGAATTCGGCGCCCGCTATCTGCCTGCGGCGCCGCGTGTCTACCGCACGCCAGCGAAGAACGCGCAGGAGGCGCACGAGGCGATCCGCCCGACCGACATGGAGCGCCGGCCCGGCGATGTCGCACGCCATCTCGACAACGACCAGCGCCGCCTTTACGAACTCATTTGGAAGCGCACGGTGGCGAGCCAGATGGCCTCGGCGCTGCTCGATCAGGTCAGCGTCGACATCGCCGACCCGAGCGGCCGGATACGGCTGCACGCGACCGGCTCCGTCGTCGTGTTCGACGGCTTCCTGAAGCTCTACCAGGAAGACCGCGATGACGCCGAGGAAGAGGAATCGCGCCGCCTCCCCAATATGCGCGAAAAGGAGCGCCTCGCGCGCGGCGCCGTCACGCCCAACCAGCATTTCACGCAGCCGCCGCCGCGCTATACCGAGGCGAGCCTCGTCAAGAAACTGGAAGAACTCGGCATCGGCCGACCCTCCACCTACGCCGCGATCCTGCAGGTATTGCAGGACCGCAATTACGTGCGGCTCGACAAGCGCCGTTTTGTGCCGGAAGACCGCGGCCGCCTCGTGACCGCGTTTCTGACCAGCTTTTTCGAGCGCTATGTCGAATACAATTTCACCGCCGATCTGGAAAATCAGCTTGATGAGGTGTCGGGCGGGCGCATCGACTGGAAGGAATTATTGCGCAATTTCTGGCGCGATTTCTCGCTGGCGGTGGACGGCACGAAGGACCTGACGGTCAAGGCGGTGCTGGAGGCGCTCGACGCCGAACTTGGCCCGCATTTCTTCCCGGATGACGGTTCGGGCCGCGATCCGCGCCTCTGCCCCGCTTGCGGCAAGGGAAGGCTCGCGTTGAAGCTCGGCCGGTTCGGCGCGTTTATCGGTTGCTCCAATTATCCCGAATGCCGCTACACGCGCGCCTTCGCGGTCGATGCCGCCGAGGGCGAGGCCGGCGCCACGGCGGCGGACAGCGCGCTTGGCACCGATCCGGCGACGGGGCTGGCCGTCTCGCTGAAAAAGGGGCCTTACGGGCATTATCTGCAGCTCGGCGAGGGCGACAACGGCACCAAGCCGAAGCGGGTCGCGCTGCCGCGCGGCATGAAGCCGGCCGATGTCGATCTCGACACCGCGCTGCGTCTCCTCGCGCTGCCGCGCGACATCGGCCGTCATCCCGACACCGGCGAGCCGATCACCGCCGGGATCGGCCGCTTCGGCGCCTATCTGAAACACGGCACGCAATTCGCTTCAGTCGCCGACGATGACGATGTTTTGACGATCGGCCTCAACCGCGCCGTGACGCTGCTCGCAGAAGCGAAAAGCGGCGGCCGGCGCGGCCCACAATTATTGCGCGAATTGGGGCTGCATCCCGATGGCGGCACGATCGGCCTCTATCGCGGCCGCTACGGCCCTTATGTCAGCCACAACGGCGTCATCGCATCATTGCCCAAGGGCGCCGACTCTGACGCCTTCCCGCTCGACCGCGCGATCGAATTGCTGGCGACGCAGCGCGCCAAAGGCAAACCGCCGCGCCCGGCGCGCAAGCGCGCTGCCAAAGCCACCGGCGTCACGCCGCGAGGCGCTGCCGCGCCGCAGCGCGGATCATCTGGGCGCCCTTCTCGGCGATCATGATCGTCGGCGCGTTGGTATTCGTCGAGGTGACGGTCGGCATGACCGAGGCGTCGACGACCCTGAGGCCCGCGATGCCGTGCACGCGCAGCTGATCGTCGACAACCGCCATCGCGTCGCGCCCCATCTTGCACGTGCAGGTCGCGTGAAACACCGTCGAGCCGGTGCGCCGCAGGTAATCCAACACCGCATCGTCGCTCTCGACCTCGCGCCCCGGCAGGATTTCGCCGACAACGTAAGGCTTCACCGCCGGCGCCGCGAACAGCCGGCGCGCCGCGCGCAGGCCGCCGATCGCGGCGCGCCGATCGGTCTCGTGCGAGAGATAACGCGGGTTGATCGCCGGCGCCTGGTGCGGGTCGGCCGATTTCGCTTCGACATAGCCAGTCGATAGCGGCCGCATCTGCCAGATGCCGGCCGACATGCCGGGCCTGTCGTCGAGCCGGCGCACCGGCCCCGGCGCAAAGCTGCCGTTGGCGAACAATATCTGCACGTCGGGCGTCGCCGATTCCGGCAGCACCCTGACCGAAGCGCAGACGAGCGAGGCGGCATAGGTCAGCATGCCGGTGCCGCTGAACACGTAACGCAGGATTTCGCCGGCGAACGGCAGACCGCGCGACTTTTCGTTGAGGGTCGGGATGCCCTGCACCTCGCAGGTCACGCGCGCGAGGAAATGGTCCTGCAAATTCTTGCCGACGCCCGGCAGCGCCTGCCGTACCGCAACGCCGATGCGGCCGAGATGGTCGGGATCGCCGATGCCGCTGAGTTGCAACAGATGCGGCGAGCCGATCGCGCCGCCCGCCAGGATCACTTCACTGAGCGCGTCCGCCCGCTCCGTATTGCCGTCGCGCGAGAATTCGACGCCGACCGCGCGCTTGCCGTCGAGCAGCACACGGTGCACCAGCGCGCCGGTGATGACAGAGAGGTTGGGCTGGCGCAAGGCGGGGCGCAGATAGGTGCGCGCCGCGCTCTGGCGGCGCCGGCCGCGCCGCGTCTGCTGCACCCAGCCGATATTATCGCCGGCGCCGCGCGGCAGATGGTTCACGTCTTCGTGGTATTCGAGGCCGATCTCGACGCCGGCCTCGATGATCTTCTGGCATAAAAGCGGCCGGTCGGCGCCGTGCGAGGTAAGAAGCGGCCCGCCGGCGCCGTGGAACGCGTCCTCGCCGCCCTCCCAGCTTTCGGCGCGCTTGAAATAGGGCAGCACGTCATCCCATCCCCAGCCACGGTTGCCGAGCTGCCCCCAATGATCGAAATCCTCGGGTTGGCCGCGCACATAGATCATGCCGTTGATCGACGACGAGCCGCCCAAGACGCGGCCGCGCGGGTAGAGGATCGCGCGGCCGGCGACGCCCTCGTCGGGCTCGGCCATAAAGCCCCAGGTCAGGGTCTTGTGGTCGAGCAGCTTCATATACCCGGCCGGGATGTGAATAAGCGGGTTGCGGTCAGGCGGCCCCGCCTCGATCAGCAACACGCGGGTCGCCGGGTCTTGCGACAGCCGGTTGGCCAGCACGCACCCCGCCGACCCCGCCCCGACGATGATGTAATCCGCTTGCATGCGTCCCCTCCGGACGAAACCGTTATCCCGGCGAAGGCCGGGATCCATCTCTCGGCATTCGCGCGGCTGAACGATGGGTCCCGGCTTTCGCCGGGACGACGGGTAAAATTTACGCGGCGAGGCGCTGTCGCGCGGCGCTCTTCAGCATCACCGCGCCCTTCTCGGCGATCATGATCGTCGGCGCGTTGGTGTTGGTCGAGGTCACCGAAGGCATCACCGAGGCGTCGATGACGCGCAGGCCCTCGATGCCGTGCACCCGCAGCTCGCTGTC
>JASIAN010000292.1 GCA_030042035.1 Alphaproteobacteria bacterium | reverse complement strand
TTCAAATCAAGCATTTGGGGCGGCGTGATTGACGCGAGCGGCGCCAGCGGCGCACAATCAGTGCGATGGTTCCCTTCGGGGATTAATAGGGAACGCAGTGAGGGCCTTGGCCCGAAGCTGCGGCTGCCCCCGCAACTGTAAGCGGTGAGCCGCGCGCCATCAAAGCCACTGGCGACCCTTCGGGGTGGCTGGGAAGGCGGCGCAAGGCAACGACCCGCGAGCCAGGAGACCTGCCATCGGCCGTGGTCACGCGCGGACACGTTGGGCGGGGTGCACCAGCGGGGCCGGTAGGCATTGGGCAGACTAGCTTGATGTCGAGGCTTTGGTTCGCGGTGACGTGTCACGTCGCCGCGAGGCCGTTGTCATGTCCCGTATTGCGTGCGTCCGAGCGAGTTGCCGCCGGGTTTTTATCGTCGCTACATCCCTGCTTGGTCCAACACTCGGCGCCGTCTCGGCGAGAGCCGACGAAGCAGCGACGGATCAGATTTCCCTACCCCCCGTCATCGTCAGTGCGACACTGGTGCCGACGCCGGCCAACGAAGTCGGCAGCAGCGTTAGCGTGATCACGGCACAGGACATCGCACAGAAGCAGGAACGCACGCTCAACGACGTGCTCAATGATGTCCCCGGCCTCAACCTTGTGCAGACCGGGAGTCCGGGCGGCATTACGTACGTCTATATGCGCGGCGCCAATTCCAACCAGACAAAGGTGTTGATCGACGGCGTCGATGTCAGCGACCCGAGCTCGCCCGATGGTTCGTTCGATTTCTCGCAGCTTCTGGCTTCCGACATCCAGCAAGTCGAGGTGTTGCGCGGAGCGGCGAGCGGGCTTTACGGCTCGGACGCGATCGGCGGCGTCATCGACATCATCACCAAGAGCGGCTCCGGGCCACCGCAGTTTCGTGGCACGATCGAGGGCGGTTCGTCCGACACGTTCAACCAAACGGCCGGGGTCAGCGGCTCGCAGGGCCGCTTCAGCTACGATTTGGATGTCACGCATTTCCATTCCGGCGACAGCGACGTGACGCCGTTCGCGCTGGTGCAGCCGGGGCAACCGTACAACCCCGACTACTACGACAACAAAACCGTCTCGACGAAGCTCGGCGCGCAACTGACTGACATGCTCGATGTCGGCATCGTCGCCCGCTATGTCGATACCGACCTCGCGTCGACCAGCGACAACTTCGACTTCAGCCCGCCGGTGCCCGAGGCAGCGCGTAGCTACAGCGACAACCACGAACTGTTCACCCGCGCCTTCGCCCATCTCGTCTCGTTCGGCGGCGCCTTCGAGCAGACTCTCGGGGTCGGCTTTACCGGCTATTGGCGGCACTACTTCGACCCGAACCCGGATGCTGTCGTGCTCGGCGACGATCCCTCCGACTATCATGGCTATCGCACCAAGGTCGACTGGCAGGGCAGGATCACCGGCGCGCGCGGCGAAGTGCTTGTGCTCGGCGCCGAGCACGAGATCGACCGGCTTGTTAACACCAACCCGGCCTCCGCGCAGGTGACCAACGATGCCGGCTACGCCGAGTTGCGGTCGAGCGTCGGGGATCGATTCTTCAATTCGGCAAGCGTGCGTCTCGACGACAACGGCGCGTTCGGGGCCTACCCGACCTTTCGCGAGGCGCCGGCGGTGCTGTTCCCCGAGACCGGCACAAAATTGAAAGGCAGCGTCGGCACCGGGTTCAAAGCGCCGTCGCTCGACGAACTCTACGACAACTACCCGCAATACGATTTCTTCGCCAACCCGAACCTGAAGCCGGAAACCAGCCTCGGCTACGATCTCGGCTTCGAGCAATCATTGTGGCGCCGGCAAATCACCGTTGGCAGCACCTATTTCCATAATGACTTCAATAACCTGATCGAGATCAACGACGCCGGCACGTCATACACCAACATTGGTCGGGCGACGGCCTACGGGGCGGAAAATTTCGTCGCGTACCATCCAATACCGGCGCTGACGCTGCGCCTCGATTACACCTACACGATCGCGATGGACGACATCACCAACAGCGAGCTGCTGCGGCGCCCGAAGAACAAAGCGAGCCTTGGTACCAGATGGCAGGCGACGGACCGGCTCTCGTTCACCGCGACCGCGGTCTACAAGGGGAAATGGGCCGACATCAATCGCGACGGCACGGTTTCCGGCCTTTACGCCACGCCGTATACGCTGATCAACCTGACGGGCGCCTACGACCTGGGCCATGGGGTCAGCCTCTTTGCCCGCATCGACAACCTGCTCGACCGGCGTTACCAGGACCCGATCGGTTTCCAGCACCAGGG
Source organism: Alphaproteobacteria bacterium (assembly GCA_030042035.1). Taxonomy (GTDB): domain Bacteria; phylum Pseudomonadota; class Alphaproteobacteria; order ATCC43930; family CGMCC-115725; genus DATARH01. The sequence continues at coordinate 523 of JASIAN010000292.1, read as the reverse complement.
CCTCGGCGTCTTCGGTGGCATCAAGGTCGCGTTCGCGCCGATCGGCACGCCGTGAGCAGCGGAGATGATCGGCTGCCGAGCGCAGCCGCTTTGCGACAGGAGCGCATGATGTTTCCGCCTGAACGTATCGTCTGCCTGACCGAGGAGACCGTCGAGACGCTGTACCTCTCGGCGAGCAGGACCGCATCGTCGGCATTTCCGGCTATTGCGTACGGCCGCCCCAGGCGCGCCGCGACAAGCCGAGAGTGTCGGCCTTCATCTCGGCCGACATCCCGAAAATTCTCGATCTGAAGCCGGACCTGGTGCTCGCGTTCTCCGATTTGCAGGCTGAGATCGTCGCGGCGCTGGTTCGGCGCGGCGTCGCCGTTCACGCCTTCAACCAGCGCAGCCTCGCGGAAATCTTCGACATGATCCGCATGCTCGGGGCGATGGTCGGCGCCGCCGATCGGGCGAGCGCACTTGCCGACCGGCTGGCGGCGGGCCTCGCGGCGGCGCGCGCACGGGCGGCGCGGCTGCCGCGCCG
>JASIAN010000291.1 GCA_030042035.1 Alphaproteobacteria bacterium | reverse complement strand
GACGGCCAGGTCGCGCGCACCCGCCTGCGCCCGATCCCGAGCGGCCGGGTTTCGGTGAAGCAGGCGGGCGTGTTCATGGGGGCCCAGCTTGCGATCGGCGCCGCGATCCTGTTCAGCCTCAACCGCACCAGCATCATCCTCGGCGTCGCGGTGCTCGCGCTGATCGCCACCTACCCCTACATGAAGCGCATCACCTACTGGCCCCAGCTTTTTCTCGGCCTCAACTTCAACTGGGGCGCGCTGATCGGCTGGACGGCGGTGACCGGCCGCCTCGCCTGGCCGCCGGTTCTTCTCTATCTCGGCGGGATCTGCTGGACGCTCGGCTACGACACGATCTACGCCCACCAGGACAAGGAGGACGACGCGCGGATCGGCGTCAAATCATCCGCCCTGGCGCTCGGCCGGCGCACCCGGGCGTTCCTCTACGCGGCCTATGCGGCGGCCGCGCTCTTGTGGGGCCTCGCGGGCGGTGCGGCCAAGCTCGGTATCCTCTTCTACCCGGCGCTCGCTGCCGCGACGCTGCACCTCATGGGGCAGGCGGCACGCGTCGCCACCGACGATCCGGCCGATTGTCTGGCGAAATTCCGCTCAAACCGGCTCGTCGGCTGGCTGTTGTTTGCTGGCATCGTTGCCGGCCATTGGCTGTGATGAGGGATCCCGCCGCTTTCGTCCGCGGCAACACGGCGGTCGCACGGCCGCCGCTGGTGCCGGAGATCGCGCTCCATCTCGCAACCGAGGTGACGCCGTTGTGGCAGGCGACCGAGACGAGCCTGGCACGGGGCGCGGTGCCGCCGCCGTTCTGGGCGTTCGCCTGGGCCGGCGGACAGGCGCTGGCGCGCTATCTCCTCGACCACCCCGAACTCGTCGCCGGCCGCGAGGTGCTGGATATCGGCTCCGGCTCGGGCATCGTCGCGATTGCCGCTGCACTGGCGGGCGCCGCCGCGGTGACGGCGGCGGAAATCGACCCGTTCGCCGCCGCCGCGATCGCCCTCAATGCGCCGCTCAACGGCGTCGCGCTGAAGATCGAGACCCGTGACCTGCTCGATCGCACCGCCGCCGGCTGGGGCGTCGCGCTGGCCGGCGACATCTGCTACGAGGAGCCGATGTCGTCGCGCGCGGTGGCGCTGTTGCGCCGCATCGCAGCGCGCACGGGACGACTTGCGCTACTCGGCGATCCGGGCCGCGCCTATCTGCCGCGCGAGGGCCTCATCGAGCGGGCACGCTATCTGGTGCCGACCAGCCGTGAGTTGGAAGACCGCGAGGGGCGCGAAGGCGTCGTCTTTGAGGTGCTGCCGGGCTGAGGGCGGCAGCTTGTAATGAATTTGACACGAATGGGCCGCGGCGGCCAACATCGCCGCGTCATGAAAGAGCGCTCCCGGATCATCGTTGTAACGGCGCTCGGCGTGACGCAGACGTTGGCCTGGGCGTCGAGCTATTACCTACCGGCGATCCTCGGTGCGCCGATCGCGCGGAGCCTCGGCGTGTCGACGGACGCGTTCTTCGGCATCTTTTCCGCGGCGCTGCTGCTTGGCGCCGCGTTGAGCCCGTGGGTCGGCTGCCTGATCGACCGGCATGGCGGGCGCGCCGTGCTAACCGTGTCGAGCGCCGTCCTGGCCGCCGGCCTCGCCTGCCTCGGGTCGGCGCAGGGATTTCGGAGCCTCGCTTCGGCATGGCTGGTGCTCGGCATCGGCATGGCGCTCGGCCTTTACGACCCGGCCTTCGCGGCGTTGACTCGGCTTTACGGCAGCACTGCGCGCGCGCCGATCACCGGCATCACGCTGATCGCCGGCTTTGCCAGCACGATCGGATGGCCGGTCTCGGCGTCGTTGCTGCATGCCCTCGGCTGGCGCGAGGCCTGCCTGATCTGGGCCGCGCTCAACCTTTGCGTCGGGCTGCCGCTCAACTGGCTCGTCATTCCGGCCGTACCGACCCCGCTGGTAATGTCTGCGGCTCGCCCGATCCCGGTCGGTCCCGAGCCGCCGCGCGGCGCGATGCCGATTCTCGCCTTCTACTTCGCCGCGACCGCCTTTGTGACCGGCGCGATGGCGGCGCAGTTGCCACGCCTTCTGGTCAGCGCCGGCGCTACTCAGGCGGTGGCGATCGCCGCCGGCGCCCTGGTCGGGCCAGCACAGGTCGCGGCGCGGCTCGTCGAATTCGGCCTGTTGCGGCGCTTCCACCCGGTGTCGTCGGCGCGCCTCGCCACCCTGCTGCATCCGCTCGGAGCCGGCCTTCTTGGGTTGCTCGGTCCGGCCGGGGTTGCGCTGTTCGCGATATTGCATGGCGCCGGCAATGGCATGATCACGATCGCCAAGGGGACTCTGCCGCTCGCGATTTTCGGCCCCGCCGGCTATGGGTTGCGCAACGGCATCCTGTCGGTCCCAGCGCGGCTCTCGCTGTCGGCGGCGCCATTTCTGTTTGGCCTGCTGCTCGACCGCATCGGCGCCGCTTCCGTATTGCTCTCGGCGGGCCTGAGCCTGTCGGCCCTCGCCTCGCTGCTGCTGCTGCGGCCGCACCCCGCCGCGGCCGCCGCCTCCGCCGGCAACTGATCGCCAAATAGGCCCGGCGCGCCTATATAGCCGGGCATGCCATACGCCAGCCTGCGCGATTTCATGGCCCGGCTCGAAGCCACGGGGCGGCTCGTGCGAGTCCGGGCGCCCGTGTCGCCCAAGCTCGAAATGACCGAGATCCAGACGCGCCTCCTCGCTGAGGGCGGCCCGGCGGTATTGTTTGAAAACGTCGTCCATGAGCGCGCGATGATGCCGGTTTTGGTCAACCTGTTCGGCACCATCGAGCGGGTCGCCTGGGGCATGGACCGGGAGCCGGGTGGACTGCGCGAGATCGGCCGCACTCTGGCCTTTCTGAAACAGCCGGAGCCGCCGGGCGGCTGGCGCGAAGCCTTGGATATGCTGCCGCTGGTAAAGACGGTGATGGCGATGCGGCCGAAGACCGTCGCCGCTGCGCCGTGCCAGGAAATCGTGCTCAAGGGCAGCGACATCGATCTCGGCCTGTTGCCGGTCCAGACCTGCTGGCCAGGCGAACCGGCGCCGCTCATCACGTGGCCGCTCGTCGTCACCAAAGGGCCGGGGGGCGCGAAGGAGGACGGCTTCAATCTCGGCATCTATCGCATGCAGGTTCTGGGGCGCGATCGCACGCTGATGCGCTGGCTGCGGCACCGCGGCGGCGCGCAGCACCACCAGCGCTGGCGTGCCGAGAGGTGCGAGCCGCTGCCGGCGGCGGTCGTCATCGGTGCCGATCCCGCCACGATCATTGCGGCCGTGACCCCGCTGCCAGAGACATTATCGGAGTACCAGTTCGCCGGGCTGTTGCGTGGCCGGCGGCTCGACCTCGTCGATTGCAAGACGGTGCCGCTGCAGGTGCCGGCGGAGGCCGAGATCGTGCTGGAAGGCCATGTCAGCCTCGACGAATACGGCGATGAAGGCCCCTACGGCGACCACACCGGCTATTACAACGCGATCGAACAATTCCCGCTGTTCCGCCTGTCGGCGCTGACGATGCGGCACGACCCGGTCTACCTTTCGACCTTTACCGGCCGCCCGCCTGACGAGCCGTCGGTGCTCGGCGAGGCGCTCAACGAGGTATTCGTACCGCTGCTGCAGCAGCAGTTTCCCGAGATCGTCGATTTCTGGCTGCCGCCGGAGGGCTGCTCCTACCGCATCGCCGTCTGCTCGATCCGCAAATCCTATCCCGGCCACGCCCGGCGGATCATGATGGGGATCTGGTCGTTTCTGCGGCAGTTCATGTACACGAAATTCGTCATCGTCGTGGACGACGACATCGATGTGCGCGACTGGAAGGACGTGATGTGGGCAATCTCGACCCGCATGGACCCGGTGCGCGACACGCTGCTCTTCGACAACACGCCGATCGACTATCTCGATTTCGCCTCGCCGCAATCGGGCCTCGGCGGCAAGAT
>JASIAN010000290.1 GCA_030042035.1 Alphaproteobacteria bacterium | reverse complement strand
CCGGCATGGGCCGCGCGGCCGGCATGGAACGGCTTTGTCATCGTGCCGAAATTGGCCATGATGCCGCCGGCCTGCGAGGCCGCCAGCGCCAGCGCCATTGTCGCCTCTTGGGCGCCGAGCCGGCGCAGCTTGGCGCACGCCGCGGCAGCGCCGATCGCGCCGAAAATGCCGGTTGGGTGCCAGCCCTTGACGTGATGATGGCCGGGGTCGCGCTCGGAGAGCTCGGCCCACGTCTCATAGCCGGCGACATAGGCCGCCAGCATGCCGCGGCCGCCGAGCCCGAGCGTCTCCGCCTCGGCAATGATCGCCGGCACCAGCACGGTCGAGACGTGGCCGCGGCAGCCGACATCGTCGTAATCGAGCGCGTGGCCGGCGGTGCCGTTGATCCACGCCGCCTCCGGTGCCGGCGCGCTGTCGCCGGAGAAATAGAGGCTCGCGGGGCCTTGGGCGGGCGCGAGGCCGCGGCGCAAGAGTTGCGGGGCCGGGTCATGGGCGCCGGCGATCATCGTCGCGATCGTGTCGATAAAGCCGGTGCGGGCAACCGCGACCGCCTCCGGCGGCACATTCTCAAAGCTGAGGCCGGCGACAAACCGGCCGAGGTCCTGGGTCAGCGGCATTGCGCCCTCCATTGTGCCGACACGCAGCGGCTCCGGCGCTGCGAGCTTGCCGGCATTCAACACGATCGCCGGTACGGGTGGAAGCACCCCGTGGTAAAAGAAGTTCAATACCAAAATCGCGAAGAGGGAGATCGATCATGCCGACCGCCCGCCTAGCACAGACGATCCGCCGCTCGCTGCTGGCTATCAGCCTGACGTTGCTGGCCGGCTGCAACGCGGAAACGCTATTTGAAACGAACTTCAACGCGACGCCGCCGGGGCAGCCGCCGGCTCCCGCCCAGCCGGTCGGGACCGCCGGGGTGTTCGGCCCGCCCGGCAGCGTTGTCGTCGCCGCCGGAGTCGACCCAACCACCACCAGATGGGTGCAGATCGGCCGCGCGAACAATAAGGTGCAGATCGCCGGCATGCTGGGAACTTTGTCGGCATTTCGCGGTCCCGGCCAATACACGTTTCTGTGCGCGATGTTCATGCCCTCCGGCAGCGGTCTCGCGACGATCTCGTTCGATCCGGTCGGGCTGCAGCCGGGCGATCTGACGAATTTCCTGCATCTCGACTTCACCACCGACAACATGATCCGCCTCGACGATAACGATGCCACCAAATTCGGCACGTTTCCGCGCAATCAACCATTCGACGTGATTGTGACATTGAACACCGCGGCCTCGCCGGCGACGGCGCACATCGCGCTAATCGGGAGCGGTGCGTCGGGCTCGACCGACTACACGATCCTCTCGCCGTTTCAGCCGCTGGCGCAGCAGTTCGACGGCGTCACGGTGTGGATGGGCTACCCGTGGACCGGTTATTTCGACGCCACTGACCTGCTCGTCACGCACAACCTCAACTGAGGAAGCCACGGGGATTACCCGCGCTCGATGGCCGCGGCGGCGCGGGCCAGCGCGCAGAAGGCGGCGACCGGCAGTTCCTCGGCGCGCGCGGTCGGCGCGATGCCGGCGGCGGCGAGCAGCGGCGCGACGGCGAGGCCCAGCGTCTTTAGGCTCGTGCGCAGCATCTTGCGGCGCTGCCCGAAGGCCGCCGCGGTCACCCGCTCCAGCATCGCCTTCGACGCCGGCGCCAGCGGCTCGGCGCGCGGCTGCAGCAGCACGATGCTGGACGTCACCTTCGGCCGCGGCACAAAGGCGGACGGCGCCACATCGAATAGGATCCTGACCTCGCACAGCCACTGCACGAGCACCGACAGCCGGCCGTAGGCAGCCTCGCGCGGCGCCGCGATGAGCCGCAGCGCGACCTCGCGCTGGAACATCAGCACCAGCCGCTCATACGCCGTGATGCGGTCGAGCCAGCGCAACAGGAGTGCGGTCGCGATGTTGTAGGGCAAATTGGCGACGATGACGCGCGGCGGCGCGGTCAGCTCGGCCGGGTCGAGCGCCAGCGCATCGCCAGCGACGACAGTGAGCCGGCCGGGATAGTGCGCCGCCAGTTCGGCAAGCGCGGCGAGAGCGCGCGGGTCGCGCTCGATCGCGACGACCCGCCGCGCCCCTTCGCCGAGCAGCGCCCGCGTCAACCCGCCGGGGCCGGCGCCGATCTCGATCGCGTCATGGCCGGCGAGCGGCGCGGCGGCGCGCGCGATGCGCCGCACGAGGTTCTGATCGAGGATGAAATTCTGCCCGAGGCTCTTCTTCGCCGCGATGCCGTACCGGGCGATGACCTCGCGCAGCGGCGGCAGCTCTGGCGCCGCGGTGCTCACACCTGCGACCAGTCGATATCGGCGGAGGGATCGGCGAGCAGCACCGGACCGCACACCGCCGCGACATAGGCATGCGGCACGCCCGACCGCTCGACCCGGTAGCGCGGCGCAATGGCAGCCGCGAGGCCGGGTTCGAGCGCCGCGAGGCGCGCCGCGATGCGGCACTCGACCGCGCGAGAGAACTCACCGGTCTGCCGCTCGATATAGACGACGCGCAGCGCGCCGGGGCGCGCCGGCTCGGCAGTAAGGCGCGCCGCGAGCCAGCGATCCATGATGTCGATGCCGCCGAGCGGGTCGCCCTGCGCCGGGTCGCGGCCGTAAAGCCCATCGAAGATGTGCACCTCATCGGGCGGCCGGCCGGCGCCGGCAACGGCGTCGATCGCCGCCATGCCGCCGCCGGAATGTGCCGTCACGATCAGCCGATCGACCGCGAGGCCGCGGCCGTCGCCGAAATGCGCGACGGCGTACTCGACGAGACGGTCGAGGCCGCCGTCGAAGAGTGCCGGAAAATCGTACCAGGTATGACGGATCCAGTTGCCGCGCGGCATCAGCGCCAGCGTCGGGCGCGCGCGACCGGCGAGGGTGAGGCCGCTCTTCCCGACCTTTTCGGCGAGCGGCATCGCACCGCCTTGCTGCGAAAACCCGTGCAGATGCACAACGACATCGATGACGGCAGCGGCGCGCGCCGCTGCGTTCCAAGCGAGGTACAAATCCGGCTGCGTGCCGGCGTGGCCGCGCAACACCGGCGTATCGGCGAGAAACGCCTCGCCGGCGCCATTGCCCCTCACCCCGGCCCTCTCCCCGCTGCGCGGGGCGAGGGAGAATTGCGGCGCCGCCACAGCAACGCGATCAACCGGTTTTCGTGTGCTTCCAACACGGTTCCCTCTCCCCGTAAACGGGGAGAGGGACAGCGTGAGGGGGCGCCGGCCGCCAGCATCCTTTATGCCGGGGCGAACAGATTCTCCCGCACCGCCTCTGGCGGGCGCGGCGCGAGATCGGGCGCACCGCCGCCGGCAAAGGCCGGGTCGCGCTGCAGGATCGGCAGTACGCGGTCGGCGAACAGGCGCATGTTGACTTCGGCCTCGTTGTGCGGCATCGCGCCAAACGAGAATTCGGTGACGAGATGGTCGAGGCCCGTCAATCGCTGCAATTCGCCGATCTGTTCGAGGCAATCACGCGGCGTCCCGACGATTTGGATCTTCACATAAAAATCGGTCGCCTTCTGCCGCTGCTCGGCGCTGTCGCTGATCTTGGCGTAGGTCTTGGCCATCTTGCCGTAGCTCTCGTAGCCTTTGACCGTCGCGAGATGGCCGTCGGAGAAATGGTAGTGGTCGTCGATCGACTGCCATTTCTCGCCGAGATAGCGGACGGCGCGGTCGTGCGCCTCGCTGCGGCTGTCGGCGCAGCACACATTGGTCAGGATAATGGGCGGCCGCGGCCGGTGCCCGGCGGCGGTCGCGATGCGGCGGTATTCCATGATGCTTTCCGCCGCTTTCGGCCATTCGTTCTGCATGACCATCAACACGCCGAAGCCGAGCCGAGCCATGATCTCGGCCGAATCAGGGCTGACCGCCGAGGCATAAAAGCGTCGCTCGGGATGCGAGATCGGCCGCGGCCGGATCGCCGTGCGCGGGATGTGAAAGAACTCGCCGTCATAGTCGAAGCTGTCGCTCGCGAGGGCCGCAACGATGATCTTTGCCACCTCGACAAAGCGCGGCCGTGCCTCGCCCATCGGAATACGGAAGCCCTCGTACTCGACGCTGGCGGCGCCGCGGCCAAAGCCGAAGAGGCACCGCCCGCCGCACAATACATCCAACAGCGCGATCTGTTCGGCAACCCGCACCGGATCGTGCCACGGCAAGACGATGACCGCGGTGCCGAGATGGATGCGGCGGGTGCGGCCGGCGAAATAGGCGAGGAGCTCTGTCGGCGCGGGCGACATCGCATAGCCGGTGAAATGGTGTTCGAGCGCAAACAGCGAATCGAAGCCGAGCGGCTCGGCGAGGTCGCCCAATGCCAGATGCTCGCCGACGACCGAGGCGTCCGAGCGGCCCGGCTGGCACAGCATGTTGAGCGCGATCCCGACCTTCATGGCGGCCCTCCATCCGGATGTGCCGCCACGATCGGCCGAAGCCGCGGCGGCGTCAACCCGCCGCCGGCGCGCGGCGGCGAACATCGCCGGCCGGTCAGATCGGCATGCCGATCTCCGACTGGGCGAGCCGGCCGTCGGGCATCACGTGGCGACGGCGGTCGAGCCGCATCGTCATCCGTTTCATGAGGCGCCGCGCGGCGGGGTCGAAGGCGGTGCGGCGGTGCATCGTATAGCCATTGTCCCACAACACGACATCGCCGACCTGCCATTGGTGGGCGTAGACGAATTCGTCGCTCGTCGCGCAGCCGTAAATCTCGTCGAGCAGCGCGAGGCCCGAGGCCGTATCCATGTAGTCGATGCCGACTGTCGTCGTCGTATCGAGATAGAGCGAGCGGTCGCCGGTCTCCGGATGGGCGCGCACCAGCGCGTGCGTGACGGGCGGCGTCAGGCGCCGCGCCTCTTCGGAAATCTGCCGGTCGGCGTCGCGGCCGTAACCGCCGAGCCGCTTTGTATAATCGAAGATGCCGCGCTTGCCGGCGACCGCCGCCCGCAGCCGGCGCGGCAGGCCCCCATAGGCGGCGCGCAGATCGACCCAGAATGTCGCGCCGCCCGCTTGCGGCAGTTCGAGCGCATAGAGCGCCGCGCCGGTCGCCGGCTCCAGCATGTACGACTGGTCGGAATGCCATTGCAATTCGCCGTCGCCGAGCCCGCCGATCGGCCGGCCGAGCCCGTCTCTCAGATTGGAGAGCACCGTCACCTCGGGCGTCGCGGGCGACGCCCAGTCGCCGCGCACCGTGCGCTCCAGCGCCCCGAACAGCGCGCAGAACGCGGAAAGCTCCGCTTCGCTCAGCGCCTGGCGGCGAAACACGACGACGCCATACTGCGCATAAAGCGCGCGCAGCTCGGCGAGCGTGCTGCCGTCAAGCGGCTCCCACAAGCGCAGGCCCCTGACTTCGCGGGCCAAGGTCGGATGCAGCTGTCGCAACTCGAGCATCGTGGTCGTCCGTTCGCAAATCAGTACAGCGCCCCCCGCGCGGTGATCGGCCAGATCGCTTCGACGCGCTCGCCGCGCATGCCGCAAGAAGTCAACACCGCTTGTTTTCTTTCTTTCCCCTTCATTATGAGATCTGGCGGGCTTCCCGTGACCGCTCGCGCTCGCGGAGCCAATTCCAGAAGTCTTCGCTCATCCAGCCTTGGCGCTCCGCTATGTCGAGCCTACAAATAAAGAGGTTACCGGAATTCGTAACAAATTTTTTCAGTCGTCCATACCACTTCTCCGAATCGCCTGTGGTATAAACAATCCAATATCTCGATGTTATTCTGTACCAATGGAGCGCGAGATCCATTACTTTCTTCACATCGTCGTAAGCCACGTCTGGATCCCGATCGATATAGATGGTGTAGAATTCGGCTGCGGACATTCTAAAGTTCCTGGTCTTTGGGAGAACCCTGATCGATCTCAATACTCAGCTGCGGTTGCGCGTCAGGAGTGGTGATTTCGTTTTCTGGAATTGGCGGCGCTTCATGTTCGATTGTTGGAGGCGATAGTGGCAAATCTTCCTGTCCCTTCTGACCTTGTCGTATCTCCTCCAGCCGCAGCAGCTCCGGACCCTCCATTACAGCGGCGAAGGGGTATTTATCGGTGAAATCGAATAAACGTCGCATTGCGTAAAACACCAACCCGAACAAGAGTATCATGAGGATCAGCGCTATCCACCAGATACGCAGGACCGCAACGATGACAGTGACGGAAAATGCGAGCACTATCAGCAGGTATATGGTCTTTGTAAAGATTCCGCCGGTAAGGCGCAGCGAGGCAAGACTCCGCAAAAAGTTGTCCAGCATGGTACGCCGCGACCTTACCGTCAGAAGTCACACCGTCACAATCACCCCGCCGCACCGCTAGTACAGCGCCCCCCGCGCGGCGATCGGCCAGATCGCTTCGACGCGCTCGCCGCGCACCGCGACGTACCAGTCGTAGAGGTTGACGGTCGGGTCGCAGTGGCCGGGCACGAGCTTTACCTTGTCGCCGAGCTTCAGCCGATTGGTCGCCGCCGTGATGCCGAGGCGCCCGTGCTCGTCGGAGGCGCGCTCGTAACTCGCCGCCGGCTCGTCCCACACCAAGGGCGGGCCGGAATCGAAGGCCAACGCCTTGAGGCCGGCATCGACGATCGCGCGCTCCTCGGCCGGCCGGCTCATGACGGTCGCCCACACGAAGAGCGACGGCTCGAAGGCGCGGGTGGGCTGGCCGCCCGCATCGAGATTGCGGCCGTAATCGGCGTCCATGAAGATGTAGGAGCCGCATTGCAACTCGGTATAGACGCCGCTTCCCGCCTCGAATTCGAACGTGCCGGTGCCGGCCCCCGTGATCGTGCCGCAGGCAATCCCGTTGGCGGCGAGGAGGTCGCGGGTTTCGGCCGCCTTCTGCGCGGCGCCGGCGATCGCCGCGCGCCGCTCGTTCCAGCCGCGCAGATGCTGGGCCGAGCCATGATAGGCCTGGAGGCCGCCAAACGCGAGGTATCGCGAGTCGCCGATGCGGCGCGCGAGTTCGAGCGCCGGCGCGCCCGGCTCGACGCCGCAGCGGTTGCCGCCCATGTTGATCTCGACAAGGACCGGCAGGCGCTTGACGCCGGCCTCCGCGGCGGCGGTGTCGAGATCGGCGATCTGCAACGGATCGTCGACGCAGACGCTGACCTGCGCGACGTGCGCCAGCGCCATCAGGCGGCGCAATTTCGGGCGGCCGACGATTTCATTGGTGACCAGCACATCCTTGACGCCGCCGTAGACCATCGCCTCGGCCTCGCCGACCTTCTGCACGCAGACCCCGACCGCTCCCCGCGCGATCTGCAGCAGCGCGATGACCGGGCATTTGTGCGTCTTGGCATGCGGCCTGAGGCGAACGCCGGTGTCGCGCACGCGGTCGGCGAGGCGCTCGAGATTGCGCTCGAATGCGTCGAGATCGATGACGAGGGCGGGGGTGTCGACCTCGTCCAATGGCATGCCGATTTCGGCGGGCGGGCGCTGGGTCATCGCAGGCTTCCGGGGCCAGATGCGGCCGATCGCAGGCTTGCGCACCCGACGGCGAAATGCAACACATTGGAAAACAAGATCGGCGCCAAGCGGGCGCGCACGACGCCTGGTCGGCAGGAGAGAGGAAATGGTGGAGCCTTCGGTATCGGCGGCCGAACATGCACTTGAGAACCAGCGGCTCGGTTCGCTGCAGTTGCTGGTTATCGTGATCTGTACGCTGGTGCAGATGTGTGACGGCTACGATGTCGGCTCAATCGGCTGGTCGGTACCGTCGCTGACCCATGTCTGGCACATGCAGCCGGCGGCCTTTGCCATGGTGTTCCTGTGGTCGAATGTCGGCATTCTGGTCGGCGCCCTGATCTCCGGGCCGCTCGGCGACCGCTTTGGCCGCAAGCCCTTGCTGATGGGCAGCATCGGGCTGTTCGGCATCGCCTCGCTGGCGAGCGCCTTCTCGCCGTCGATCGGCTTTCTTGCGGTAACGCGGTTCTTTACCGGCGCCGGCATCGCCGGCGGGTTTACCGGCACGACCGCGCTGACCGGCGACTATTCGCCGGCGCGGCTGCGCGCGACTTTGATCATGGTGACGTTTACCGGCGCGCCGCTCGGCGGCTTTGTCGGTGGGCTCATCGTCTCATACCTGCTGCATCTCGGCTTCAGCTGGCCGATCATCTTCATCATCGGCGGCGTCTTCCCGCTCGTCCTGGTCGTGGTCATGGCCATCTGGCTGCCGGAATCGCCGCGCTTCCTCGCCGCCCGGAGCGACCTCGCGCCGCGCCACCGGGCGCTCTTGCAGCGGCTCGACATCGAGCACACCGGCGTCGCGCATGCCGTCGATCTGCCGGCCGGCAGCCCGATCAAGATGCTGTTCGGCGAAGGGTATGCGCTGCGCACGATCCTGTTGTGGATCATCTTCTTCTGCAGCCTCTTGAACCTGTTTCTGTTCGTGTTCTGGCTGCCGGAAATCCTGCACCTGACCGGCATGACGCCGGCCGAGGCGGTGTTTGCGACGAGCCTCCTGACGCTCGGCGCGATCGCCGCCGTGTTCTACCTCGGCTACCTGATCGACCGCTTTGGTCCGCAGCGCGCGTTGGCCGCCAATTTTGCGCTCGGCATCGTGTTCATCGCGCTGTTGGCCTTGGCGTCGATGCCCTACCTTGTGCTGCTGCTGATCGTCTTCCTGTCCGGGGCGACGGTCATTGGCAGCCAGACCGGCTCGAACGCGACGTGCGGCGCGATCTATCCGGCGCGCATGCGCACCAGCGGCATCGGCTGGGCGCTGGGCGTCGGGCGGCTTGGCGGCATCGCGGCGGCGCCGCTCGGCGGGTTCCTGCTGTCGCACGGCCTGGCGCCGCGGCACGTCTTCCTCAGCGCCGTCATCTTCGCGGTGATCGCGGCGGCGTGCACCGCGCTGTTGGGGATCGGCACCAAACGCACCGCGCCGCTCGCGGCGACGGAGGCGGCGTCGTAGAATTGCGGGTCTGCGCCGCTCGACGCGGACACATTTGCGGGAGAGCCGTGTGCAGACAGCACATTCGTCCGTGACCGAGCACGCGCTAGAAAACCAGCGGGTCGGCAGTTTGCAGATCGCCGTCGTGGCGATCTGCTTTCTGATCCAGATGTGCGACGGCTATGACATCGGCGCGATCGGCTGGGCGGTGCCGTCGCTGACCCAGGCCTGGCACATGAGCGGGCCGGCGTTCACCTTTGCCTTCGCCTTCTCGAATATCGGCATCATGGCGGGGGCGCTGGTCGCCAGCCCGCTGGCCGACCGCTTTGGCCGCAAGCCGCTGCTGCTTGCCAGCATCGCGATCTTCGGGCTGGCCTCGCTCGCGACCGCCGCTGCCGCCTCGCTAACGTACCTGGCGGCCTGCCGGTTTTTCACCGGCTTCGGCATTGCCGGCACGTTTGCCGGAACGGTGGCGCTGACCGGCGACTACACGCCGCAACGGCTGCGCGCGACGATGATTATGATCTGTTTCACCGGCGCCCCGACCGGCGGCTTTGTCGGCGGCCAGATCGTGGCGCTGTTGCTGCATCAGGGTTTCGGCTGGCCGATCATCTTCATCATCGGCGGCTTCTTTCCACTCGCGCTGCTCGTCATCATGGCGATGTTTTTGCCAGAGTCGCCGCGTTTTCTGGCAGCGCGCAGCAACCTTGCGCCGCGCCACCAGGCGCTCCTCGCGCGGCTCGACATCGCGCCGGGATCGCTCGACCCCAATACGGTCGATGTTGCCCGCGGCAACCCGATCGTGATGCTGTTCGGCGAGGGCTACGCGGTGTCGACGATCCTGTTGTGGATCATCTTTTTCTGCAGCCTGCTGAACCTGTACCTGTTCGGCTTCTGGCTGCCGGAGGTGCTGCATCTGATCGGCATGACGCCGGCCGGTGCGGTGTTCGCGTCGAGCCTCCGGGATTTCGGCGGCATCGCGGCGGTGCTCTATCTCGGCTTTGCGATCGACCGGTTCGGGGCGCAGCGGGCGCTCGCGGCGCATTACGTCGCCGGTGGCGTATTCATCGCGCTGATCGCGCTGGTGGCGCTGCCTTATGCGATCCTGCTGGCGACGATCTTCCTCGCCGGCATGACGATCATCGGCAGCCAGACCGGCGCCAATGCGGCGTGCGGTGCGCTTTACCCGGCGCGCATGCGCGCCAGCGGCATCGGCTGGGCCTTGGGCGTCGGCCGGCTCGGCGGCATCGTCGCGCCGCTGCTCGGCGGCTGGCTGTTGAAGAGCGGCGTCGCGCCGCTGCATATTTTCCTCGGCGCCTGCCTGTTCGCTATGATCGCCGCGATCGCGACGGCGCTCTTGAAGGTGCGCGCCGGGCAACTCCCGCATCTGGCGATTACGGAGCTGACATCATGAAGGTTTTTGTCTTCGACCTCTTGGCCTACGACGCCAATCTCGATCATCTGAAGGCGGCGGGATCGCAGGAGCTGCCCTACCCGCTCGCCAGGCGCTATTTCGATCGCGACATTGCGATGCGCACCTATGAGGAGCACCTCGACGCGTGGGAGGCGCTCGACAAATTCGGCTATGACGGGGTCGGCTTCAACGAGCATCACTGCTCGCCCTATGGCCTCATGAACAGCCCCAATTTGATGGCGGCCTCGGCGGCGCAGCGCACGAAGAACCTGAAACTCCTGATCTACGGCAACCTGTTGCCGCTGCACAATCCGCTGCGGCTGGCCGAAGAACTGGCGATGATCGATTGCCTGTCGAAAGGCCGGCTCATTTCCGGTTTTGCCCGCGGCATCCTCAGGGAATACCAGGTGCACAATGTGCCGCTCTCGGAATCGCGGGCGCGCTTTGAGGAAGCCTACGACATCGTGACGCGCGCGTGGACCGAGGAAGTCTTCAATTACGAGGGCAAATTCTGGTCGTTTCACGACGTTGCGCTGTGGCCGCGCCCGGTGCAGCAGCCGCATCCGCCGATCTGGATGCCGATCGTCGGCAGCAAGGAATCGATCGAGTTCGCCGCCCGGCACAACCTGCCGATCACGCCCGGTCTCGGGCGCCATCGCGGCTTGCGCGACGACATCATCCGCTATTATGCAAAATGCTTGGCGCAGGCCGGCCACCGCGTCACCCCGGGCCACCTGTCGCTCGGCATCACCGCCTATGTCGCCGACTCGAAAAAGCAGGCGCTTAAGGAATACGGGCCGCATATCCTCTATTTCAACCGCACCCTGTTCAGCCACGGCAATTTCATCGAGACCGAGAAGCAGCGCGAATCGGGCTACACAACGCAATCTTCGACCGATTACGTGCGGCCGGAAAATCTGCGCGCCGCGGCCAATCTGCGCTCGGAATTCCGCAACCTGACGATGGCGCAGCTCGAAGAGCAGGCCGAGACGATGCCGATGGGCACAGCGGACGAGGTGGCCCAGCGCATCATCGACGCGTGCGAGAGCGCCGGCGCCAATCAGGTGCAATTGGCGATGAACCGCGGCTGTCTGCCGCACGATCTGTTCATGAACCAGATCGAGCGCTTTGCGCGCGAGGTCTTGCCGCGGCTCCAGGCGCATGAGGTGAAGACCGTGCCGGCCGCCGAAGAGGTCATGGCATAGCCGCGCCGGCGAGCGCCGCGGCGATGACGTCGTCGGGCGTCATACCGGCGGCGCGCATCGCCCGGATCGTCGCGGCGCCGTCGCGCTTGGCGAGCCGGCGCCCGGCCGCGTCGGTCACCAGCGGGTGATGGCAATAGTCGGGCGTCGGCAGGCCGAGCAGCGCCTGCAATAGCCGGTGAATGTGGGTGGCGGCATAAAGGTCGGCGCCGCGCGTCACCAACGTCACGCCCTGCAACGCATCGTCGACCGTCACGGCGAGGTGGTAGCTGGTCGGAAATTCCTTGCGCGCCAGCACGACATCGCCGAGCGCGGCCGGCTCGGCCGCAATCGCGCGCCCGTCCTCGCACCAGACGAGCGGCCCGGTACGGCCGAGCGCCGCGGCGACATCAAGGCGCAACGCATAGTCCCGTGCCGCCTCCCGCCGCGCCCTGCGTTCGGCCGCGCCGAGGTGACGGCAGGTGCCGGGATAGGGCACGCCCAATTCGCCCTGCGGCGCGCCGCCGGCCCGCGCGATCTCGTCCTGGATGTCGCGCCGCGTGCAGAAGCATGGGTAGAGCAGGCCCGCCGCCTCGAGCCGCGCCAGCGCCGCGCGGTAATCGGCGAAGTGCTCGGATTGACGGCGGATCGGGCCGTCCCAATCGAGGCCGAGCCAGGCGAGGTCCACGATGATCGCATCGGCGAATTCGGGCCGGCAGCGGGTATGGTCGATGTCTTCGAGACGCAGCAGAAAGCGGCCGCCGGCCTGGCGCGCGGCGCGCCAGCCGGCGAGCGCCGAGCGGACATGGCCGAGATGCAGATAGCCGGTCGGGCTCGGCGCAAACCGTGTCACGACGGCGGGGATAGCGGCGCCGGCGGTGGCGGCAGCCAAATCACAGTTCCCAGAAGCGCAGGAATCGCGGCCACGAATCGGACGGCGGAATGGGACTGAAATTGAGCGGGTTCTGCCGTTCGACCGCGGCCGGCGTCGGCAGCTGCGACGCCTCCCAGCCGCCGCCCAGCGCCTGGATCAGCGCGACGCTGGCGACGAGCCGCGCCTGCCGGATATTGGCGGCGGTCACGGCATCGGTCAGCGCCGTCTGTTCGGCGACGATGACGCTGGTATAGGCCACCGTGCCTGCCTTGTACTGGTTGTTGATGATGCTCTCGGCCTGGCGCGCGGCGGTGACGGCCGCCGCCTCGGCCTTGGCCTCGTCGGCCAGGATGCGCTGGGCGGCGAGTTCGTCCTCGACCTGCTGGAGCGCGGTCAACGCCGTCTGCCGATAGGTGGCGACTGCCGCATCATAGGCGGCGCGCTGCTGTTCGACGGTCGCCTGGTTCAAGCCGCCGTTGAACAATGTCTCGACAAGATTGCCGCCGAGCGACCAGGTGCGCGCGGGCGCGGTGAACAGGCTCGCCAGCATCGCCGCCGCGGTGCCCGATTGCGCCGACAATGTGACATCCGGAAAGAATGCCGCCTCGGCGACGCCGATCTCGGCGTTGGCGGCTGCCATGCTACGCTCGGCGGCGGCGATGTCGGGGCGGCGTTCGAGAAGCGCGCTGGGCAGCCCGGCCGGGATCTGCGGCACGGCGATGACCGCGGTCGTCGGCGCGATCGTTACGTCGGCCGGCGGCTCGCCGGCCAGCACCGCGATCGCGTGTTCGAGCGCCGCACGCGTATTGGCGACGGCGATCGCCTGCGCCCGGGTGGCTTCGAGCTGCGCCTCGGCCTGCGCCACCGCCGATTGATCGCTGGTGCCGGCGCGGTACTGGTTTTGCGTGATCTGCAGCGAGGCGGCATAGGCGTTGGCCGAAGCGGTCAGCAGGCGCGCCATCTCGTCAGCGACGCGCAGCTGCATATAGTCGCTGGCGAGCGTGCCCTGCGCCGACAGAAGCGCATTGGCGAGGTCGCCGGCGCTGGCCTCGGCGCTGGCGATGTTGGCCTCGACGAGGCGATCGATCCGGCCCCACAGATCGGGTGTCCAGCTCGCCGCCGCATCCAACAAGAAGCTGTTCGAGATGAAGCCGGAGGTCCCGCCGAGTTCCGCGAGGGAGGTGCTGCCGACGCCCGACGTGCGCGAGCGCGTCGCCGACCCGTTGCCGGTGACGGTCGGAAACCATTGCGCGCGCGCCTCGGCGACGATGGCCGTCGCCTCGCGATAGGCCGCCGCGGCGGCCTTCAGAGTCTGGTTTGAGATCGCGACGCGTCGTTCCAGCCGATCGAGCACCGGATCGCGGTAGATCGCCCACCACGCGCCGCGCTTCATCGCATCGGCCGGCAGCGCCGGCTGCCAGCCTTTCGCCTCTTTATAAGCGGCGGGAACCAGCGCCGGCGGGCGATGATAATCCGGCCCGACGACGCAGCCGGCGAGCGCCGTCGCCAGCGCCGCCGCACCGACGCAGACCGCGAGCCCTTTCATTCGCCGGGTTGCGGCGCGCTGCCGCGCGGCAGTGCCGAACGTCGCCGATGGCGCGTGGCCCACAGCGCCAGCCGGTCGAGATAGAGATAGACGACGGGAGTCGTGTAGAGCGTCAAGAGCTGGCTGAGGATGAGACCGCCGACGATCGCGATGCCGAGCGGCCGGCGCAATTCGCCCCCCTCGCCAAAGCCGATCGCCAGCGGCAGCGCGCCCAACATCGCCGCCATCGTCGTCATCATGATCGGCCGGAAGCGCAGCACCGCCGCCCTGTAGATCGCCTCGCGCGACGAAAGCCCCTCGCGGCGCTCGGTAAGAATCGCGAAATCGATCATCATGATCGCGTTTTTCTTGACGATGCCGATCAGCAGAAACACGCCGATGAGCGCGATGATGCTGAAACTGGTGTTGCACAGCATCAGCGCCATGACCGCGCCGACCCCGGCCGACGGCAGCGTCGATAAGATCGTGATCGGGTGGATGTAGCTCTCGTACAGCACACCCAGCACGATATAGACGGCGATAAGCGCGGCGCCGATCAGGATCGGCTCGTCGGCCAGCGACTGCTGGAATACTTGCGCGGCGCCGGCGAAGTTGCCGTGGATCGTCGCCGGCATGTCGAGTTCGGTAACCGCCCGCTCGATCGCCTGCTCCGCCTCGCCGAGCGAGACGCCTGGCTTCAGGTTGAACGAAATCGTGCTGGCGACAAAGAGGCCCTGGTGATTGACCGCGAGCGGCGTGTTGCCGGCCTCGTAATGCGCAACCGCCGCCAACGGCACCATTGTCTCCTGCGCGGTGCTGACCGCCGCGCCGGTCGAGGTCGCGCTGTGCCCGGTATTGGCGAGCGCGTTGTTGGCCTGGTTGCGCGCGGTATCGGCGGCGAACTGCGCTGCCGTCGTCGTCGCGGTGGTGCTCGCGCTGACACTGGCGGCGTTGTTTGCGGTCGCGGTCGCCGCGTTATTCGTGACGGCGGTGGCCGCGTTGCTGGGTTGCGCGGCAGTGGCGGCGGGATTGGCGATGGCGCTGGTGGCGCTGTCGCTGGTGCTGGTCGGTGGCGTGATCGTGCCGGCCAGCGCATTGGTCGATTCCGTGCCACCGACCGGGCCGCCCGCCGTGCTGATGTAGAGTTCTTTCAGCGTGTCCGGGCTCTGCCAGTATTGCGGCGCCACCTCCATGACGACATGGTACTGGTTTTTCGGCGTGTAGATGACCGACACCTGCCGCTGCCCGAATGCGTCGTAGAGCGTGTTGTCGATCTGTGAAATCGCCAGGTCGAGCCGCGCCGCAGTCGCCCGGTCATAGACGATGTCGGTTTCCAGCCCTTTCTGCTGCTGGTCGGAATTGACGTCGGTGATCTCTGGCACTTTCTCCATCGCAGCCATGACCCGCGGCGTCCATTTGTAGAGCTGCTCCAGATCGTCGCCGGTCAGCGTGTACTGGTAGAGCGAGTTGCTCTGCCGCCCGCCGACCGAGATGTCCTGCACCGGCACAAGAAAGAGACGCGCGCCGGCGACCTGGTTGAGCCGGCGGCGCAGGCGGCCAATCACCTGAAAGACCGACGCCTTGCGCTCGGACAGCGGCTTCAGCGAGATGAACACAAAACCGGAATTGGTCTGCCCACCACCGGTAAAGCCGACGACGCTGTCGATCGCCGGGTCGTGGCCGATGATGCGGATGAACTGCGTCAGCTTTTTCTGCATCAGTTGAAACGAGATGCTCTGGTCGGCTTGGATGCCGCCGATCATGCGCCCGGTGTCCTGCAGCGGGAAAAACCCCTTCGGCACAAGGATAAAGAGGTAGACGTTGAGCGCGATCGTCGCGACGAGAATCAGCAGCACGATGCGCGGCCAGCGCAGCGCCTCGGCCAGCGTCCGCCGGTAGAAGCCGAGCATCGCGTCGAACACCCGCTCGGCGGGGCGCTTCCACCGCGCCGGTTGCGCGTCCCGCCGCGGCATCGCGACATAGGCACACATCATCGGCGTCGTTGTCAGCGACACGATCAGCGAAATGAGGATCGCGATCGACAGCGTCATCGCGAACTCGCGGAACAGCCGGCCGACAATGCCGCCCATCAGCAGGATCGGCAGGAACACCGCGACGAGCGACAGACTCATCGACAGCACGGTAAAGCCGACCTCGCTCGCGCCGAGCAGCGCCGCGTCGCGCCGCTTCATGCCGGCCTCGACGTGGCGCGTGAAGTTCTCCAACACGACGATCGCGTCATCGACGACAAATCCGGTCGAGACGGTCAGCGCCATCAGCGACAGATTGTCGAGGCTGTAGCCCATCAGGTACATGACGCCGAACGTGCCGATCAGCGACACCGGCACCGCGACGCTCGGAATGAGCGTCGCGCGGAAATTTCGCAGAAACGCGAAGACGACAAGGATCACGAGGCCGATCGCGATCACAAGCGTCGCCTCGACATCGTGCACCGAGGCGCGGATCGTCGTGCTGCGGTCCATCGCGATCCGCATGTCGATGCCGCGCGGCAGCGCAGCGCGCAGTTGCGGCAGTTCGGCGCGGATGCGGTCGACCGTATCGATGATGTTGCCGCCCGGCTCGGCACGGACGATGATGAGGACCGCCGGCTTGCCGTTGGCAAGACCGGCGTTGCGGAGATTTTCCGGGCCTTCCTCGACCGACGCGACATCCGTGAGGTGCACCGGCGCGCCGTTGCGGTAGGCGATGATCAAGGGCTTGTAGTCGTCGGGCGTCGTCGCCTGGTCGTTGGTGTATAGCTGATAGCGCTTGTCGCCGACATCGATCGCGCCCTTCGGGCTGTGCGCGTTGGCCGAGGCGAGCGCCGCCCGCACGTCTTCGAGGCCGATGCCGAATTTGAACAGCGGCAGCGGGTTGAGTTCGACCCGCACCGCCGGGGCGGCGCTGCCGCCGATATCCACTTCGCCGACCCCATCGATCTGCGACAGCGCCGGCTGCAGGATCGTCGAGGCGAGATCGTATATCTGGCCGCGGGTCAATGTGTCGGAGGTCAGAGACAGGATCAGGATCGGAAACGCGGCCGGGTTGACTTTGCGATAGGTCGGGTTCGACCTGAGGTTCGACGGCAGATCGACCCGCGCCGCGTTGATCGCCGCCTCTACGTCGCGCGCCGCGCCGTCGATGTCGCGGTCGAGACCGAATTGCAAAATGATGCGTGTCTGGCCGACCGTGCTCGACGAGGTCATCTCGGTCACGTCGGAGATGACGCCGAGATGGCGTTCGAGCGGGGTTGCGACCGTCGTCGCCATCGTCTCGGGGCTGGCGCCGGGCATGACGGCGTTCACCGAGATCGTCGGCAGATCGATATTCGGCAGCGGCGACACCGGCAGATGAAAGAACGCGAAAATGCCGGCGAGCGCGACGCCGATCGTCAGCAGCGTCGTCGCGACCGGCCGCTTGATGAACGGCGTGGACAGGCTCACTCGGCAGGCTCCTCGGCATTGAAATGGCCGCCGAAGCGAAGCCGCGCAGCGCGGGCAAGCCGGTCGAAAAAGAGATAGATGACCGGCGTCGTGAACAGCGTCAGCACCTGGCTTAGCACGAGACCGCCGACAATCGTGACGCCCAACGGGTGGCGCAGCTCCGAGCCGGTGCCGCTGCCGAGCATCAGCGGCAGCGCGCCGAAGATCGCGGCGGCGGTCGTCATCATGATCGGCCGGAACCGCAGCAGCGACGCCCGATAGATCGCCTCGCGCGGCATCATTCCTTCCTCGCGCTGCGCTTCGAGCGCGAAATCGACCATCAGGATGCCGTTCTTCTTGACGATACCGATGAGCAGAACGATGCCGATGATCGCGATGACGCTGAGGTCGCTGCCATCGAGCATCAGCGCCAACAGCGCGCCGAGCCCGGCCGACGGCAGCGTCGAGATGATCGTGATCGGGTGGATGTAGCTCTCGTAGAGCACACCCAAGACGATGTAGACCGTCGCGATCGCCGCCGCGATCAGGAAAAGTTCGTTGCCGAGCGCCGCCTGGAATGCCGCGGCCGCGCCTTCGAAGCGGGTGATCATGCTGGCCGGCATGCCGATCTCTGATTCCGCCTGGCGGACCGCATCGACCGCCTGCCCCAATGAGGTGCCTGGCGTCAGGTTGAATGAGATCGTCGCGGCCGGAAACTGGCCGATATGCTCGATCTCGATGGGCGCCGTTTCCTCTACGACCTGAGCCAGCGCCGACAGCGGCACCTCGCCGCCGATCGCGGTCGAGGACGGCAGATAAATCGCGTCAAGCGACGCCAGGGATTGCTGCTCCTTTGGAGCGGCCTCGAGGATGACGCGGTACTGGTTCGACTGGGTGAAGATCGTCGAGATGATGCGCTGGCCGAACGAATCGTAAAGCGCGTTGTCGATCGTCGCCGGCGTGATGCCGAAGCGCGCCGCCGTTGCGCGATCGATGCGGATATAGGCCGACGGCGCGTTCTGGCTGTAGCTCGTCGCGACATCGGCAAGCTGCGGCAGCTGCTCCAGTTTCTGCATCAGACGCGGGACCCACGTCGCGAACTCGTCGGGGTTCGCGTCCTCCAGCGCGAACTGGTACTGACCGCGGCTGACCGTCGCGTCGATCGTCAAATCCTGCACCGGCTGCATATAAAGCGTGATGCCGGGAATGCTGGCGATCTCGCGTTGCAGCCGGCGGATGATGGCGCTGGCGCTCGCCGTGCGTTCGTCCACCGGCTTCAGGTTGATCAGCATGCGGCCCTCGTTGAGGGTCGGGTTGGTGCCGTCAACGCCGATAAAGGAGGACAGGCTCACAACGTCGGGGTCCTTCAGGATCGCGCGCGCGAGCGCCTCCTGGCGCTCCGCCATCGCCGCGAACGACACGCCGGTCGACGCCTCCGAAATGCCCTGGATGAGGCCGGTGTCCTGCACCGGGAAGAAGCCCTTCGGGATCGCGACATAGGCGATGACGGTCAGCGCCAGAGTCATGACCGCGACGGTCAGCGTGAACGGCTGGTGCTCGAGCACCCAATGCAGCATGCGGCCATAGCCGACAATGACCCGGTCGAACCACGTCTGGCTCACCCGCGCCACCCGCGACATCTGCTCGGGCCGCCGCCGGCGCAGGAGCTTCGCGCACATCATCGGCACCAGCGTCAGCGACACGACGGCCGAGATGACGATCGTCACCGACAGCGTGATCGCGAATTCGCGGAACAGGCGGCCGACGACATCCGGCATGAAAAGGAGCGGGATCAGCACCGCAATCAGCGACACGGTCAGCGAGATGATCGTGAAGCCGATCTGCTCGGAGCCGCGCAGCGCCGCCTGCAGCGGCGGATCGCCCGCCTCGACGTAGCGCGAGATGTTCTCGATCATGACGATCGCATCGTCGACAACAAACCCGGTCGCGATCGTCATCGCCATCAGCGACAGATTGTTGAGGCTGAACCCGGCGAGGTACATGACCGCCAGCGTGCCGACCAGCGACAGCGGCACCGACAGGCTCGGGATCACGGTCGCCGACGGGCTGCGCAGAAACAGGAAGATGACGAGAACAACCAGCACGACCGCGAGGCCCAATTCGAATTCGACATCGGCGACCGAGGCGCGGATCGTGTTGGTGCGGTCGGTCAGCATCGTCACGGTGACAGAGGCCGGCAACGCCGCCTGCAGCGTCGGCAACAGCGCCTTCACCGTGTCGGCGACGGCGATGACGTTGGCGCCGGGCTGGCGCTGGATGTTCATGATGATCGCCGGCGTTGTGTCCATCCAGCCGGCGAGCTTCGTATTCTCCGCCGCGTCGGTCGCGGTCGCGACATTCGAGAGGTGTACCGGCGCGCCGTTTTTATAAGCGACGACAAGCTTGTCGTATTGCACCGCGCTGTGCAGCTGGTCGTTGGCGTTGATCGTGTATTGCCGCATCGGGCCGTCGAAATTGCCCTTCGGCGTGTTGACGTTGGCGTTGGCGATCGTCGTCCTGAGGTCGTCGATGTTGAGGCCGTAGGCGGCGAGCTGGCGCAGATTGGCCTGGATGCGCACCGCCGGGCGCTGCCCGCCGCTCAGCGTGACGAGGCCGACGCCGCTGACCTGCGAGATCTTCTGTGCGAGGCGCGTGTCGGCGAGATCCTCGACCTCTGTCAACGGCAGCGTCTTCGAGGTCAGCGTCAGCGTCAGGATCGGCGCGTCGGCCGGGTTGACCTTGGCGTAGATCGGCGGCGCCGGCAGATCGGACGGCAGCAGGTTGCCGGCCGCGTTGATCGCCTCCTGCACCTCCTGCTCGGCGATGTCGAGGCTCAGCGACAAATCGAACTGCAGCGTGATAACCGAAGACCCCGCCGAGCTCACCGACGACATCTGGTTGAGGCCCGGCATCTGCCCGAGTTGCACTTCCAGGGGCGAAGTGACCGACGAGGTCATCACATCGGGGCTGGCGCCGGGATAGAGCGTGACGACCTGGATCGTCGGGTAATCGACTTCGGGCAGCGCCGACAATGGCAGAAAACGGTAGGCGACAAGCCCGACCAGCAGGATCGCCGCCATCAACAGCGAGGTCGCTACCGGGCGCAGAATGAACGGCCGCGACGGGCTCATTTATATTGCTCAAGCCGCGCCGGCCGTCGGCGCTACCCAATCGGCGGTGCGGCGAGAAGCAGCGGCAAAGCAATCCCGATGTCGCCAGGCAAACCGCCCGCGATTGCGTTGCCGCGCTCGCAATGACGCCATTTGCACCCTCACCCGCCGCTCGGCTGGCTGCTGCGATGGCGGTGCGCGCCATTGCCGTGACCGTTGCCGGGCATCGCCTTCTGCAACGGCGCGACGCTGCCGCCGGGCGTCGATGCCTCGGCGAGGCGGACCTCGGCGCCGTCCTTCAACCGGTCGGCGCCGTCGGTGACGACGAGCTCGCCCGGCTGCAACCCCTTGGTCACGGCGACTTGCAGACTGTCGCTCGGCCCCAGCGTCACCGGCTGCGCGGTGACCGTGTGGTCGGGCTTGACGACATAGACGAATGTTCCCGGCGCGCCGCGCTGGATTGCCGCGGTCGGCACCAGATCGGTGTTGTTCAGCGTATTGACCAGAAGCCGCACGTTGACGAACTGGTTCGGGAACAAAATCATGTCGGGATTATTGAAAATCGCGCGCAGCTTGACCGTGCCGGTCGTCGGGTCGATCTGGTTGTCAACGGTCTCCAGCATGCCGCTGTCAAGCTTTGTCGTGCCGGTTTGGTTGTACGCGACAACCGACAGCGTGGCGCCGGCGTGCAGCCGCTGCAGCACCTCCTGCAGGTTGTCTTCGGGCAGCGTGAAGATGACCGAGATCGGCTGCAGCTGGGTAATGACGACAATGCCGTTGGGATCGCTCGTCTGCACGTAATTGCCCGGATCGACCTGGCGCAGCCCGACCCGCCCGGCGACCGGCGCGACGATGTGGGCATAGGTCAGGTTGAGTTTCTGGGCGTCGATCTGCGCCTGGTCGGCCTTCAGCGTCGCCTGGTCCTGCGCGACGGTCGCGATCTGAGTGTCAAGGGTCTGTGTGGCGATCGAGTTCTGCGCCACCAGCGTCCGGTAGCGCTTCAGGTTCACCACGTCATTATTCAACGTCGCGGTGTCCTTGGCCTGCTGCGCCTCGGCCTGTTCCAGCGCGACCTGATAGGGCCGCGGATCGATCTGGGCGAGAAATTCGCCCTTCTTGACCATTTGGCCTTCGCTGAACGCGACCTCGGTCAATTGCCCGTTGATCTGCGTCTTGACCGTCACGGTGGCGAGCGGCGTCACGGTGCCGAGCGCGGAGAGTTCGACCGGCATGTTGCCCAGGCTCACCTTGGCGGTGCCGACCGGCATCGGACCCGAGAGCGTAAAGCGCCGGGTCGGGACGGCCTGGTGACCGTGCCGCACAATGAGCCACGTCGCCAGCCCGGCGATGACAAAGAGACCGAGCAGCAGCCACAATGCGCTGCGCCGGCCGCCGCGCGGCTCGTCCCCCTCGTGCAGCACCGGCGTCTCGTCGTCGGGCTGCGGCGCAACGCGGCGCATCTCCGCTGCCGGGTAGCCGCGCTCCGGCAGCGTCGGCGCAAGCGGGGCGAGCGGCTCGTCGTCCATCGCCGCTACCCGAGAAATCGTGCTGCCGCAGCCCGGCTCATGACCGGCGGCGGCGCTGTGCGCGTGCTGTTGTCAGAGAACATCGCTTCTGCCTCGCCCAGGACTGTACGGTGCGATCGTCGCTGCCGTCCCCGTTGCGCTGCTGCGGCCGATTGGTCGGCGCGATGGGCCGCGCCCTCGGATCGCGCGAGGCTAGCAGATCGACGACAAACCGGCGACTCCCGTGGCGGGCAGGCCGGCTGCCGCGATGAGGCCCTTCCCTGCGGCCGACGCATCGGCTGAAATGATCGGCGATGGCAGAATTGTCGCGACAGACATGGCAGGCTCGGCGCTATGCCGCAACGGCCGCCTTTGTGCCGGCCGGCGGCGCCGCGGTGCTGGCGCTGCTGGCGCCGCAGCAGGGTGAGCGCATCCTCGATCTCGGCTGCGGCGATGGCGCGTTGACCAAGGAGATCGCTGCCGCCGGCGCCAGCGTCGTCGCAGTCGATGCGGCGCCCGACATGGTCGCCGCTGCGCGGGCCGGCGGCCTCGACGCGCGCGTGATGCCAGGCCAGAGCCTCGCCTTCGAGCGCGAATTCGACGCGGTGTTCTCGAATGCGGCGCTGCACTGGATGCGACCGCCCGAGACCGTGCTGCAGGGCGTCCGCCGCGCGCTGAAACCGGGCGGCCGGTTTGTCGCCGAGATGGGCGGCCACAACAACATCGCCGCGATCATGGTCGCCGTCGCCGCGGTGCTCGGCCGCCGCGGCCTCAATGCGCCGGCGCTGAGCCCCTGGTATTTCCCGTCGGCCCTGGCCTACCGCGCAAAGCTCGAGGCGGCTGGCTTCGCGGTAACTGAGATCAGCCTGTTCGGCCGGCCGACCGTGCTCGACAGCGGCATCGACGCCTGGCTCGACAATTTCGCCGAGGATTTCTTCGCGCCGCTCGCCGCCGCCGAGCGCGCTGCGGCGCGGACCGAGATCGTCGATCTCCTGCGGCCGGTGCTGGTCGATGAGACCGGCACGTGGATCGCCGATTATGTCCGGCTGCGCTTCCGCGCCGTTGCGCCCAAATAAAATCGCGGCGGTTCTGCTATAAAAGTTGCCGCGGTGCGAGGAGGGAATATGGGTCTCGCCGTCGCGATCCAGATGGATCCGATCGATACGATCAACATCGACGCCGATTCGACCTTTGCGCTGGCATTGGAAGCGCAGGCGCGCGGCCACGCGCTCTACCATTACCTGCCGCGGGCGCTGACCCTGCGCGACGGCCGCCTCTTCGCACGCGGTCGCGCCTTGGAGGTCAGACGCCAGCGCGGCAACCATCATCGCTTCGGCGCCTTCGAGGAATTGGACCTGGCCGGCTTCGACATCGTGCTGATGCGGCAGGACCCGCCGTTCGACATGGCCTACATCACCGCGACGCACCTGTTGGAGCTCTTGCCGGAGGACGGGCCGCTCGTCGTCAATGATCCGGCGGCGGTGCGCAACGCGCCGGAAAAGCTCTTTGTGCTGCGCTTCCGCGACCTGATGCCGCCCACCCTGCTGACGCTCGATCCGGCCGAGATCCGCGCATTCTGGCAGGAGCACGGCGAGATCGTGTTGAAGCCCTTGTTTGGCAACGGCGGCGCTGGCGTCTTTCACCTGCGGCCGGGCGACGACAACCTCAACTCGCTCCTTGAGATGTACGCCTCGGTCTATCGCGAGCCGGTCATGGTGCAGCGCTACCTGCCCGAAGTGCGGCAGGGCGACAAGCGCGTCATCCTCGTCGAGGGCGAGCCGGTGGGCGCGGTCAACCGCGTCCCGGCAGCGGGCGAGGCGCGCGCCAACCTGCATGTCGGCGGCCGCGCCCAGCGCACGGAACTGACCGCGCGCGAGCGCGACATCTGCGCCGCGATCGGGCCGGCGCTGCGGGCGCAGGGTCTCGTCTTTGTCGGCATCGATGTGATCGGCGACTGGATGACCGAGATCAACGTGACCTCGCCGACCGGCATCCAGGAGATTTATCGCCTCGGCGGCGTCGATATCGCGCCGAAAATCTGGGACGCGATCGAGGCGCGCTACGCCGCGCGCGCCGCCCGCCGCCCGGCCTGATCAGCGCCGCCGCTGCGCGCCGTCGGCAGGCGCGGCCTGGGCTTCGCGTGGTACACTGGCGCATGGCATCCGATGTCGTCGATCTGCGCGATTTCTATCGCGACGCGCTGGGCCAGGTCGCGCGCCGCATGATCCGCCTTGCGATCCGCCGCGTGTGGCCTGATCTGCGCGGCATGCGGCTGTTGGGGCTCGGCTATCCGACGCCATTCCTCACAGCGCTTTCGGACGAGACCGAGCGCACCATCGCGGTCATGCCGGCATCGCTCGGCGTGCTGGGCTGGCCGCCCGAGGCGGCCAATCGCGTCGCGCTGGCCGACGAGGCGGAACTGCCGTTCGCCGATTATTCGATCGACCGCGTCCTCCTGGTGCACGCGCTGGAGACCAGCGAAGAGGTGCGCCCGATGCTGAAGGAAATCTGGCGGGTGCTGGCGGGCGGCGGCCGGCTGTTGATCGTGGCGCCCAACCGCCGCGGCATCTGGGCCCGGTTCGAGCGCACGCCGTTCGGTTCGGGCCGGCCCTATACGCTGTCGCAACTCTCGCAACTGTTGCGCGATGAACAGTTCACGCCGGTCGCGTCCGACGCGGCGCTGTTCATCCCGCCGGCCAAGCACCGCATGACGCTGCGCGCGGCGGTGGCGTGGGAACGCGTCGGCAAGCGCTGGTTTCCCGGGTTTGCCGGCGTGCTGCTGGTCGAGGCGACAAAGCAGATTTACGCAAAGCCGGCCGCCTTGCGGGCGCCGCGCCGCCATCTCGTCTACGCCCCGGCGCCGCACGGGCTTTGAGACCGGCCGAGTGCGGCGTCGCCTGTTGCGGACGCATTGGCGTCTATCGATTTCGCCGGGTGGATTTTTGGGCGGCGGCCAAATACCATCGCAACGGTAGAAACTTGCGCTCGCGACATGCCGGGCGCAGGAGAAATCTGGGGAGAGAAACCTATGACTTCCACCAATGTCGCGATGGCCGGTCTATCCGACGCAGAACATCGCGCACAGTTGCGCCGAGCGCTGATCGCCAGCACCGTCGGCACGACGATCGAATGGTACGATTTTCTGCTCTATGGTACGGCCAGCGCGCTGGTCTTCGGGCCACTTTTCTTCCCGAAACAAGATCCGCTGGCGGGCGTACTGGCGTCATTCGGGATTTTCTTCATTGGCTTTGTCGGGCGCCCGATCGGCGCCGCGATTTTCGGCCATTGGGGCGACCGCATCGGCCGCAAGGCGACGCTGATCGCGACCTTGCTGATCACCGGCATCGCGACGATCGCCGTCGGATTGGTGCCGACCTATTCGAGCATCGGCATCTGGGGTGCGGTGTTGTTGACCATCATCCGCCTCGTGCAGGGCATCGGCGTCGGCGGCGAATGGGGCGGCTCGGTGCTGCTGGCGATGGAATGGGCGCGCACGACCAAAAACCGCGGCCTCCTATCGGCGTGGCCGCAATTTGGCGCGCCGGCCGGGTTGTTCCTCGCCAACTGCGCGGTGCTCGGCTTCAGTTATTGGTCGGGCGACCAGTTCAGCGTCTGGGGCTGGCGGATTCCGTTCCTGCTCAGCTTCGTGATGGTCGTTGTCGGCTTGTGGATTCGCCTCGGCATCGCCGAGACGCCCGTGTTCCAGAAGGTTCTCGCCGAGGAACGGATCGAGCGCGTTCCCGTTCTGGAAGTCCTGAAGCGGCAGCCGAAGCAGGTGCTCCTGACCTGCCTGTTGCGCCTGCCGGAGCAGGCGCCGGGCTATATTGTCGGCACGTTCATCTTTACGTACGCGACGACGGTACTGCATCAAGACCGCAACTTCATTCTGATCGCGGTGATCAGCCAGACCGTGCTTGGCTTCCTTTGGGTCGTCTGCGCCGGCGCGCTGTCGGACAAGGTCGGCCGCAAGAACATGTTCATCTACGGCGCAATTTTTATGGGCGTCTTCGGATTTATCTACTATCCGATGCTGAATACCGGCATTCCCTGGCTGATCTTCTTTGCGATCGCGGTGTCGCTGCTGCCGGTTATGACGGAGTATGGGCCGGAGGCGGCGCTGATCGCCGAAAGCTTCTCGCCGCGGCTCCGCTACAGCGGCACCTCGCTCGGCTACCAGCTCGCGTCGATCATTGCCGGCGGGCCGTCGCCATTCATCGCGACGTGGCTGTTTGCCAAGTATCATTCGAGCTTGCCGATTTCGATTTACATCGCCTTGTGCGCGATTATCGGCATTGTCTCGACCGCGCTGTTGACCGATTACACCGGCAAGGCGATCTCAGAGGAATACGCCGGCGTGTAACCCGGGCCTACCGGCCTACAACGGGAGCGGGCCAGTCGCCAAACACCGCGGTGTGGCTGACCAGCCCGCTGTCGTGCTGCCAGAGGTGCAGCTGGTAGCCGGGCGGCTCGGCGGCAAAGCACAGCGGCGCCTCCGGCGCGATATTGAGGCGGATCTGGTACGCCGTGCTCGGCGCGGTGCCGGCGACGGTGCCGCCGAAGCGGCGGTCGATGGCGCGGTGCAGATGGCCGCACAATACCCGCTCGACCTGCCCGTGGCGCGCCAGAATCTCGGCCAGCGCCGCGGCGTTTTCGAGACCGTAGCGGTCCATGAACGTGATCGCGGTCGGGAACGGCGGATGGTGCATCAGGACGACTGTCGGGCGGTCGGGCTGCGCCGCAAGGGTGCGGTCGAGCCATTGGAGGCGCTCGGCGCACAGCGCGCCGCGATGCTCGCCGGGGACGAGCGTATCGAGCGCGACGAGCCGCAGCGGGTAATCCTCGACGGCGTATTGCAAATGGTCTCCGGCCGGCAGATAGCCGGCGTCGCGAAACGCCCGCCGCAGCGGTTCGCGCGCATCGTGATTGCCGGGAATAACAAAGACGGGCATGCGCAGCGGCCGGAGCAGCGCGCGCAGGTGCTCGTATTCGGCCGGTTCGCCGTGATCGACGAGATCGCCGGTGACGACCGTCACATCGGGCAGCGGATCGAGCCGGTTGATCTCAGCGACGGCGCGCGCGAGGCAGCCTGCCGTGTCGAATTCGGCGTAGACCCGTTCGCCCGCCGGCGACCGCTCGACGACGGCGCGATAGCGCGCCGCGGGCGCCAGGATGTGCGTGTCCGAGATCTGGGCGACGATCATCGTGCCATTCTCCGCTTCCCCGACGCGGCTGCGACGCCCGCCGCCAGCACGAAGATGCCCTGCTCGGCGAAGAGGTTTGCGAGGCTGCCGCGGGGATCGAGCGCGATCGTCCGGCCGTGCCGGTCAAGGCTCAGGCTGCGCTCGATGCGCGCGCCCAATTCGTCGCATAGCGCGACAAAATCGCGGATCGTGCAGAGGTGGATGTTGGGCGTGTCGTACCACGGGTTATTGAGCAGCGGCGACATCGGCATGCGGCCGCGACACAAGAGCGACAGGCGGATGCGCCAAAAGCCGAAATTGGGGAACGAGACGATCGCCCGCTCGCCGATGCGCAGCAGCGCCTCCAGCACATGCCGCGGCTGCCGCGTCGCCTGCAGCGTCTGGCTCAGCACGACGACATCGAAGGCGCCGTCGGGAAAGGCGTCGAGATCGCGGTCGGCGTCGCCCTGGATGACCGACAGGCCATGC
Source organism: Alphaproteobacteria bacterium (assembly GCA_030042035.1). Taxonomy (GTDB): domain Bacteria; phylum Pseudomonadota; class Alphaproteobacteria; order ATCC43930; family CGMCC-115725; genus DATARH01. Next base: position 11,201 of record JASIAN010000290.1, on the reverse strand, counting down.
CGCACGCAGGCGTTGACGCCGGACTGCGAGAGTTCGATGCCGCGCGCATCGACCGCCTTGTCGCGCGCCAGATAAGCCAAGAGCGCGCCGTCGCCGCAGCCGATGTCGAGGACCCGCGAATTCGGATCAATCATGTCGGCGATGAGCCGCAGGTCGCTCCGCAATTCGCCGGGCGCGGGCGCCGCTTCGGGCGGCGCGTCGGCCGCAAGACGCAGCGCGGCGGCGGTTCTCATGTCCAGAAACGCGGCAGCCCGCGCTGCTCGGCGCAGCCGGTCAGGAAACCGCGCAGCGTCGCAAACAGCTCGGGTTCGTGCAGCAGGAACGCGTCGTGCCCCTTGTCGGTCTCGATCTCGACAAAGCTGACATTGGCGGCCACGGCGTTCAGCGCATGCACCAGCGCCCGGCTTTCCGAGGTCGGGAACAGCCAGTCGCTGGTGAACGAGATGATGCAGAAGCGCGGCTGGCGGCGTGCAAACGCGGCGGGCAGCGAGCCGCCATGCTCGGCCGCAAGGTCGAAATAATCCATCGCCCGCGTGATGTAGAGATAGGAATTGGCGTCGAACCGGTCGACAAACGTGCTGCCCTGGTGGCGCAGATAGCTTTCCACCTGGAAATCGGCGTCGAAGCCATAGGTGATCTGGTTGCGGTCCTGCAGATTGCGGCCGAACTTGCGGTGGAGCGCCGCTTCCGACAGGTAGGTGATATGCGCCGCCATGCGCGCGACCGCCAGCCCGCGCGACGGGTTGCGCCCTTCCTTCAGATAGCGCCCGCCGCACCAGTCGGGATCGGCCATGATCGCCTGCCGGCCGACCTCGTGAAACGCGATGTTCTGCGCCGAATGGCGCGCCGCCGCGGCGATCGGCACCGCGGCAAAGACACGGTCGGGATAGCTCGACGCCCATTGCAGCACCTGCATGCCGCCCATCGAGCCGCCGATGACGCAGAACAACTCCTCAATGCCGAGCCGGTCGACCAGGAGCTTCTGCGCCCGCACTATGTCGTGGATCGTGATGACCGGGAAATCGAGCGCCCAGGCTTCGCCCGTCGCGGCATTGATCTCGCGCGGGCCGGTGGTGCCCATGCAGCCGCCGAGCACATTCGCGCAAATGAGGAAATAGCGTTCGGTGTCGAGCACGCCGCCGGGTCCCGCCAGCGTCGTCCACCAGCCGGGATGGCCGGTGATCGGATGCGGATCGGCGACGTACTGATCGCCGGTCAGCGCGTGGCAGACAAGGATCGCGTTGCTGCGCTCCGGGTTCAATCGCCCGTAGGTCTGGTAGGCGATCGTGAACGGCCCGAGGGCGGCGCCGCAATCGAGCGGCAATTCGTCCGCGACGACGAGCCGGTGGCCGGGCCAGTCGCGCCCGGAACGCCGGAGACGGGGAACGGTCAGGATCGACAAGGGGCGCTCTGCGCTGGGTCAGCCGGTTCGCCGGGCGGCCTAGCTAGGGATCGCAGGTGAGGCATGTCAACGTTTTCTTTGATTTTGCCAAAGCAGAACCTTACTACTAGCGGCCCCTGGCAGCGATCCCGAACATGGCAGATATCCCGTACGATCTCGAACAGTTGCGCCGCCGCATCGACGAGATCGACGACCGGCTGCATGACCTGTTGATCGAACGCCTGGATGTCGTATCGCGCATCGCCGCGCACAAGCGCTCAAACGGCGCGCTGGCGCCGCACCAGCCGGCGCGCGAAGCCGAGATCATCCGCCGGCTGGTCGGGCGCAATCGCGGGCCGCTGCCGGCGGCGACGCTGGTGCGCATGTGGCGCGAACTGTTGGCTGCCGCGACGCGGATGCAGGGCGCTTTCACGATCGCGGTCTACGCGCCGCCGGACGCGCACGGCTTTTGGGATTTGGCGCGCGACCATTACGGCAGCCAGACGCCGATGCTGGCGTTCGGCTCCACTGCGCAGGTGATCCGGGCGGTGACAGAGGGCCAGGCTTCGGTCGGTGTGCTGCCGATGCCCGAGGAGGAAGAGCGCGACCCCTGGTGGCGGCATCTCTTGTGGGACAACGAGGATGCGCCGCGCGTCGTCGCACGGTTGCCGTTTGGCGCCCGCGGCAACGCGCGCGGTGACGGCGCCAACGGGCTGGCGATCGGGCATGGCGCGCAGCTCCCGACCGGCCGCGACCGCAGCTTCTTTGCCGCCGAGAACACCCTCGATATCAGCCGCGGCCGCATCTTCTCGACGCTGGCGGGTCTCGGCCTTGCGTGCACCTTCATGGCGTCTTCCGAATTTGCCGACGGCGCCAACACGCTGATCGAGATCGACGGGTTTGTCGCCGCTTCCGACCCGCGGCTCGAGCGGCTGCGCGCCCAGCTTGGCCCGGCGCTGACGCGACTGGTGCGGTTCGGCGGCTATGCGGTGCCGTTGTCGCCGGCCGACCTGGCAACACTGCAGGCCCCCGGCCCGGCGGCGCCGGCCGCCGCGACGGCAGCAAGAGACTGATGCGATGACGAGCGGACCCGCCCCGGCCCCCGGACCGGGTATCCTTGACATTTCGCCCTATATCGGCGGCGAATCGCGGGCGCCGCCGGGAACCCGGCCGATTCGCCTCGCCTCCAACGAAAGCGCGCTCGGCCCGAGCCCCAAGGCCGTCGCCGCCTATCGCGCGCTGGCGCAGGACATCCATCGCTACCCCGACGGCACCGCGGCCGAATTGCGCCAGGTGCTCGGCCGCTGTCACAACCTCGATCCCGAGCGCATCGTCTGCGGCGCCGGCTCTGATGAATTGATCTCGCTCCTGCTGCGCGGCTATGCCCATGGCGAGGGCGCCGAAGTGCTGTACAGCCGGCACGGCTTCTTGATGTACCCGATCGGCGCGCAGGCGGTCGGCGCGCGGCCCATCGCGGTGCCGGAGCGCGCATTGACGACCGATGTCGACGGCTTTCTCGCGCGGATCACCGACAACACAAGGCTCGTCTTCGTCGCCAACCCGAACAACCCGACAGGCACGTATATTTCGGCCGGCGAGATGGCGCGGCTGCATGCCGGGCTGCCGTCCCATGTCGTGCTGGCGATCGACGCCGCCTATGCCGAGTTCGTCAACCGCAACGACTACGAAGCGGGCATCGCGCTGGTCAACCAGGCCGACAATGTCGTCATGCTGCGCACGTTCTCGAAAATCTATGCGCTCGCCGGCTTGCGGCTCGGCTGGGCCTATTGCCCGCCGGCCATCGCCGACGTGCTGAACCGCATCCGCGGCCCGTTCAACGTGTCGTCTGCCGCGCTCGCCGCCGGTGTCGCCGCGGTCGAAGATACCGAGGCGGTGGCGCGCGCCCGCGCCCACAACGACCGCTGGCAGCCGTGGCTATCCGAAAAGCTCGCGGCGCTCGGTCTCGAATTGACGCCGAGCGTCGGCAATTTCGTGTTGCCGCGGTTTCCCGACGATGCCCGGCACAATGCCGAGGCGGCGCACGACTTCCTGCATGCCCGCGGCATCCTGACCCGCAAGATGGGCGCCTACGGCCTGCCGCAGCATTTGCGCATGACGATCGGCACCGGCGAGGAAATGGAGATCGTCGCCGCCGCCGTGGCCGAGTTCATGGCGCGGTGATGCGCGGGGTGTTGTTTCAACGCGTCGCGATCATCGGGTTCGGGCTGATCGGCTCCTCGCTCGCCCGCGTGCTGCGGCGCGACAGCCCCGAGACCCGCATCGTCGCCTGCGCCCGCCGGGCCGAGACGCTCGCGACGGTCAAGCGGCTCGCCCTCGCCGACGCGACGACGGACGATGCGGCGGCCGCGGTTGCGGGCGCCGATCTCGTCGTCATCGCAACCCCGCTGTCGGCCTATGCCGAAGTTGCCCGCCGCATCGCGCCGGCGCTCGAGGACGGCGCGATCGTTACCGATGTCGGCTCGGTCAAGGGAGCGGCGATCGCGGCGCTTCAGCCGACCTTGCCGAAGCGCGTGCATTTCGTCCCCGGCCATCCGGTCGCCGGCACCGAGCATTCCGGTCCCGAAGCGGGCTTTGCCGACCTGTTCCGCGACCGCTGGTGCATCCTGACGCCGCTGCCGGAAACGGCCCCTGCAGCCGTCGCAAGGATCGCGGCGTTGTGGGAGATGGCGGGCATGCGGGTCGCGACGATGGCGGCCGACCATCACGACAAGGTACTGGCGGTGACCTCGCATCTGCCGCACCTGATCGCCTATACGATCGTCGGCACCGCAACCGAATTGGGCCAGGATCTGCAATCCGAGGTCGTCGCCTATTCGGCCGGCGGCTTCCGCGACTTCACCCGCATCGCGGCTTCCGACCCGGTCATGTGGCGCGACATTTTTCTTAGTAATCGCGAGGCGGTGCTGGAGCTGTTGCAGCGCTTCAACGAGGACCTGACCGCGCTGCAGCGCACGATCCGCCGCGGCGATGGCGAGGCCTTGCACGAATGGTTCACGCGCACCCGCGCGATCCGCCGCTCGATCATCGAAGCCAGGCAGGCGTAATCGGGTGATGTGCGGCCGCGGTGCGCATGCTGCGAGACGCGCCCTTCGGGCGTTCTTCAGCATGACGGGTTGGTTTTGATGGCATCCAGTTATTTCCTCATCCTGAGGAGGCTGCGAAGCAGCCGTCTCGAAGGACGCACGGCATCGATGCAATATGCGGGCGTGATGCGATGAGCCGTTCCGCCGACCCTAATCCTGCCGCGTTCGACTGGTCCGACCCGCTGCTGTTCGAGGACGAACTCGGCGAAGACGAGCGTCTCGTCCGCGACAGCGCCCGCGCCTATTGCCAGGAAAAGCTGTTCCCGCGCGTGCTTAGCGCCAACCGCGAGGAGCGCTTCGACCGCGAGATCATGACCGAGATGGGCGCGTTGGGCTTTCTTGGCTCGACGATCGAGGGCTACGGCTGCGCCGGCGCAAGTTACGTGTCGTACGGCCTCGTATGCCGCGAAGTCGAGCGTGTCGACAGCGGCTACCGCTCGGCGATGAGCGTGCAGTCGAGCCTCGTCATGTACCCGATTTACGACTTCGGCAGCGAGGAACAGCGGCTGAAATATCTGCCGAAGCTGGCGAGCGGCGAATGGGTCGGCTGTTTCGGGTTAACCGAGCCAAACCACGGCTCCGACCCCAGCAGCATGGAGACGCGCGCCCGCAAGGCCGCGGGCGGCTATGTGCTGCGCGGCAACAAGATGTGGATCACCAACGCGCCGATCGCCGATGTCATGGTCGTCTGGGCCAAGACCGAGGACGGCAGGATCCGCGGTTTCATCCTAGAACGCGGCATGCCGGGTCTCACGGCGCCGAAGATCGAGGGCAAGATGAGCCTTCGCGCGTCGGCCACCGGCGAGATCGTCATGGACGACGTGTTCGTGCCCGAGGAGAACCTGCTGCCCGGCGTGTCGGGATTGCGCGGGCCGTTTTCCTGCCTCAACAACGCCCGCTACGGCATTGCCTGGGGCGCGCTCGGCGCCGCCGAGTTCTGCTGGCATCAGGCGCGGCAATACACGCTCGACCGCAAACAGTTCGGCCGGCCACTCGCGGCCAACCAGCTCATTCAGAAAAAGCTCGTCGACATGCAGACCGAGATCACGCTGGGGCTGCATGCCTGCCTCAGGCTCGGCCGCCTCAAAGACCGGGGGCGCTGCCCGCCCGAAGCGATCTCGCTATTGAAACGCAACAATTGCGGCAAGGCGCTCGATGTCGCGCGGCTCGCCCGCGACATGCACGGCGGCAACGGCATCCATGACGAGTTCCACGTGATCCGCCACCTCGTCAATCTCGAAACCGTCAACACCTACGAGGGCACGCACGACATCCATGCGCTGATCCTCGGGCGCGCCCAGACCGGCATCCCGGCTTTTTCCGCATAGCGGGCGGGCTCGCTCCTGTCCCAACGAAAGCCAGGACCCAGGCTCGAAACATTCCCCATGCTGAACGGTGGATCCCGGCCTGTGCCGGGACTGCGGAGTAAGGAGGAGCGGAAATGCCGGCTTATTTTGTTGCCGAGGTCGATGTCACGAACCCGGCGGGCTACGAGCCGTATCGGCCGCTGGCCGCGGCGAGCATCGCGCAATATGGCGGCAGGTTTCTGGTGCGCGGCGGCAAGGCTGATCTGATCGAGGGCGGCCCCGAGCCGAAGCGCATCGTCATCATCGAGTTCGCCGACGCCGCGGCGGCGCGCCGCTGGTACAATTCGCCGGAATATCAGCGGGCGCTGCCGATCCGCCAGGCCAATTCGCAAGCCCGCGCGTTCATCATCGAAGGCGGCTGACGCGATCCCGCGCGGCGCGCTACGAGATCGGCGCGTCCGCTTCCAGCGCCGGCACCGGGCGCGGCACATCGTCGCCGAGCCGTCTATGTGCCTCCTCGCGGATGATGCGGGCAAGCTCGGGCTGGCGCGCCAAGAGCTCGTGGAAATCGACGATATCGAGCACGAGGAGCGTGCAGGTGTGAGCGGCGACGACCGTCGCGTTGCGCGGTTCGCCGGTGACGAGCGCCCGCTCGCCGAAAAACTGGCCCGAGCCGAGATAGATCGAACCCGACTGCAGCCGCACCTCGACTTCGCCGTCGGCAATAAAATACATGCAATCGCCAGCCTCGCCGCGCCGCATGATGATGGTGCCCTCGGGATAGTCGCGCGGACGCAACAGGCGCGCCACTTCGGCGATCAGCGCCGCGCCGATGTTGTGGAAGAACGGCACCTTGGCGACGAGTTCCCAGGTGCGCAGAAAATCGCGCCGACGCAGCTCCTCGGCATAGCCGTTGACGAGAATGCCCGTCCACAGCGCGAAGATCAGGATGCCGCCGACCATGACGAAACCCGACAACGCGCGGCCGGCAAAGGTCTGCGGCACGACATCGCCGTAGCCTGTCGTCGTCATTGTCACGATGCCCCACCACAGCGCCGCCGGGATCGACTTGAAGGCTCCCGGATCGCCGGGATGGACGGCGTGGCGCTCCAGCAGGTAAGCGAGGCTGGCGGCCGACAACAGCACGATGCAGAAGCCGAGCAGCACCGACAGAAGCGCGTGGCGGGCGTGGCTGATAACGCGGCCGAGGCTCGCCAGGCCCGGCGAATAGCGCACGTATTTGAAGGCCCAGATGAAGCCGAAGAGCGTCCCGTCGGGACCGTAGTAGAGCGCGATGACCCCGGGCATGACGGCCGCCAGGTCGAACAGGCCGCCGAGCGAGAACATCCACGCGAGGCGCGTCTGGTGCTCGCCGCGATGCTGGCCCCCCGGCGCCTCGGGCGCGGCGATCAGACGCAGGACATATTCAAGCAGGAAAAACGCCGCGACGACGTAGAACCCGCCGGCCAACCCCGCGCCATAGGCCTGCTCGAGCGGCTCTACCGTCACGATCAGCATGAGCGCGATGCCGAGCGCCGCCATGACGTGATGCAGGACGCGGAAGATTCGCGCAGCAGTGCCGGTGCTTTCCGGCCGCAAAATAAGGTAGAGGCGGCGGCGATCCATCGCCGCAGTTTACGCGGCAATGCCTAATGCCGGAATACCCCGGTGATTTCCTGCCCGCGGCGATTTTTGCTATAGAGGCGCTTTGCCACGCCAACCGCCGGGCTGCCGCGCTTGCCGCTTGTGCCGAAATCGCACCGCGCCGCCTTCGCCTTTCTGCACGATGTCGCGATGGCCGCGTTGTCGTTCGTGCTGGCGCTGTTTCTGCGCCTGGGCGAAGGAGCGCTGTCGTTCCATCCGAAATTCACGCTGTTCTACGGCGCCGCCTTCACGCTGATCGCCGCGGTCGTGTTCCTCGTCACCGGCCTCTACCGCGGCATCTGGCGCTACGCCTCGCTGCCCGACCTGTTCAACATCGCGCGCGCGGCGACGTTGACCGAACTCGTTTTCCTGCCGGTCATGTTCCTGTTCACCCGTCTCAACACGCTGCCGCGCTCGTTTCTCTTGATCGACTGGCTGGTGCTCGTGGCGCTGTTGGGCGGACCGCGGCTCGGCTATCGGCTGTTCAAGGACCGCGGTCTCGATCACGTGCTGGAACGCACCCGCGGCGGCCGGATTCCGGTGCTGCTGATCAGCACGAAAGACGGCGCCGACACGTTCATCCGGGAAACCGTGCGCGACCGCAATGCGCTCTACCGCGTCATCGGCATGCTGTCGGATACCCCGTCGCGGGTCGGGCGCGAGATTTATGGCGTCCCGGTGCTCGGTACGATCGATGCGTTGGAGCGCGTCGTCGCCGCCCTCGATCGGCGCGGCCGGCGGCCGCAAAAGCTGGTCATCACGCCGCAGGGCCTCGCCGGCGCCGAGGTGCGGCGGCTGCTCGACCGCGCCGATGCGCTGGCGATACCGCTGGCGCGCCTGCCGCGGCTGACCGAACTGCGCCAGACCCGCGCCGATATGCCGCGCGCCGTCGAACCGATCGCGATCGAGGACCTGTTGGGGCGGCCGCAGGCGGTGCTCGACCGCGAGGCGATGGGCCGGCTGATCCGCGGCCGGCGCGTGCTGGTGACCGGGGCCGGCGGTACGATCGGCTCTGAACTCGTGCGCCAGATCGCCGCCTTGACGCCGACCCGGCTGGTGCTCGTCGACAGCAGCGAGTTTCTGCTCTATTCGATCGACAGCGAACTGCGTGAGCGCCACCCGCCTCTCGTTGTCGAGCCGGTGCTGGCCGATGTGCGCGACCGCCGCCGCATCGAGGCGCTGATGGCGCGCGAGCAGCCGCAGATCGTGTTTCACGCGGCGGCGCTGAAGCATGTGCCGATGGTCGAGAACAACCCGATCGAGGGAGTGCTGACCAATACGATCGGCAGCCGCAATGTCGCCGAGGCGGCGCGCAGCGTTGGCGCCGGGCTCGTCGTTCTCGTGTCGAGCGACAAGGCGGTCGATCCGGCGAGCGTGATGGGCGCGACCAAGCGCCTCGCCGAGGCGTTCTGCCAGGCGCTCGACCTTGACGAGGCGCGCCGCGGCACCGCCGGCACGCGGTTTGCGACGGTGCGATTTGGCAACGTGCTCGGTTCGACCGGCTCGGTCGTGCCGCTGTTCCAGCGCCAGCTCGCCGCTGGCGGTCCGTTGACCGTGACCCACCCCGAGGTCAGCCGGTTTTTCATGACCGTGCGCGAGGCGGTGGAGCTGGTGCTGGAGGCCTCGGCGGCGACCCAGGCGGAAGGCGGTCGCGAGGCCGAGCGCGGCAGGATTTTCGTGCTCGACATGGGGGAGCCCGTCAAGATCGTCGAGCTGGCGCGGCAGATGATCCGGCTGGCCGGCCTCAGGCCGGAGCGCGACGTCGCGATCAGCTATATCGGGCTGCGGCCCGGCGAAAAACTGCACGAAGCGCTGTTCCACACCGACGAGGCGCCGATCCCGACGCGCAACCCGGCGCTGCGGCTGGCGGCGCCGCGCACCGCGGATTATGCCGTGCTGGCTCGCTCGCTCGACGAACTCGAGGAGCAGGCGCATTCCGGCAACGCGGCGCGCGTCCTCGACCTGTTGCACCGGCTGGTGCCGGAATACCGCGCCGAGGCGGCGGTCCCGCAGGCTGCCGCGGCGGGGTCGGATTGAGGCCCGATGCGATACGCGCGTTGGATGGCGCTCGTCGGCGCGGCGGCGCTGTGGTTGCCGCGGCCGGCGGGCGCGGTCGATGTCGCGGCGCTCTATCAGGCCTATTGGGCCGGCTTGCCGGCGGGCGAGCTCCGCCTTCAGCTGCGCGACGGCCGCGGCACCTACGAGGACGAGATCGCGATTCGCACCGAGGGTCTGCCGTGGCTGTTCACGCGGTTCAGCGCCGTCGCAGTCAGCGACGGCCGCGCGGGCGCGCCGCTGCCGGCGCCGCAGCGGTATGACGCGCGGTATGCGCTGCGCAAAAAACGCCACAAGCGGCTGGTCATGCAGTTCGCGGCGCATGACGGCGCCGTCATCGCCGATCGCGGTCCCGGCGATACCAGCGACAAACCGCCGCTGGCCGAGCGGTTTCGCACCGGCGTCGTCGATCCGCTGAGCGCGCTGACGGCGATCCGGGACGAGCTGCGCCATGGCAATCGCGGGCCGTTTGCCGTGCCGGTCTATGACGGAGCGCGGCGCTTCGACCTGACCGTCCGCGTCCTGCCTAAAGCGGCCGGCGACAAGCGTCTGCATCTCGCCCTGCTGCTGTCGCCGATCGCCGGCTTCAAGGGCGAATCGAGCGATGATGGCAATCCCGATGCCGCGCCGCGCCCGGCGCGGTTGACGATGTCGGAGGAGCCGCGGCTGATGCCCTTGTCGTTCAGTGTCTCACTCGATTATCTGCCGCTTGTCATCACGCTGCGACGATGGTGCACGAGTGCGGCAGAGTGCGGCTGGTGAACGGGCAATGGGTTGCGGCGATGGGAGGATGCGGCGTGCGCAGAGCGGGGTTGCTGGTGCTGGCGGCGGTAGCGGCGCTGGCGCTGGCCGGCTGTTCCGGCGGCAAGTTCGTGCCGGTTCCGGGCGACACGAACGGCCGGCAGCACCTCCAGCAAGACTGTGCCAACCCGATGTGGAAACAGCAGAACCTCGGCTTGTGGTATTCGCTGTGCCGCAAGCCGTTGGCCCTCTAGCCCGGCGCGTCTCGGCGCATCCCCGATGCAATCCCTCGAAGCCGCCGAACTGATCGACGAGCGGCCGGACGAGCGCCTCGATGCGGCCCGGCTCGAACCCTACCTCAAGGCCCATCTGCCCGGCGCCGCGGGCCGGCTGTCGGTGCGCCAGTTCGGCGGCGGCAAGGCCAATCTGACCTACCTGCTGCGCTTCGACGCCGAGGAAGGCGTCAACGAATTCGTGCTGCGGCGGCCGCCCTTGGGGCCGATCCCGCCCGGCGCGCACGACATGCGCCGCGAGCACCGCGTGCTGTCGGCGCTCCACCGGCGCTACCGGCCGGCGCCGAGAAGCCTGCTCCTGTGTGAAGACGAGAGCGTCATCGGCGCCATCTTCCTCGTCGAAGAGCGGCGGCGCGGCTTTGTGATCCGCGACAACATTCCGGCGGAATTCGCCGGCCGGCCGGCGCTCAACCGCCGCATCGGCGAGGCGCTGGTCGATGCGCTGGCCGATCTGCATCTTGTGCGGCCGGAGGAGGTCGGGCTTGGCGATCTCGGCCGCGCGGAAGGCTATCTCGAGCGCCAGCTCGCCGGCTGGACGCGGCGCTGGCAGGCGGCGCAAGGCGGCGCCGCGGCCGAGCGCTCGGCCGCGCTGTGGGCGCCGCTGCTCGACCGGCTCGCGGCGGAGCTGCCCGCCTCGCGCGGCGCCGCCTTGCTGCACAACGACTACCGGCTCGAC
>JASIAN010000037.1 GCA_030042035.1 Alphaproteobacteria bacterium | reverse complement strand
GGCGCTCGGTCGGCGCGTCGCGCCACGCGGCGGCGGCCGCGATTTCCGGGTCGGGCCGCAATGCGCCCTCCAGCCCCACGGCCCGCAGCACCGTGTCGAGGCGCAACAGCCAGCGCGACGGCACGGTCGGCACGCCCTCGCGCCGGCTGGCGCGGGTTAGCGTGACGGTCGGCGCCGCCATCGCCTGCACAAAATCGTGCGCCGCGATGCCGATCGCCCGTTCCGGCAGCGCGAGGCCGAAGCCAGCCCGCATCTGCCGCGACATCCACGGGTCCGAGGCGGCCGGTCCCGGCCAGGTGCCCTCGTTGAGGCCGCCCAGCACCATCAAATCGGCATGCTGCAGCCGCGCCTCGACGAGGCCCCAGATCGCGAGGCGCGGATGACGGCCATAGGCGGGCCGCACGACGCTGCCGGCGGCGAGCGCGGCGAACAACGCCGGATAATGGCGCCCGGCAAGCGGCGGAAAATCGCCGGCTGCATCGATCAGCTCGTGGCAGAAGCGCGCCGCCGTCTCGCCGGCCGCCTCTTGCCACAGCCGCGCGACGCCGCTCTCGGCGTCGCTCGCCGCAAGCAGCTCGGCCGCCCGGACATGCGCCGCGATCAGCTCGGCGAGCGGCGCGCGGTCGCTGTCGAGCGCGGCGGCGAGCGGCCCGAGGCAGCCTTCGAGACGATCGACAAAGCCTAAGAGCCGGCCGCCGCCCGCCAGCGCCGCCCTCAGTCCGGCAAACCCCGGCGCCGGGCGCGGCCCGCGGATCGCCGCTTCGAGCCGGCGCGCCAGCCCGCGGAATTCCTCCGGCGCAAGGCCGCCTGCCGCCAACGGGTGCTTCAGCGCGGCGAGCAGCGGCACCGGTGCCAGCCCGCTCGCGGCGGCATCGAGCACGAGGCGCAGAAACGCGCCGGGCGGGGTCAGCGCCAGCGGCATGCCGGCCGAATCGTCGATATCGATGTCCCAGCGGCGCAATTCCGCGGCGACCCGGCGCGCCAGCTCGCGATCCGGCGTGACGAGCGCCGCCGTCGCCGCCGAAGTGTCGAGCGCGCGCCGCAGCAGCAGCGCGATTGTCGCCGCCTCGTCTTGCGGGCTGGCGCAATCGTAGCGCGTGACGCCGGCCAGCGCGTCAGGCGGCGCCGCGGGGAGATCGCGCCAGCGGTCGGTCAGCGCGGCCGGCCGCAGCGCTTCAGCCGCCAGGCGCTGCCGCGCCGAAGGCGGCCCGCACGGCGGGACCGCCGGCCAGTCGCGCACATCCTCGGGCGCCGTTTCCAGATCGCGCAGCAGCAGCGCCAACAGGTGCTGCGGGTGGCTCGGCTCGCCGGCGATGAATTCCCATTCGTCGCGGGCGAGACTGCGGTCGAGGCCGGGCAGGATCACGGCGCCGCGGTCGAGCCAGGCGACCGCCGACAAGAGATCGCTCAGCGCCGGGATGCCGCCCGTCAGCCCCGCGGCGATGACCGGCGCCTTGGGCGGTTCGCGGCGCCACGCTTCGGCTTGCCGGCGCAGCAGCCGGTTGCGCCGCTCGGCCGGATCGAGCGCGCCTTCGGCCGCGACGATCGGCGCCCAGGCATTCGGCAGGATGTCGAGGAATTTCAGCACGATCTGCCAGTGCTCGGCGAACTCGTCGGGCGCCAGCATGCGCAACCGCGCGAAATCGGCGCCTTCGCTTGCCGCCGTGTCGAGGAGACGCGCCAACGCGCCGGCAAGCGCCGCGGCCTGCCCCGGCAGCAGCGTCCCCTCGCCGCTCTGCGCGCTCCACGCCAAGACGAGCCGCGCCAACAACAGCCGGCGGCGCAATTCCGGGATCGCCGGCGGGATCGCAAGATCGGCGTCGTCGGCCGCGTCGCCGAGAACGTCCCCGACCGCATCCTCGTCGAGGCCGCCGATCGGCCGCAGCCGCGGCAATAGCAGCGGCGCGCCAGGGTCGCCGCCTTCTCCCGTCAGCCGGAGAAAGGCGTCGCGCAGACTGCGCGCCGCGCGCCGCGTCGGCAACAGCACCGTCATCTGCGGCAAGGTCAGCGGGTCGCCGGCGGAAAGCGCGATCAGCCCCTGGGCCAGCGTTGCCAAAAACGGCCGCTCCGGCGGGATCGTATAAATGTGCGGCGGCGCCACCGAAGCCGGCTACGGTTCGAGGCGGTGCGAGGCAAAGCCGGCGCGGGTCGCGGCGAGGCCGTCCGGCGTCCCGACATGGTACCACTCGCCATCATGCACGATTGCGGCGAGCCGGCCGGCGCGCTCGGCGCGGTCGTAGACAAGGTTCAGCGAAAAGCGCTCTTGCGCGATCCCGGCAAACGCGCGGCGGTGCAGGAGCTGGATGCCGGTAAACAGGTAGGGCGCGGTGTCGCCTTCGCCGCGCCGTCTGGGCGCGCCGCTGGCGTCGAGACAATAATCGCCGCGACCCTCGTAGCCGACGGCGCCTTCCGTGCGCTGCAACAGCAAGATTGCATCGTGACGCTCGGGGTCGAAGGCCGCGGCGAGGCGTGCCAGCGCCTCGTCCCGGCCGTCGCGCCAGAACACGTCGCTGTTGACGACAAAAAACCGCTCGCCGAGCAGGGGTAAGGCGCGCTTGACGCCGCCACCCGTTTCCAGCAGCACTCTTTCGCGCGAGATGTCGATGCGCGGCGGTGGCAGGCGGCCGGCGAGATGCGCCGCGATGACGTCCGCCTTGTAATGCACATTGACGACGATGCGCGCGACGCCGACCAGCACCAGCCGGTCGATCGCATGATCGAGGAGGGTGCGGCCGCCGATCTCGACGAGCGGTTTCGGCAGCGTGTCAGTCAGCGGTCGCAGGCGGGTGCCGAGACCGGCCGCCAATACCATCGCGCTCTCCGGCACGCCGGTCATGCCGCGTTCCGCTGCGCGGGAACGCCGCGGACGGCAGGCGGCACATGCCGGTCGAGCCATTCGGCGATCGGCGCAAGGGCCGGTTCGCGGCGCAGATCGTCTTCGAAGAGGCGCCAGACCCGCGGCAGATGCGCGAGATAAGCGGGCTTGCCGTCGCGTCGCCACAGCCGCACGAAGAGGCCGATAATCTTGGCGTTGCGTTGCGCCGCCAGGATCGTCGCCGACCGAACGAACAGGGCGCGGTCGATACCGGGAAACGCGGCGAGATAGCGCTCGGTCATCGCGTCGCGCAGCGCCGACGGGACGTCGCGGCGGGCGTCTTCGACGAGCGATGCGAGGTCGTAGCTCGCCGGTCCCAGCATCGCATCCTGGAAATCCAAGAGGCCGCAGGCGCGCACCCCGCGCCGCCCGGCGAGCAGCATCAGGTTGTCGACATGAAAATCACGCAACGCGACCGTCACCGGCGGCGCGAGCGCGAGCGGCAGCACCGCGCGCCAGCGCGCGAGGTAATCCTCGTGCGCGGCAGCAGACAGTGCGCGGCCGAGCGCCGCCGGCGCGTACCACTCCGGCAGCAGCGCCGCCTCGGTCAGCAGCCGCGCCTCATCGTAAAGTGGCAGATCCGGCAGACGCTCAGTCCTGGCAGCGTCGCGCTGCAGCGCGACCAGCACATCGACCGCCAGCGCATAGAGCACTTCCTCCTCGGCGCCGCCGGCGAGGAGGCGCGTATAGCTGGCATCGCCAAAATCCTCGATCAGCAAGAGGCCGCGCGCGATATCGGCCGCATAAATCTCGGGCGCGCTGAGGCCCCAGCCGCGCAGCAGCCCGGCGACGGCGATATAGCCGCGCACATTCTCGGGCGGCGGCGCATCCATCAAAACGACGCGGCGAGCGCCGTCGGCGAGGCGGTAATAACGGCGGAACGACGCGTCGGCGGCGAGCGGCGCCGGCGCCGCGCCCGGCCAGCCGGCGCCAGCCAGGAAATCGGCGATCACGGCGTTGCGGTTGTCATCCGTCATGTCTGCGGCGCCGCGATGCCGGCGAGCCGCGCTGCCCAGACTCCCCCCGCGCCGGGATCCAAGCTCGCGCGGCGGGCAGGCGGCGCGCCACCGGGCGAGAGGGCGATTTCGAGCCGCCGCCGCGGGAGCAGCGGGCCGAATCGCTCCGGCCATTCGACCAGCGAGATACCAGCCGAAAAGGCGTCCTCGATGTCGAGTTCCCACGCCTCTTCGGGATCGCGCAGGCGGTAGCCGTCGAAATGCCAGACGGCCGCATCGGCGAGTTCGTAGACCTGCACCAAGGTGAAGGTCGGGCTCGGCACCTCGCCGCGGCCGCCCCGCGCCCGAATGAAGGCGCGCGCAAAGCTGGTCTTGCCGGCGCCGAGTTCGCCCTTGAGCGCGATAACGTCGCCCGGCCGGGCAAGTGCGGCGATGCGCGCCGCCAGCGCCGCCGTCGCGGCCTCGTTGGGCAGGTCGATGACGATCATGGACGCCGCCTTGTATATCTGTGGTGGGAGCCGCCGCAACCGCCGCTTGACCGGTCGCGCCGGGCCTGAGCGGCTTGCGCGGCGCGGCGGTGCAACTGAGGTGATGCGATGCACGAGGCCATCGAATCGAGCGACGTCGCGATCATCGGCGCGGGGCCCGTCGGGCTGTTCGCGGTGTTCCAGTGTGGCATGCTTCAGATGCGCGCCCATGTCTTCGACGCGCTGCCGGCGGCGGGCGGGCAATGCGCCGCGCTCTATCCCGAGAAGCCGATTTTCGATATTCCCGGCCATCCCAGAATCGCTGCTGCCGACCTCGTCGAACGGCTTGTCGCGCAGGCGGCGCCGTTTGCGCCTGCCTACCATCTCGGGACCGCCGTATCGCGGCTGGCGGCGACGGCTGATGGCGCCTTTATAATCGAAACCCTCGCCGGCAAGCGCGCCGCCTGCCGCGCCGTCATCATCGCGGCGGGCGCCGGTGCGTTCGGGCCGAACCGGCCGCCGCTCGCCCGCATCGCCGAGTTTGAGGGCACAAGTGTCTTCTATTGGGTGGGTCGGCGGGAGGAGTTTCGGGGCCGCCGCGTCGTCATAGCCGGCGGCGGCGATGCGGCGGTCGATTGGGCCCTATCGCTGGCCGAGGTGGCAGAGCGCGTCAGCCTCGTGCATCGCCGCACCAAGTTCCGCGCCGCGCCGGGTTCGGTCGCACAGCTGCACGAGATGGCCGAGGCGGGCCGTGTCGATCTCGTCATTCCCTACCAGCTAGAGGCGCTGGAAGGGGAATGTGGGCGATTGTCGGCAGTGGTCGTCGCCGATCTTGCCGGCAACACGCGGCGCGTTGCGGCCGATTGCCTCTTGCCGTTTTTCGGGCTGGCAACCGATCTCGGTCCGCTCGCCCACTGGGGGATTGACATCGAGCGCAACCAAATCCGCGTCGATCCGGCCACCTGCGCCACGGCGCGGCCCGGCGTCTTTGCGATCGGCGACATTGCGCTCTACCCCGGCAAGCTAAAGCTGATCCTGTCGGGGTTTGCCGAGGCGGCGCTGGCGGCGCACGCCGCCTACCCGCTCGTCTTTCCCGGACGGGCCTTGCATTTCGAATATTCGACGACGAAAGGTCTGCCAGGCGGCTGACGGCTCAGGCCAGGGCGCGCAATTCCTCGCGCAACCGCTCGGCGTCGCCGGCGAGGCGGCGCTCGATCGCATCGTGCTGCGCTTCCCAGATCGGCACCGCCGCGGCGAGCAGCGCCCGGCCGGCCGGCGTCAACGCGAGGCGCCGGCTGCGGCGGTCGGTAGCAATGACCTCGACGCTGACAAGGCCGCGCCGTTCAAGCGGCTTCAGGGCCGCCGTCAACGTCGTGCGGTCGATTGCCAGGATTGCCGCGACGCTCCCTATCGTCGGCGCGTCCGGCCGGTTCAGCGCCATCATCAGCGAGAACTGGCCGTTGGTCAGGCCGAGCGGACGGAACGCCGCGTCGAAGCGGCGTGCAGCCACGCGTGCCGCCCGCTGCAGATGCAGGCACAGGCACGCGTCGCGAATGCGCAGGGTTGTCGCGAAGGGGACGGGATTGAGGTTTGACATCGGTCAGATAGGTTGATATCAATCTAATTATTCTGGCTTTAAACCGCAACGAGAATGCGATGGCGCTGCAGCCCTATCTGATGTTTGATGGGAAGTGCGAAGAAGCCATTGCCTTCTACCGGAGCGCGATAGGCGCCGAGGTGGCCATGATGCTGCGCTGGAAAGATTCGCCCGACCCGGCGATGTGTCAGCCCGGCAATGAGAACAAGATCATGCACGCCGCCTTCCGGGTCGGCGACGCAACGATTTTTGCCTCCGACGGAGGCTGCCAGGGCCAGCCTCATTTCGCCGGGTTCGCGCTGTCGCTGACCGCGCACGACGCCGCCGAGGCCCAACGCCTGTTTGGCGCGCTGGCCGCTGGCGGGCAGGTGCAGATGCCGCTCGCCAAGACGTTTTTCTCGCCCAGTTTCGGCATGGTCGCCGACCGCTTCGGCGTACCGTGGATGGTTTACGTCGAGGCCTGAGAGAGCGCGGCGCGATGCCGACCGTCTCGTTCACGCCGGCCTTGCAGAGATTTCTGCGCGTGCCCGAGCTGCGGGTCGAGGGCGCGACGGTCGGCGCCGCGCTCGCCGCCGCCTTCGCCGAGCGGCCGGAATTGCGCGGCTATATTCTTGACGACCAGGGCGGGCTGCGGCGCCATGTGAACGTCTATATCGGCAGCGAACCGGTGCGCGACCGCGCCGGCCTATCAGATGCCCTGCATCCGGACGACGCGCTGTACGTGTTCCAGGCGCTGACCGGCGGCTAGCGAGGGAAAGATGGTCGAGCGGCTTTATGTCGGGACTCGCAAGGGCCTGTTCGAACTGGCACCGCGGTCGGGCGCGGCGGGCGGCGGCTGGGACATTGCGGCGGCGCATTTTCTCGGCGAGCCGGTCAGCGCCGTGCTCGCCGACGGCGACCGCCTCTATGCCGCACTCGATCTCGGCCATTTCGGCGCCAAGCTGTGGCGTCGCGACGGCATCTCCGGCGAGTGGCGCGAATTACCGGCGCCGGTGTTCCCGGCCCGGCCGGCAGACGCCGGCGACGACCCGCACCCCTGGTCGCTCGGCAAGATCTGGGTCATCGAGAAGGGCGGCGTCGAAGGGCGGCTGTGGGCCGGGACGATGCCGGGCGGCCTGTTCCGCACCGACGATGGCGGCCAGTCCTGGTCGTTCAACGACGCGCTGTGGCGCATGCCGGAGCGGCGGCG
Source organism: Alphaproteobacteria bacterium (assembly GCA_030042035.1). Classification (GTDB taxonomy): domain Bacteria; phylum Pseudomonadota; class Alphaproteobacteria; order ATCC43930; family CGMCC-115725; genus DATARH01. The sequence continues at coordinate 13,345 of JASIAN010000037.1, read as the reverse complement.
CTGGGGCGGCGTCGCGGGCGGCGAGCAGCCGGGCATCGATTCGGTGCTGGTCGATCCGCGCGATCCCGCCGACATCCGGCTCGGCGTATCGACCGGCGGCGTGTGGGCGAGCCAGGACAGCGGAGGATCTTGGGCCGTCATCAACCGCGGCATGTATGCCGAATATATGCCGCCCGAATTGGCCGGCGAGCCGATCGCTCAGGACGTGCATCGCCTGGCTCGCTGCGCCGCCGATCCCGATATTGTGTGGTGCCAGCACCACAACGGCGTCTTTCGCTCACAGGATGGCGGCAGCGCCTGGCATGAGCTGACGGCGATCCGCCCCTCCAAATTCGGCTTTGCCGTCGCCGCCCACCCGCACGATCCGCTGCGCGCCTGGTTCGTGCCGGCGGTCAAGGACGAGCGGCGCATCCCCGTCGACGCCAAACTCGTCGTCGCGCGCACCAGCGACGGCGGCCAGAGCTTCGACGTGCTGACCCGCGGCCTGCCGCAGCGCCACGCCTACGATATCGTGTGGCGCCACGCGCTGGCGGTCGATGCCTCGGGCGAGCGGCTGGCGTTCGGCTCGACGACCGGCGGCGTGTGGACAAGCCCCGACGGCGGCGAATCGTGGCATGCGCTCGACGCAAGGCTGCCCCCAATTGCCGTCGTGCGGTTTGCCGACGAGTGAGGGTTTCTGCGGCAATCCGCCCAGCTACCGGCACGATTAAGATTCTGGTAACGAACGGATCATAGTGCCGGGGCGTTAATCGGCAAGGCGCCGCTCTCCTCCGGGAGCGATACGCGTTGCAAAGGCGGGCAGGCCATGAAGAGCATTCCTCTTGGCATCACGGTCGTTTTGTTCGGGATCGTCGCCTATCTGATGCTCGGCGCCGCGCTCGCCAGCGTCGGCTGACGCCGGGAGTGGGCGCGGCCTCAATACGATTTCGGCAGGCCGAGCACGCGCTCGGCGATGTGCGACAGGATCAGCTGCGGGCTCACGGGCGCGATGCGGGCGATCTGGATCTCGCGGAAAAACCGTTCGACGTGAAACTCGCGGGCATAGCCCATGCCGCCATGCGTCAAGACGGCGCTCTCGCAGGCGCGGTGCCCGGCCTCGGCGGCGAAATATTTGGCGGCGTTGGCATAGGCGCCGACCGTTGCGGGCTCCTCGCCGCGGTCATAGGCGGCGGCGGCGCGCAGCATTAACAGCTCGGCCGCCTCGAGCTCGATCCAGCGCTCGGCCAGCGGGTGCTGGATGCCCTGGTTCTGGCCGATCGGCCGGCCGAACACGATCCGTTCCTGCGCATAGCGGGCGGCGCGCGCCAGCGCGGCGCGCCCGAGGCCCACCGCCTCGGCGGCGATCAGGATGCGCTCCGGGTTCATGCCGTGCAGGATGTATTGAAAGCCGTTGCCCTCGTCGCCGATGCGGTCGGCGACAGGCACGTGCAAGCTGTCGATGAACATCATGTTCGAATCGACCGCAGCACGCCCCATCTTGTGGATGAGCCGCACCTCGACCTTCGAGCGGTCGAGATCGGTGTAGAAGAGGCTCATGCCGGAAGACGGGCGCGCCGCCTCCTCATACGGCGTCGTGCGCACGAGGATCAGCATCTTCTCGGCGACCTGCGCGGTCGAGGTCCAGATTTTGCGGCCGGTGATCACGTAATCGTCGCCGTCGCGCACCGCGCGCGTTTTGAGGCGGGTCGTGTCGAGGCCGACATCGGGTTCGGTGACCGCAAAACACGCCTTTTCGCGGCCGGCGATCAGCGGCGGCAGAAAGCGGCGCTTCTGTTCGTCCGAACCGAACACGACGACCGGATGCAGGCCGAAAATGTTCATGTGCACGGCCGAAGCGCCGGAAAACCCGGCGCCCGACGCGGCAACCGCCTGCATGACGAGAGCCGCCTCCATAATGCCGAGGCCGCTGCCGCCATATTCCTGCGGCATCGCGACGCCGAGCCAGCCCGCCTCCGCCATCGCGCGGTGGAACTCGTGCGGAAACTCGCCTGCCTCGTCGTGTCGCAGCCAGTAATCATCGCCGAAGCGGGCGCACAACCGCACCACCGCTTCGCGGATTTCGAGCTGTTCCGGGGTCAACGCAAAGCTCATCCCGCCCTCCTTGCGAGGCGCGCGCCCGCCGCCGCCGCGCCGCCATCGGCCAGCCCGAGCCGCCGCAGCCCTGCCAGCACCGCAGTGAAATGCGCCGCGGCCGAACGATCGAGGCCCTCGAGCCAATTCTGATCGAGGAACGAGGCGAGCGCCGGCTGCCCAAGCGCCGCCTCCCACAGAATGCCGAGCAGCGACGCTGCCGCCTCATCCTCGTCGCGTTCGGCGAGCGGCACCACGGCGGCGCGTTCGGCGGCAGCGCGGTCGGTCGTGTCGGGCCCGGGCCCAAGGCCGAAATCGACAAGACAGCGGCGCTCGGGCGGCGCCAGCACAAAATGCGCAATCTCGTGCAGGATCACATAGGCTTCACTATCGCCGTCGAGCGCGTCGCCGTCCCAGTTGAACCCCGGCTTCGCGCCGGCCGGATGGATCGCGATGCCGCACCGGCGCGCCAGCGCCAACGCGGCGCGACGGTGGCTTGCGGCCTCTTCGCCCAGGGCGCGTGCGGCGGGCGTCGCGCGGATCAGCGCAAAGGCCGCTTCCGCCGAGGGATCGGCGAGCTGGGCGGCGAAACGGTCGAGCGCCCCCGCCAGTTCACCGGACGGGATCGGGGTCAGCATCATCGGGCGGGTCTCGCGGCAGGACGGCGCCAAGCGCGGGGATCAACCGACCCCAAATGGGCACGGCAACGGCCGCTGTGTAGCGGCGACCGCAACCGGTGTTACAATCGACGCTTCACCCCCGCCGCCATGCGGGCCCGTGGCCGAAGAAATTAGTTCAGATGAGGCCTTCGCGGAGCGGCAGGAAGGTCGGCTGAGCGGAGTTGATAGTGCGCGAAACTCTTAGCCTGCCCGCGACGCCGGAGGCACTCGATGCGGCCATTCCTGCCTATCTGATCACGCTCGCTCGTCGTCCCGATCGCCGCGAGCGGTTTCTCCGGTGGAATAGTGGTAAAGGCATCGACTTCATCGTGTTTGACGCCGTCGACGGGCAATCGCTCAACCGGCATAGGCTGCTGGGCGCCGGCCTGATCGATGATGAAAAGCTGACTTTCACGGACGGCCATATCGGCAACGCGCTGTCACACCGCGCCCTATGGGAGCGATGCATCGCACTCGGCCGCGCGCTCCTGGTGGTTGAGGACGACGCCTTTCTCACCGAAACGGTGCAGCACTGGTTCGGCCGCATCGCCGACGAGCTGGCGCACGGCTGCGACATCCTTTATCTCGGCTACAATCGCGACGCGATCCTGTCGGTCGGGTTTGGCGGCGGCGACTGGTGCGACATCCTGTTCGAGACCCCGGCCGCCGGCTTCGAATACCACGCGCGGCAGCACAGCTGGTGGAGCGGGCGCAATACGCACTGCGTATTGGATACCCGCCTCGTTTGGGGAACCCTGACCTATGCGGTCTCGCCGGCCGGCGCACAGGCGCTGCTGCGGCATTGTCTGCCGCTGTCGAGCAGACACCCGGTGCGAATGTTCGGTTCCGGCAGAATGCTGGCGCCCTACAGCATGGACGGCATGATCAACGTCGCGCTGCAGCGCGGACTGGTCAAGGCGCGCGTCGTGTTCCCGCCGCTCGCCGTCGGCCCCAACGAGCGCGCCGATTCGGACACCGTCACCGGGCCGGGTTAAAGCGAGCCGTCAGCAGCCGCCGCCACGGGGGCTGTGATCGGGCGGCGATCCGCGCCATGATGGCCGCCGAGCGGATCACAGCGGAGGGGTCATGAAGATCGAGCTTGCCGGCAAGCGGGCGGTGGTGACCGGCGGCAGCCGCGGCATCGGGCGGGCGATCGCGCTGGGACTGGCCGACACCGGGGCTGCGGTGTCGATCTGTGCGCGCGGCGCCGAGGGCGTGGCGCGGGTCAGGGAGGAGATCGCGGCCCGTGGCGTCCGGGCGCACGGCGCGGCCTGCAACGTCGCTGACGGCGCGGCTCTCGCTGCTTACATCGATGCGGCGGCCGGCGCGCTCGGCGGCATCGACATCCTCGTCTGCAATGCCTCGGGTTTCGGCACCAGCCATGACGAGGCCGGCTGGCAGAAAAGCATCGATGTCGATCTTCTCGGCACGGTGCGGGCGATCCGCGCCGCCGTTCCCCATCTTGAGAAAAGCGGCGCCGGCGCGATCGTCAACATCTCGTCGATCTCCGGCCTCGTCGCCTCGGCGCGCACGCCGCCCTATGGCGCCGTCAAGGCGGCGCTCATCGAATACACCCAGACCGAAGCCTCGCTGCTGGCGAAGAAGCGCATCCGCGTCAATTGCGTTGCGCCCGGTTCGATCGAGTTCCCCGGCGGCAGTTGGGAACAGCGCAAGACCGACAACCCGCCGCTTTACAATGCGATCCTGCGCAGCATCCCGTTTGGCCGGCTCGGGTATCCGGAAGAGGTGGCGCAGGTCGTCGTGTTTCTTGCGTCGCCGCTGGCCGGCTGGGTCACCGGCCAGACGATCTCGGTGGATGGTGGGCAGTTGCTGCGCTGACGCCCGCGCGCCAAGGCTTAGCCGTCAGCCGATCGGCGGCGAGCCGGCGGGCGACGACGAGACCGCCGACGGTGGTGACGCCGGCGCGAGAGGTGCGGCGACGCTGCGCGCCGGGTGAAATTCCGGTGATGCGCGGGTCTGACAGACCGTATGATCAACGCCCGGAGGAGGCTTGGCACTCCGTGCCCGCCGCTGCCGCTTGCTTTGCGGCGCGGCGGCTGGCGGCCGGAACCCGCGCGATGCGCGCGGGTTCGTCAGAGGCACGGTTGTGTGTCATTGGGGCGTCTGCGGCGGCGCGGCCGCCGTCCGCGTTTTGTTGCGGGAGGTCAGGATGCCGATTGGGCAGCACATCGATCGTCGCGGGCCGCGCGGGTCGTGGCGCGCCGTTGCGCTCGCCGCGATAGCCGCCCTGGCGCTGTTCGTCGCGCCGCCGCGTGCCGGCGCCCAGAACCGGAACAGCAGCGCCCGAAACGACATCACGAACCGGGTGCAGCGGGAAACCGCGATCAACCTGCCGAGCCTGCATCCGCTCGTCGAGCGGGTATTGCCGGCGGTCGTCAACATCTCATCGGAATTGACCGAGCAGGCGCAGACAGGCCTACCGGGCGATGAAGGCGATCAGGGCAATACCCCCTTCGACCAGTTCCTCCGGCGGTTCTTCGAAAACCAGATGCCGCAATTCCACCGGGAAGTGATGGCGCTGGGGTCGGGCTTCATCATCGATCCGGCGGGTTACATTGTCACCAACAACCACGTCATCACAGACGCCCACAAAATCACCGTTATCCTGCAGGACAATAGTCGCCATCCGGCGAAGGTGGTCGGCCGCGATCCGAAGACCGACCTCGCGCTGTTGAAGATCGCTGTCGGGGACAAATTGCCGTTCGTCCGGTGGGGCGACAGCAGCAAGGTCGAGGTCGGCGACTGGATCGTCGCGGTCGGCAATCCGTTCGGCCTCGGCGGTACGGTGACGGCGGGGATCGTCTCGGCCTTGGGCCGCGACATCAACGAGGGGCCGTACGACAACTTCATCCAGCTCGACGCGCCGATCAATCGCGGCAATTCGGGCGGCCCGACTTTCGACCTTCAGGGCCAGGTCATCGGCATCAACACCGCGATCTATTCGCCGTCGGGCGGCTCGGTGGGCATCGGCTTCGCGATTCCGTCGAACACCGCAAAAGACGTCATCACGCAGCTGAGAACAACGGGTTACGTGACCCGCGGCTGGCTCGGCGTCGCGATCCAGAGCGTCACGCCGACAATCGCCAGCAGCCTCGGCATGAATGCCGCGCACCCGTACGGTGCGCTGGTCGCCTCGGTCAATCCCGGCAGCCCCGCGGCGAAGGCCGGCGTCAAGCAGGGCGACGTGATCCTCGAGGCGGGTGGTCGGGAAATCAAGTCGGTCCACGAACTGCCGATTGTCGTCGCCGACACGCCGCCCGGCCACCCATTGCCATTAGTCGTGCTCCGCGATGGCAAGACGGCGCACCTCGTCGCATCGGTCGGCAAGATGCCGAAACAGCCGCAGGTTGCGATGGCAGAGGGGCCGGAGCAAGCCAGCGGGCTAGGCCTCGAACTGTCCGCGATCACGCCGAAGCTGCGCGAGCGCTTCGGCATCCCGAAAGATGTCGAGGGGGTCCTCGTCACCAATGTCGCGAACGGCAGCCCGGCCGGTGCGCTTGGCATCCGGCCCGGCGACGTGATCCAGTCGATCGACCAACGGCCGGCAAAGACGCCGCCTGAGGCGGCCCATGAGCTGAAGGAGGCGTCTGCCAAGGGCAATGTTCTGCTGCTGCTCAACCGCAAAGGGATCAGCGAGTTCGTCGGCCTGTCGATCGGCCATGGCAGCAGCCCCGGCTGAGCGTTGGCGCGGCGCGGTCGCGATGGAGCCGCTGGCGCGAGCGTGATATCACCGCGACAGGTGCGCCGCGCGCCGGCGCCGGCACATGCGGAGACATGGCATGGTCGCATTCCTTGGCTCAAACGTTGTCGTCACCGGCGGCACCGGTGCGCTCGGCACCGCGGTCGTCGCCGCCCTGCGCGCGGCGGGCGCGGTCTGCCATGTCACGAACATCGTCCCGGCTGAACTCGCGACATGGCCGCACCGCGACGATTCCGGCGTGCATGTCACCACTGGCATCGATCTCGCCGACGAGGGCTCGGTCCGCCGGTTTTACGGCGCGCTGCCGCCGCTGTGGGCGTCGATCCATTTGGCCGGCGGGTTTGCGATGTCGCCGGCGGCCGAGACCTCGGCGGCCGCCTTTGCCGACCAGTTCCAGATGAACGCGATGTCCGCCTTTCTGTGCTCGGCCGCCGCGATCCGCGCGATCCGCGCCCGCACCGTGCCGGGGCCAGGCGGCACCAAGGGCGGGCGCATCGTTAATGTCGCGGCGCGTCCCGGTATCGAGCCGCGGCTCGGCTCGGGCATGGTGGCCTATGCGACGGCGAAGGCCGCCGTCGCGGCGATGACCCAGGCGCTGGCGCAGGAAACCGCCGGCGAAGAGATCTGGGTCAATGCGGTGGCGCCGTCGGTGCTCGATACGCCGGCCAACCGGCGGGCGATGCCGGATGCCGATTATTCGACCTGGGTGGCGCCGGCTGCCGTCGCCGAGGTCATCACGTTTCTCGCCTCGCCCGACAACAAGGTGACGCGCGGCGCCGTGATCCCGGTCTACGGCGGCGCGTAGGCGGCGGCAGCTTGTTTGGCACGGGCGAACCCATCTCGGTCACGATCTCGCACCGTCTCGGGCGCGACGACGCCAAACGGCGCATCGAGCGCGGCCTCGATGCGGTGCGTGCGGAGGTGCTGCGATACGTCGCCTCGCTCGATTACCGCTGGGAAGGCTACCGCCTCCAATTCACCGCTGCGGTGCTGCGGCAGACGATCACCGGCCGGCTCGACGTCTATGACGACTGCGTCCGCCTCGAATTCATGCTGCCGCGCCTGCTGCACCTCGCCGCGCGGACGATCGCCGGGCGCATCGAGCGCCGCGGCAAGGCGCTGCTCGAAGGCCCGAAGCGCTGACCGGCTACGCCTGCGGCGGCGACAGGTGCGCGACCTTGGGCATCACCTCGGTGGCCAAGAGTTCCATCGAATGGCGCCACGCCTCGGGGTTGTCGCTGTAGTCGAAGCAGAACAGCAACAGGTGGCCGAACCCGCCGACCTCGTCATACATCCGCTCGATCTTCTCGACGACCGTCGCGGGCGCGCCGATCAGCCAGTTGTGTCGGCCGCAATATTCCGGCGTCACATCGCTGTCGGCGATACTATCGTCATGCTTCAGGAATTGGATGACGCCGACATCCTTCAAGAGGGGCAGGAAATATTCGCGCATCATGCGCCCCATCTGCGCCCCAACCGACAGCCGCCAGGCCTCGTCATCGCTGTCGGCGACAAAGATTTCGCGCACGAGCCGCCAGTCGGCCCGGCTCGGGGTCCGGCCGCTGCGCCGCGCCCCCTCCTCGACCGAGGCCCAGTGGCTCGCGACGTAGGTCTGGTTGAGGTTGAGGCTCATTGGCAGAAAGCCATGCTCGCCGGCGAGTTTCAGCGTATCGGAGCCGGGGCTGACGCCGGCGACGCCGATCGGCGGGTACGGTTTCTGGAACGGCCGGATGTGCGGCACGAGGCTGCCGTACATGCGGCCGGTGCGGCTGACATGCCAGTATTTGCCGGCATAGTCGAACGGTTCGTCGGCGGTCCACAATTTCAGGATGATCTGGAGCGCCTCGCGCGTCATCTCGCGGTGCTGGCCGGCATTGCCGTCGACATTGAACATCGCCCAGTCGCTCGGCAGGCCGCTCGCGGCGACGCCGAAATTGAGCCGCCCCTGCGCCAGATGGTCGAGCATCGCGACCCGGTGCGCGAGTTCGGCCGGGTGATGGTAGGGCAACAGAAAACCGCCCGGCGCGAGGCGGATGCGGCGGGTCTGCATCAGCGCCTGCGCGATCAAGAGATCGGGCGCCGGGTGCGGCTCCCAGGGCGCCGTATGATGCTCGCCGATCCACGCTTCGGAAAACCCGAGTTCGTCGGCCCAGCGCAACGTCTCGAGATCCCAGCGATGGCCGTCATACAGCGGGCGTTCCGGCGGATGTGACGGCATCGTAAACAAACCGTAGTGCATTTGGGCCTCCTTCTACACTAGATAATGACGCCTGTCCGAGTCGCGCCCATGTAGCGCGGATTCGCGCAAACGCATCCTTGTCCTGTTGCAGCCGATGTCCTATTGGTACCGCGCGTTTACCGGCTGCGGCCCCCTGCCGCGGCAGGCGCGTCGGGAGGAATCGATGAAGCAGCTCCGCTCGTCCCGGCACCTTATCAGAATGTGGCACCGGCGGGCGAAGGCGACAATCGATCATGTCGCCAGCGCTGGCGTGGCCCTGCCGAAAGCGATGTCGACCGGCACGATGCATTCGGCCTTCACGTCGACCGGGTTGTCGATCGAGGGCCAGGTCCGCAAGGCCGCCGACCGCATCATCGGAGGCTTGGCGCTGTTCTGAGAAGCACCCGGCGCCGGCCGCGATCCAACCGCAGGCCCATCGCTGCTTTCGCTCGGCCGCCGCTGCGCGCCGGCTATCGGCTGCCCCGCACGGCTGTGTGTCCACGAGGCGGCGCTCAACGCGATGCTCCGCCCACCCCGCTTTGAGCGCGACCCGCCGGTGAAACCATAGGCGATACCCACGACCCGCGCGCAATCCCGTGAGGGTTGAACTTGCCCGTTTTCGGCGCGTCTGGTGAGCGCTATCGTGACGCATGCCCGCGCTGCAATGGATCGCCACTTATCGCATCGGTGATCTTGCCAGCATCGCTGGAGTAGCCATTTCCCTTGTCGGGTTCGCCGTTACTGTCTTGAATGTGCGGCGGTCAAGATCCGCCGCCGAGCGCGCGGAAGCTGCAGCGAACGATGCGCGGCGCCTCGTGCGTGGTTATGAGACGATTACAGACTTTTCCGCGGCGATTGCGATCATGGAGGAAATCAAGCGACTGCATCGCGTCGGCCAAATCGACCCGCTGCTCGACCGCTACGCTGCTTTGCGAAAGACACTGATAGAGGTCCGCAAAATGTCGCCCTTGGCCAATCAAAACATGGACCAGGTGATCCAGAATGCCATAACGACGCTGGCGTCGATGGAGGACCTCGTCGAGCGGGCTAGAGCCGCCCGAAGCGCGCTCAATTTCGTGCAATTGAACCAGCGACTGTCGCGCGACATCGATGAGTTGTACGGGGTGTTCGTTGATATGAAGCGTGAAGGCGGGAGTCAGCCCTGATGCGATCGGAAAAATACCGCCAGCTTATTGATCGGCTCATCACCAAGACGGATCGCCGCGAGCTCGCGTGGAAGGAGGGAGTGTATCCCGATAGCTTCCAGGTGGCGTTTCCTAATTATTCATTAACGATCATACAGCGCCAAGACGATAGGGATGAAATTTTTCTCGAAATGTCCATAATTAACTCCGATGGATATACAATCGACAGATTTTCGGAATTCGATTTAGAACAAGACTATCATAACAAGCTATACGGTTTGTATCACGAGGCGCGACGGCAGGCGCTCGGTGTAGATAAGGCACTTGACGACATACTTATCGCACTTGAGGATTACTAACAATCGGGATTACCGTTGGATTGATCTGCTATCCTCAGTCTGCTAGCGGAAGGTACATCGCATGAAGCCGACGCGGCGTCCGGCCAATCCGTGTTTTTCGTCGGGGCCCTGCGCGAAGCGGCCGGGGTGGTCGCCGGCCGCGCTGAACGGCGCGCTGCTCGGCCGCTCGCACCGCTCACGCGGCGGTTTGGCGAAGCTGGTCGAAGTCATCGAGCGCTCGCGCAAGCTGCTGCAGATGCCGGCCGACTACCGGCTCGGCATCGTGCCGGCGTCCGATACCGGAGCGGTCGAGATGGCGCTGTGGTCATTGCTCGGCGCCCGCGGCGTCGATGTGCTCGCCTGGGAAAGCTTCGGGGAGGGCTGGGTCACCGATGTGACGCGCCAGTTGCAGCTGCCCGATGTGCGCCTGATGCGGGCGCCTTATGGCAGGCTGCCCGATCTCGCTTCGGTCGATCCGACGCGCGACACGGTGTTTGTGTGGAACGGCACGACCGCGGGCGTCAGGCTGCCGGACGGCGACTGGATCGCCGGCGACCGCGAGGGCCTCACGATCTGCGATGCGACCTCGGCGGCGTTTGCGATGCGGCTGCCGTGGCCGAAGCTCGATGTCGTGACGTGGTCGTGGCAGAAGGCGCTGGGCGGCGAAGCGGCGCACGGCATGCTGGCGCTGAGCCCGCGCGCCGTCGCGCGGCTCGAAAGCTATACGCCGCCGTGGCCGCTGCCAAAAATCTTCCGCCTGACCTCGGGCGGCAAGCTCAACGAAGGCATCTTCCGCGGCGAGACGATCAACACGCCATCGATGCTATGCGTCGAAGATGCGCTCGATTCGCTGCGCTGGGCCGAGAGCGTCGGCGGTCTCGACGCGCTTATCGCCCGCGCCGAGGGCAATCTCGCCTGCGTCGCCGCCTGGGTCGAACAGACGCCGTGGCTCGAATTTCTCGCCGAGGATCCGGCGACGCGCTCCTGCACCTCGATCCAGCTCAAGATCACCGACCCATGGTTTCTCGGATTGTCGCCCGAGCTGCGGTTCAAGACCGTGCGCTCGATGACGGCGCGAATCGAGGCCGAAGGCGCCGGCTACGACCTCGCGAGCCACCGCGACTCGCCGCCCGGCATCCGCATCTGGGCCGGCGCGACGGTCGAGCGGAGCGATGTCGAGGCGCTGCTGCCGTGGTTCGACTGGGCCTGGGCCGAGGAGCGTCACGCCGCCGAAGCGGCATAATTCCATTCACAATGAAGAGTGACACGAGTCTCTTCTGTTTCGCCGCCTCATTGTGACATTCACCTGAGGTTTGATGATGCTCAAGGTGTTGATTGCCGATGCGCTGAGCCCGCGGGCGGTCGAGATTTTCCGGGCGCGCGGCGTCGCGGCCGATGTCGCGATCGGCCTCAAACCCGACGAACTGCGCGCCCGCATCGCCCAATATGACGGGCTTGCGGTGCGCTCGGCGACGAAAGTGACGGCCGACCTGCTGGCCGCGGCCGAGCGGCTCAAGGTCATCGGCCGCGCCGGCATCGGTGTCGACAACATCGATGTCGCGGCGGCGACCGAGCGCGGCATCGTCGTCATGAATACGCCCTACGGCAATTCGATCACTGCCGCCGAGCACACGATCGCGATGATGTTCGCGCTGGCCCGCCAGATCCCGGCGGCCGACCGCTCGACTCAGGCCGGCAAGTGGGAAAAGGCGCGCTTCATGGGGGTCGAGCTCTTCGGCAAGATGCTCGGCATCATCGGCTGCGGCAATGTCGGCGCGATTGTCGCCGACCGCGCGTTGGGGCTGAAGATGAAGGTGATCGCCTACGACCCGTTCCTGTCGCCCGAGCGGGCGCTGGAATTGGGCGTCGAGCGCGTCTCACTCGACGAACTGTTGGCGCGCGCCGATTTCATCACGCTGCACACGCCGCTCAACGATGCGACCCGCAACCTCATCGACAAAGCCGCGATCGCCAAGATGAAACCCGGCGCACGCTTGATCAATTGCGCGCGCGGCGGCCTCGTCGTCGAAGCCGATCTTGCTGCCGCGCTCGAAGCGGAGCGGATTGCCGGCGCTGCGGTCGACGTCTTTGTTGATGAGCCGGCGACGCACAATCCGCTGTTCGGCCGCGACACACTTGTTGCGACGCCGCATCTCGGCGCGGCGACGAGCGAAGCGCAGGAAAACGTCGCCTTGCAGATCGCCGAGCAGATGGCCGATTTCCTGCTGACCGGCGCGGTCGCGAACGCGGTCAACATGCCGTCTCTGACCGCCGAGGAGGCGGCGCGATTGAAGCCCTACATGGCGCTCGCCGGCCAGCTCGGCAGCTTTGTCGGTCAGTTGACCGATACCGGCATCCGCGGCGTCGCGATCGAATACGAGGGCGCGGTCGCCGACCTCAACACACGGCCCTTGACCGCGACGATCCTCGCCGCGCTGCTGGCGCCGCAACTCGCGACGGTCAATCTCGTCAATGCGCCCGTCATCTGCCGCCAGCGCGACATCCGGGTCAGCGAAACGCGCCGCGCCGATGCCGGCGACTACCAGAACCTGATCCGCGTCACGGTCACGACGGAGCGCCGCAAGCGGATGCGCTCGCCCGGCCAAAACGGCAGCGACCGGCGCGCCGCGGGTGTGGGCGAACTGCGCGAGCGCACCGTCGCCGGCACCGTGTTTGCCGGCAACCGGCCGCGGCTCGTCGATGTCGAAGGCATCACGCTCGAAGCCGAGCTCGGCCATAACGTGCTGTTCGTGCGCAATTTCGACAAGCCCGGCTTTATCGGTGCGCTGGGCCAGGCACTGGCGGCGGCCGCGGTCAACATCGCAACGTTTCATCTGGGGCGCATCGCGCCGGGCGAAGACGCAATCGCGCTGATCGAGGTCGATCAGCCGCTGTCGCCGCAACTCATCGATACGGTGCGCGCGCTGCCCGACGTCATCCAGGCGCGCGCGATGCGTTTCTGACTGGCGCTGCCCCGCGGCGGATCAGCCGAGCGTTTCCAATTCATCGATAAAGCGGGCGATGACGCCGAGGCCCTTCGACCAGAATTCGGGGTCGGCGGCGTCGAGGCCGAACGGCGCCAGGAGCTCCTTGTGGCGCAACGTGCCGCCGGCGCGCAGCAGGTCGAGATAGCGCGCGGCGAAACCCTCGTGCGCGTCTTCGTAGACCGCGTAGAGCGAATTGACGAGGCAGTC
>JASIAN010000289.1 GCA_030042035.1 Alphaproteobacteria bacterium | reverse complement strand
AGCATTGCGCGGGCGATTGTGATGCGCTGCCGCTGGCCGCCCGACAACCGGATGCCATGCTCGCCAACCAGCGTGCCATAGCCCTGCGGCAATTCCCGGATGAAGCCGTCCGCGCCGGCGGCCGCGGCGGCAGCTTCGATTTCTTCGTCTGACGCGCCAAACCGGCCATAGGCAATGTTGGCCCGCACCGTATCGTCAAACAGGCTGACCTCCTGCGACACCAGCGCCATCGCTCCGCGCAGCGAGGCGAGCGTAACGGCGCCGATCTCTTGGCCGTCGATCGTGATGTGGCCGGCATCGACATCGTAGAAGCGCGGGATCAGGTTGAGGAGCGTGGATTTTCCGGCGCCGGACGGGCCGACCAGCGCCACCGTGCTGCCGGCCGGCACGGTCAGCGAGATATTGTCGAGCGCCACCGTTCCCGGATGATAGCCGAACCGCACCTGCGACAGCCGCACCTCGCCGCCGGCAATGCGCAAAGCCGGCGCGTCGGGGCGATCGCGGATTGCGGGCTCGATGTCGAGCACGTCGAACACGCGCTGCGCCGCCGCCAGCCCCTCCTGCAGCGAGGCGTTCAGCGTCGCAAGGCTCTTGACCGGCTGATAGGCCAGAAGCAGAGCCGTGATGAACGAGAAGAACGCACCCGGCGTACGCGCCCCGAGGATCACTTCGTGCCCGCCGTAATAGATGACGAGCGCAATCGCCGCGCCGCCCAGCGCCTCCATCAGCGGCGCCGCGCGGGCGCGGGTGCGGTTGGCGCGATCAACCAGCGCATAAATGCGCTCAAACAGCGTGTCGGCACGGCCGACCTCGTAATCCTCCATGCCGTAGGACTTGACGTAGCGCGCTCCCTGGAAGGTCTGGCTTAAGAGCGTCGTCAGCTGGCCCATCTCGAGCTGAGTGTTGGCCGAAACCCGGCGCATGCGTTGGCCGATCCGCACGATCGGGCGGATTGCCGCCGGAAATGCGAAGAACGCAATGATCGCTAGTTCCCAATCCTGATAGAACATGACGCCAACCAGGAACATGACGGTCAGTGCGTCGCGCCCGATGCCGGTCAAGACGTTCGCGGCGGCGCTGCGCAGCAGCCACACGTCGCTGACCAGCCGCGAGATCAGTGTGCCGCTCGGATGCGCGTTGAAATAGGCGAGGTCGGCACGGATGAGCCGTCCGAACACGGCGCTCTGCACGTCGGTAATGACGCGCTGCCCGACCCGTGTCATCAGGATGGTCTGCGTGTAGTCGGCGACGCCCTTGACGAGCGCCAAGGCAAGCGCCGCACCGGCGAGCAGCAACAGGAGTGAGGCATTGCGGGCGATGAAGATTCGGTCGAGCACCGGCTGCATCAGCCAGGCGCGCAGCGCGGTGCTGCCGCCGGCCAGCGCCATGCACAAAAACGCCCACGCGATCCGCCGCCGATGGCGCCAGATGAAGTCGCGGACCAGGCGGCGCACGAGCACCCACGAGCGGGCGCCGTCCTGGGGGATGGGTGAGGTGCTGCGCATCGGACCCGGCCGCCAGTGTTAGGGGCGGAGGGCGCGGTTGGCAAGGCCGGCGGCTTGCCTTGGCGGGCCAAATGGCGGCGCGGCGGCGGGTTTTGTCGTGCCGCGGCGTCCCCATATCTTCGGTGAACTTGCCGCGACGGGAGCGCGCCTCCCCGATGTCCGCCTTCTTCTCGCCCTATCGCCACGGGTTTGTGCGGGTCGGCGCCTGCGTGCCGCCGGTCATTATCGCCGAGCCGGCAAAAAACGCCGACCAGACATTGGCGCTGGTCGAGGCGGCCGGCAGGGACGGAACGGCGCTGCTGGTGTTTCCAGAGCTTTGCCTGTCGGCCTATGCGATCGACGATCTCTTGTTTCAGGACGCCGTGCTCGACGCGGTGGAGGCGGAAATCGCGCGGCTTGTCGCGGCGAGCGCCGAGCTCGCACCGGTCTTTGTCGTCGGCGCGCCGCTGCGCCGCGACGGCCGACTTTACAATTGCGGCCTCGTTATTCATCGCGGTCGGCTCCTCGGCGTTGTGCCGAAAATCTTCCTGCCGAACTACCGCGAATTTTACGAGCGGCGGCATTTCACCTCGGGCGAGGGAATGCGCGGCGGCGGCATTGTCGTCGCCGGCCGGCCGGCGCCGTTCGGCATCGATCTGTTGTTCGAGGCGACAGGCGAGGCCGGCTTCACGTTTCATGTCGAGGTTTGCGAAGATCTCTGGGTGCCGGCGCCGCCGAGCGCGGCGGGCGCGGCGGCCGGCGCCGAGATCCTGCTCAATCTGTCGGCCTCGAACATCGTCATCGGCAAGGCGCAGATGCGGCGCCTGTTGTGCGCCTCGCAATCGGCGCGATGCCTCGCCGCCTACGCCTATTCGGCGGCCGGCGCCGGCGAATCGACGACCGATCTGGCATGGGACGGGCAGGCCGGCATCTTCGAACTGGGCAACCCTCTGGCCGAAACCAAGCGGTTCAGTGCGCAGGCCGAAATCGCGCTTGCCGACGTCGATCTCGACCGCATCCGCCAGGAGCGCATGCGTACGAACACATTCGGCGACAGCGCCCGGCAACTGGTCGACGCCACACCGACGTTCCGCCGGATCGAATTCGCATTCGCAGCGCCCGCCGGGCGGCTCGATCTGCGCCGCAATGTCGAGCGCTTTCCGTTCGTACCCGCCGACCCGGCGATGCTGAGCGACAATTGCTACGAGGCCTACAACATCCAGGTCCAGGGTCTGGCGCAGCGGCTGAAGGCCACGGGCCTCGAAAAACTCGTTATCGGCGTCTCGGGTGGCCTCGATTCGACGCAGGCGCTGATTGTCTCTGCGCAGGTCATGGACCGGCTCGGCCTGCCGCGCACCAATGTGCTGGGCTACACGCTGCCCGGCTTTGCGACCAGTCCGACCACCAAGGAGAACGCCTGGCGGCTGATGCGGGCGCTCGGCGTCAGCGCTGCCGAGATCGACATCCGGCCGGCCGCCAACCAGATGTTCGCCGATATCGGCCACGCCTCGGCGACCGGCGAAGCGCTCTACGACGTGACGTTCGAGAACGTGCAGGCCGGGCTGCGCACCGACTATCTGTTCCGCCTCGCCAACTACAACGGCGCGCTGGTCGTCGGCACCGGCGATCTTTCGGAACTGGCGCTCGGCTGGTGCACCTACGGCGTCGGCGACCAGATGTCGCATTACAACCCCAACGGCTCGGTCGCTAAGACGCTGATCCAGCACCTCATACGCTTTGTCGCGGCGAGCGGCGAGCTAAGTGCGGAGACGACGTGCGTGCTGCTCGACATTCTCGCGACCGAGATTTCTCCGGAGCTCGTCCCGGCCGGCGCCGACGGCGCGATCCAATCGACCGAGAGCATCGTCGGGCCGTACGCACTGCAGGATTTCAACCTGTTCTACACGACGCGCTATGGCTTCCGACCTTCGAAAATCGCCTATCTCGCGTGGCGCGCCTGGCGCGACCCGGCGCAGGGCTCGTGGCCGGCCAACATTCCAGACACCGCGCGGCGCGCCTACAGCCTCGGCGAGATCAAGGGCTGGCTGCGGGTCTTTCTCCGGCGGTTCTTCGAACTGAGCCAGTTCAAGCGCTCGGCGTTGCCGAACGGCCCGAAAATCTCGTCGGGCGGCTCGCTGTCGCCGCGCGGCGATTGGCGAGCGCCGTCGGATTCGCATGCCGCGGTGTGGCTCGCCGAACTCGACGCCAACGTGCCCAACGAAGAGTGACCGTCGCCGCGAGACCGGATCGTGTGGCATAAGGCGCTATGGTGGCTGCCGACCGCGGCGGTCGTCGTGATGACGGCACTGGGGCTCGCAGCCGTCGAATCGGCGCCGCTCTACCGTTCGAAGGGGCGTTGGATCGCCGCGCTGGTCGCTGTCGGCGCGCTCGCGGTCGCGGCCAGCGCGTGGCAGCAGCAGCGTGGCTGGGACGCGCTTGGCGACGAAGCCGGGCGGCTGCGCCAACTCGGGCAACGGCTCGATGCGCTCGGCCATATGCTGCCGGCGGGGCCGGACAGAACAGCGAAGGAGACTTTCGACACCGCCGCCGCGGCGTTGCGCTCGCTCAATGCTAAAGTCGCCGATCTCGGAGCCCAGGTCGCGGCGCTGAAGCAGGAGAAGCGCGACCGCACGATCGCACCGGACAAGGCGGCGGCGATGGCGGCCTATCTGCGACAATTCGGCAGCCATCGCGTCGTCGTGTCGTGCGCGCCCGAGGACGTCGAGGCCTTCGATTATGCCAACCGCATCGTCGATGTGCTGAAGGCGGCCGGATGGCAGGCAGATGGGCCGGAAAAGACCAAGATTTTCGGCACCGCGGCGGCAATGGGTGTCCGGCTGTTCGTGCGCGGCGGCGGCGTGGCGCCGGATACGGCGAAAATCCTGATCGACGCCTTCACCCGCTTCAACATCCCGTTCGAAAGCGGCGTGACGCCGGGCCAAGCGATACCCGACCCGGCGACGACCGAACTCTTCGTCAGCCACAAGCCGTAAGGGCAGCCGGCTACCCCGCCAGCGCTTCGTCGAGATCGCGGATCAGGTCGTCGGCCGCTTCGAGACCGATCGACAGGCGCACGACATCGGGGCCGGCGCCGGCCGCCTCGCGCTGTTCGTCCGACAGTTGGCGGTGTGTCGTCGAGGCGGGATGGAGGATGAGGCTGCGGGTGTCGCCGATATTGGCGAGATGCGAGAACAGTTTGACGCTCTCGACCAGTTTTGTGCCGGCCTCGTAACCGCCCTTGACGCCAAACGTGAACACCGCGCCTGGCCCCTTCGGCAGGTATTTCCGCGCCAGCTCGTAATAGGGGCTCGATTTGAGGCCGGCATAGGAAACCCAGGCGACGCGCGGGTGTTCGGCGAGAAATTCGGCGACCTTCTGCGCGTTCGCGACATGCCGGTCCATGCGCACGTGCAGG
>JASIAN010000288.1 GCA_030042035.1 Alphaproteobacteria bacterium | reverse complement strand
TCCGGCGCGGGATCGAATCCCGCCACCGCTACCGGTTTTCCGACGCGACGATGCAGCCCTACGTGATCATGAAGGCGATCACCGACGGGGAAGAAAACCTGCGCAGGCGCCTCTTCTACCCGACGGAGGCGCCGATGGAACAGCGGCGAACGGTAACCGAGCGGTCCAGCCGCCAGGGCGCGGGCGGAAGCCGGTCGGCAGACACCATTGCGAAAGCGGTCGGGGTGTCCCGCAGCACGGCTCAATAGCGCACGGGCCCGCGCTCCCCGGCCGCCGTCTCCGGTCCGCCCGCCGGCCTGCCGTCACCCGCACTGAAAAGACTGGTGCCCAGGGGCGGAATTGAACCACCGACACACGGATTTTCAGTCCGTTGCTCTACCAACTGAGCTACCTGGGCCAGGCACCGATGCGATGGCGCGGCCGGCGCGCACGGCGCCGGTTTCCGGCGGGCGTACCCTAGCCGCGGATCGGCCACGGCGCAACCCCGCCACCCGGCGCGCGATCGCATGCGCATCGGCGAGGAGCGGCGGCGTATCAGCAATGCCGGTTCCGCATCGGCGCTGGCATCGCGCGAACAAATAGGGAATACTCACGACATGGCGACCGGTTCGAAATTGCTGATCGGCGAGGCCGAACGCCGCTTTCCGGTGCGCCTGCGCCTCGCGCTGCCGCCGGAGGGGCTCGGCAGCCGCCGCGACGCGATGATCCAATGGCTCGATGCGACGTGCGGCGCCGACGGCTGGGCGATGACGCCAGCAGGACTGCGCGGCGTCGTCAACGATGCGATCGCGGTCTATTTCCGCGACGCGACGCTGGCCGGCGCCTTTGCCGCGCGCTGGTGCCGCGCCGGGGCCCCCGAGATCATGGAGGGGGCCTTCGTGCTGCGTACCGACGCGCCGCGGCTGCGCACGGTTGCGCCGCCGCATCGCACGCCCGGCCGCGACTGAGCGCGATGACAATGGCCGGGCAGCGCGAGTAGCATCGGCCGGCGAGATGAGGAGGGCGGCATGGCGGCGATCGGCAAGGATCTGCGGGGCAAGGTGGCGATCGTCACCGGCGCATCGAGCGGCATCGGCGCCGCCAGCGCACGGCTTTTCGCCGAGGCCGGCGCGCGTGTCGTCGTCGGCTACAACCAGGGGGTCGATCGCGCCAATGCCGTCGTCGCCGGGCTCGCTGGCAACGGCCATAAGGCGATGCGTCTGCCGCTTGAAGATACCGCCGAGATCAACAAGGTGGCCGCTGCGGTGCGCGTGGAGTTCGGCCGCGCCGATGTGCTGGTCAATTCCGCCGGTTTCACGCGCATGGTGCCGCACCACGACCTCGACGGGCTCGATGACCAGCTGATCGATCAGGTGCTGACCGCCAATGTGCGCGGCCCCTTTGCGACGATCCGCGCCTTTGTGCCGTTGCTGCGCCAATCGGGCGACGCAGTCATCGTCAACATCTCCTCGGGCGCGGCGCAATCGGGCACCGGCTCTTCGATCATCTACGGCGCCTCGAAGGCGGCGCTCAACACGATGAGCATGGCGCTGGCGCGCGTCTTGGGGCCCGAAATCCGGGTCGTCGTCGTCGCGCCGGGCATGGTGCATACCGGCTTCGTGCCGGGCCGCACCGAGGAGATGATGGCAAAGGCGGCGCTCGCGACGCCATTGAAACGCGCGATCGAGGCGGAGGACGTAGCCCTGGCGGTCATCTCATGCGTCACCCATCTGACGCATACGACCGGCTCGATCATCGCGGTCGATGCCGGCCGGCACCTGTGAGGCGCGATGCCCAATATCGACGCGCAACGCGACATCATTGACCGCCGGGCGCTGGCCGCGGCGCTGGCGCACGTCATCGCGGAGGCGCCGCCGCCCGCGCTCGACCACCGGCGGCTGCTGCCGCCGTTGAAGGCGGCGCTGGCTCAGGGTCGCGGCGAAATCCGCCGCCGCTTCGAAGCCGGCGGCACGGCAGCGAAGGCGCTGCGCGAGCAATGCTTTTTGATGGATCAGCTGATCCGCGTCATCTACGACCTGGCCGCCACGGTTTATCCGCTCGCCAATCCGACCGAAGGCGAGAAGATGGCGATCGTCGCAACCGGCGGCTACGGCCGCGGCGAGTTGGCACCCTGTTCTGACATCGACCTGTTGTTCCTGCTGCCCTACAAGCAGACGCCGCATACCGAGCAGGTCGTCGAATTCACGCTGTATCTGTTGTGGGATCTGGGCCTCAAGGTCGGCCAAGCGGTGCGCTCGGTCGCCGAGTGCCTGCGCTACGCGCGGAGCGACCTGACGATCCGCACGGCATTGCTCGAAGCGCGCTACATCTGGGGCGAGCAGGCGCTGTTCCTCGAGTTGAAGCAGCGCTTCGAAGGCGAGATCGTGCGCGGCAGCGCGGCGCAGTTTGTCGAAGCCAAGCTCGCCGAGCGCGACCAGCGCCATCAGCGGGTCGGCGACAGCCGCTATCAGCTCGAACCCAATGTCAAGGAGGGCAAAGGCGGCCTGCGCGATCTGCACACGCTGTTCTGGATCGCCAAATACATCTACCGGGTCGATGACGTCTCAAAGCTCGTCGAGCGCCGCGTTTTGTCGGCCGACGAAGCGGCGCGCTTCGCGCGTGCCCAGAGCTTCCTGTGGACCGTGCGCTGCCACCTGCATTACCTCGCCGGCCGCGCCGAAGAGCATTTGACGTTTCCGATGCAGGCCGAGATCGGCGCCCGCATGGGCTACGCAAACCGGCCGGGCGCGCGCGGCGTCGAGCGTTTCATGAAGCATTATTTTCTCGTCGCCAAGGATGTCGGCGACCTGACGCGGATTTTCTGCGCGCTGCTCGAAATCGACCAGAAGGGGAAGCGGCGGCTCTCATGGCTGCGCTGGGGGCAGAAGGCGCGCCGGCTCGACGGCTTCATGCTCGACGGCGACCGGCTGAGCGTGCCGTCGGATGATTTTTTCAAAAAAGACCCGGTCGCGCTGATTCGGCTCTTTCATGTCGCGCAGCAGCATGATCTCGACATCCATCCCCGCGCTTTGCGGGCGGTCACGCAATCGTTGCGCCTCGTCGATGCCAAGTTGCGCGAGGATGCCGAGGCCAACCGCCTGTTTCTCGACATTCTGACCGCGAAAAAGAACCCGGAAATCGCGCTGCGGCGCATGAACGAGGCCGGCGTCTTCGGCCGGTTTGTGCCCGATTTCGGGCGCGTCGTCGCGCAGATGCAGTACGACATGTACCACGTCTACACGGTCGATGAGCACACGCTGTTCGCGATTGGCATTCTGCACCAGATCGAAGCCGGCCAGTTGAAGGGCGAACTGCCGGTCGCCAGCACGATCATGCCGGCCGTCGCATCGCGCCGCGCGCTCTACGTTGCGACATTGTTGCACGACATCGCCAAGGGGCGCGGCGGCGACCATTCCGAGCTCGGCGAGAAAATTGCGCTGAAACTCGGGCCGCGCCTCGGCCTCTTGCCGGAAGAAACCGAAACCGTAGCCTGGCTCGTGCGCTGGCATCTGTTGATGAGCAGCACCGCGTTCAAGCTCGATATCGGCGATCCGCAGACGATCCACAATTTCGTCGAGCGGGTGCAGTCACCCGAGCGGCTCAAGCTCTTGATGGTGCTGACCGCCGCCGATATCCGCGCGGTCGGCCCCAAGGTGTGGAACGGCTGGAAGGCGGCGCTGCTGCGCGAGTTATATTACAGCTCGCTCGACGTGATTTCCGGCGGTCTGACGGTCGAAGCGCGCGACGCGCGCATCGCCGCGGCGCAGGAAGCTGCCCATGCGCTGCTGCCCGATTTCAGCGACGCCGAGTTCGCCGCCTTCACGAGCCGCGGCTACCCGTTCTACTGGCTGTCGCTCGATGCGGCGACGCATGCCCGGCACGCCCGGCTGATGCGCGAGGCCGATGCGAGCGGCGCGCCGCTGATGGTCGACAAGCGCATCGACCCCGACCGGGCGGTCACCGAGATTACGCTCTACACCGCCGACCACCCCGGCCTGTTCTCGCGTATCGCGGGCGCGCTCGCGGTCTCCGGCGCCAACATCGTCGACGCCAAGATCATGACGATGACCAACGGCATGGCCTTGGACACGCTGTGGGTGCAGGACCGCGACGGCGGTCCGTTCGACCATCCCGATAAGCTGGCGAAACTGGCCTTCACGTTCGAAAATGTGCTGACCGGCGATTTGAAGCCGCATATCGAGTTGGCGCGCCCGCCCGCCATTCCAAGCCGCACCAGCGTCTTCACGGTGCCGCCGCGCGTCCTGATCGACAACAACGCCAGCCGAACCCACACGGTCATCGAGGTGAACGGCCGCGACCGACCCGGCCTCTTATGGGAATTGACGCGCGAGTTGACGCGATTGAGCCTGCAAGTATCGAGCGCCAAGATCTCGACCTACGGCGAGAAGGTCGTCGATGTGTTTTACGTCAAAAACCTGTTCGGCCATAAGGTCGAGCATCCGCAGAAGCTGGCCGAAATCAGGACGACGCTGCAAGCGGTGCTGGCGCGCGGCAACGCCGCCGCGCCGGCCCCTACGATGCCGGTTCGCCGCGCTCGTGCCCCTGCCGCAGCGGCCGAGGCCGCTGCGGCGAAATAGCGACTATTGGGTCGCCCGCGCAAAGTCACCCCGTGGCCGGTCAAGCCCGGCCACGCGGCCTCGGGTGGTCATTTCTGAGAAATTCGCCTACGACCCCGGGATCGTGCCGGGCGGCAGGGCGGCGCAGTAGCGGGCGATATCGCCCGGCGTCGTCAGCCACAATTCGTCGCGATGCGCCATGATGTGCCTGAGCGCGCCGCGGAAGGCGCGCAGGCGGTGCGGCTGGCCGATGATGAAGGGATGCAGCGCGACGCTGAACACGAGCGGGTACTTCCGCGATTGTGCGCGCATTTCGTCGAACTGATCGATGATCATCTCGGCAAATTGCCGGCCGGTGGCGTGGCGCGAGAGCAACGCCGGCAGATCGTTGAGTTCGGTCGGATAGGGCACCGACAGGATCGGGCCGGCGCGCGTTCTCATCCAAATCGGCTGGTCGTCTAACGGCCAGTCCATGACATAGCGGTAGCCGGCCTCCTTCAGCAGATCGGGCGTCACGCGGCTCTCGGCGAGGCCGGGTCCGAGCCAGCCCTCGGGGCGGCTGCCGGCGAGCCGCGCGATCGTCTCGGTGGCCTCGGCGATGAGCCGCGCCTCATCATCTTCCCACAGTCCATCCTGGCGTTCGGCATTGGTGCGGCCGTGGCCGACGAATTCGTCGCCGCGCCCGCGGATGCGCAGCGCGATGTCGGGGCAGGCTTCGAGCACCGCCGCATTGACGTTGTGCGCGCCGGGCAGGCCGAATTCCTCGAGCAGGTCGAAATAGTGCCAGATGCCCACTCGGTTGCCGTAGTCGCGCCACGCGAAATTGACTTGGCTCTGCGGCCGGTCGAGCCCGCTCGGATCGACGCCGAGCCCCGCGCGATAGGCGAACAGCTCGATATTGCTGCAGAAAAACACCGCGAGCCGCTTGCCCTCCGGCCACTCATAGGCTGGCCGCAGCGGGATCGGTACGTAGTTGTAACGGCCGTGGGAGGGAAGATGCATCGTCGCCTTCGAGCAAATCCAGTTGAGCCGTTCAGCCGCTCGTATAGCACGGCACGGCAGACGGGGGGCGGTTGACGCCGCAAAGGCCGGGCGCGTCGGGGCGCGTCAAGGCCGCCGCACCGCGATCGTTTCAGGCCGCCAGCCGCGCGCCCGCATCAGCGCGGCGAGGTCGTCGCGTCGCGCGCACATACTTGCGCCGTCGGCATGAATGACCGCGCCGTCGCCGGCGCAGATCAGCACATGGCCGGGCATATAAAGCAGATCGCCGCGGCGCAGCGGGCCCAGGTCACCGATTGCGACCGCCTCGCCGATCGCGTCCTGCTGCAGGTCGGTGTCGCGCGGCACGCTGATGCCGAGATCGCGGAATGCCGACTGCACGAGGCCCGAGCAATCGAGGCCGAGAAAGCTGCGGCCGCCCCACAGATAGGGACAACCGAGATAGAGCGAGGCGGCAGCGGCAAGATCGGGCGAGCGCGGCGGTTCGCGCGACAGGCAGAGGAGCGGCAGGTAAAGGCCGCTGTCGAGCCGCCCATAAGCGGTGCCGCGCGTCACACGGCGCTCGACGAGCGTAACGGCGCTGTGGCGCGGCAGGAAGTCGCGTACCGGCGCGCGCAGGTCCGCCGCCTCGTAGGCGTAGGCGCCGAGTGTTGCGACAAAATGCGTCGGCGCCGGCGGCGCCCCGGCGGTAATGCGGTCGGCTTCGACATAGCCGACATAGGAATCGACAAGCGACTGGCACCACGCAAAATCCGCCGCCTCGTCAAACACCAGCACGGCCTCGCCGTAATGGTAGAACGTCACGGTTTCGGCCTGCCGGTCGGGAGCCCGGCGCACCGGCGCGAGGCCGGCCGTGATGCGCGCCGGGCGGCCCGCCGCGTAGCGTGGCGCCGCAACGATCCCGCGCAGGCGCACATCGGCGAGATCGGTGCGCCAGGCATTGAGCCGTGGATCGGGCGGCATGCTAGTCCCGGTCGGCAAGCCGCCAGCGCACCCGCTCACCGGCGCGGAACGGCACGACCGCCTCTTCACCCTCGCCGATCCGCTGTGGCACGGCCCATTCGTCGCGGCGCAGCGTGACGCGGGCGCCGTTCGCGGGCAGCCGGTAGAAGGCGGGGCCATTGAGCGACGCGAACGCCTCGAAGCGGTCGAGGGCGCCTTCCTCCTCGAACACCTCGGCATAAATCTCGAGCGCCGCCGGCGCTGTGAAGATGCCGGCGCAGCCGCATGCGGTCTCCTTTGTTGGCCGCGCGTGCGGCGCGCTATCGGTGCCGAGGAAAAAGGCCGGGCTGCCGGAGGTCGCGGCGCGGCGCAGCGCGCGGCGGTGCTCTTCGCGCTTCGCGATCGGCAGGCAGTAGAGATGCGGCCGGATGCCGCCCTCGAAGATCGCGTTGCGATTGATAACGAGATGATGCGCGGTAATCGTCGCGGCGAGGTTCGGCCCGCCGGCGGCGACATAGGCGACCGCCTCTGCGGTCGTGATGTGCTCAAGCACGATGCGCAATTCGGGCAGGCGGCGGCGCAGCCGTTTGAGCACGCGTTCGATGAACACCGCCTCGCGGTCGAAGATGTCGATATCGGGGTCGGTGACTTCGCCGTGGATGAGCAATGGCATGCCGATCGCCGCCATGCGCTCGAAGACCGGCATGACCCGGTCAAGGTCGGTGACGCCGTGCGCCGAATTGGTCGTCGCGTGTGCCGGGTAGAGCTTCACCGCGGCAAACGCGCCGTCGGCGAAGCCGCGCGCAACCTCGTCGGGGTCGGTCGCATCGGTCAGGTAGCAGGTCAGGAGCGGCGTAAAATCCGCGCCGTCGGGCAGCGCCGCCAGGATGCGCTCGCGATAGGCGCGCGCCGCTACGATCGTCGCGACCGGCGGCACGAGGTTCGGCATGACGATCGCGCGGGCGAATTGCCGCGCCGTATAGGGCAGCACCGTGCGCAGCATCGCGCCGTCGCGCAGATGCACGTGCCAGTCGTCGGGCCGGCGGATCGTGATCGTGTCGGTCATGTCGGCTCGTCGCCTGGCGCGGGCGGGAACCAGTCGAGGAGCACCTGCTCCGCGGTGTATTGGGCGGCGCGCAGACGGCTGATCCCAGCAGCGTCGATTTCGCCGTATTTCTGCAAATCGCGGATGGCTTCCCGCATGCCGCGCGGCAGCTCTGCGCGAACGGCGGACTCGAGTTCGTTCCGCAGACTGGGACTGAATTCCAGCACGACCTCAATCGCGCTTCTGGCGTCCCCGACCGTTTCAGCCCACCCGCGGCGCGGCTCGATCGCCGGCGAAAATTGGAGCTTGAGCAGGTGGCGAATGAGCCGCTGGATTTGGCTGTGCAATTCTCGACGTTCGGAGGTGCCCAAGGTTTCCACCTCCTCCGCCAAATTCTCCCAGTCCAGCGGCAGGTTCGACCCCGTATGCGCTGCCGCACGCAGGGCGGCAGCCTGTCCTTTCGTCCAGGCGACGAAATCCCGCTCATAGAGGGTCTTTGCATCCGTCATGGCCGCTCGTTCGGTCCCTTGCGCTGCCTATGCGATTCTAACCCGAAAAATTGGGTGCGCGCGGCGAAAGACGAGAGGCAAAATATCGGCCGTCGGGGGGCTCATCGTACGTCGTTTGTTCTTGTGAATCGGCACTGAACAACCATCTGATAGAGGGAGCCGATCCGGCTGGGCGCGGCGCGGTCGGTCACGCCGGAAATGGTAACGCCTGAATTTTTCCTGAATTTTCAGGCGAAGGAGCGTCGAGAGCGCCGCGGTCGGACGTCGAGGTGGAGCGCGCTGCGCCGGATTGCTACGATCCGTCTTATCGGGATTGGAGGCCAGGCATGAACGGGTGCATCGTCGGCTGGGCGCACACGAAATTCGCACGGCATGAGGGGCGCGACGTCGAATCGCTGATCGTCGAGGCCGCTCAGGGCGCGCTCCGCGATGCCGGCGTCGCCGCCGCCGAGATTGACCAGGTCTTCCTCGGCACGATGAACGGCGGCTTTGTGAAGCAGGAGTTTCCATCGTCGCTCGTGTTACAGGCCGATCCCGGCTTCCGCTTCAAACCGGCGACGCGGGTCGAAAACGCCTGCGCCACCGGCTCGGCTGCGATCCACATGGGCCTCAACGCGATCGACGCGAAACGCGCGCGGCTCGTGCTCGTCGTCGGTGTCGAGAAGATGACCGAAGTGGCGGGCACGCAAGTCAACGACCTGCTGTTGCGCGCCTCCTACCGCAAGGAGGAGGACGCGATCGAGGGCGGGTTCGCCGGCATCTTCGGTCAGATCGCGCAGAAATACTTCCAGCGCTGGGGCGACCAGTCCGATGCGCTGGCCCGTATCGCCGCGAAGAACCACAAGAACGGCTGCGCCAACCCGCTGGCGCAGATGCAGCGCGATCTGGGATACGAATTCTGCCGCACCGTCTCCGACAAAAACCCGCTCGTCGCCGGCCCCTTGAAGCGCACCGATTGCTCCTTGGTGTCGGATGGCGCGGCAGCGGTCGTGCTCGCCGATCTCCCGACCGCGCTGGCGATGCAAAAGGCCGTCGCATTCCGCGCCGCCGAGCAGGTCAACGACTACCTGCCGATGTCGAAGCGCGACATCCTTGGCTTTGAGGGCCCGGCGCTGGCCTGGAAGCGCGCACTGGGGAATGCGCGGCTCGGCCTCGACGACCTCGACCTCGTCGAAACGCACGATTGCTTCACGATTGCCGAACTCATTGAATACGAAGCGATGGGGCTGACCCGGCCGGGCGACGGCGCGCGCGCGATCCTCGAAGGCTGGACCGAAAATGACGGCAAGCTGCCGATCAACCCGTCCGGCGGATTGAAGGCCAAGGGTCACCCGGTCGGCGCGACCGGCGTGTCGATGCACGTGCTCGCGTCGATGCAGGTGACCGGCCAGGCCGGCGGCATGCAAATTCCCGGCGCCAAGCTCGCCGGCGTCATGAACATGGGCGGCGCCGCGGTCGCCAATTTCGTCTCGATCCTCGAACCCCTGCGCGCGTGAGGCTCAGGCGTGGGCGCCGTTGTTCGCGTAGCGTCCCCAACTCCGTCATGGCCGGGCTTGACCCGGCCATCCACGGCTATTTTCAACAGCACCTAAGCACTGCAAGTGCGATAAATTGCACAGTGGGCTATTCGTCCCACTCTCGCTGAACTGAGACGCACATGGCACTCTTACCGATCTTGGAGACCAACCCATCCGAAATATGCGCGCTTGATATCCGGCAGATCGTCGCCCTCTGTGGGAACGGTAGACTGGCCGACGCTGGCGATTGCAGTGAAGACGCGAACAGGTCGAGATCACCCAATATCCGAGTTTGCAATCGCTCTGACGTGAATTTTCAGCGGCAAAGACGTGGATGGCCGGGTCAAGCCCGGCCATGACGATAACTGGGTAAGTGGGGCATGACCGATCGCATCCTGATCCTCGATTTCGGCAGCCAGGTCACCCAGTTGATCGCGCGGCGGGTGCGCGAAGATGGCGTCTACTGCGAAATCTGGCCATATTCCGCGGCGCCTCAGCGCATCCGCGATTTCGCGCCGAAGGGCATCGTTCTGTCGGGCGGGCCGGCCTCGGTCACCCAGGCCCAGACGCCGCGCGCTCCCGACATCGTGTTCCGGCTCGGCGTGCCGGTCCTCGCGATCTGCTACGGCATGCAGACGATGTGCGCGCAATTGGGCGGCCGCGTCACGCTCAGCGACCGCCAGGAATTCGGGCGCGCCTTTATCGACGTGACGGGCGAGTGCCGCCTTTTCGCCGGGCTGTGGCCGAAAGGCGCGCGAGAGCAGGTGTGGATGAGCCACGGCGACAAGGTCGATGCACTGCCGCCCGGCTTCCGCGCCGTCGCTTCGAGCGCCGGCGCGCCGCTGGCCGCGATTGCCGACGAGGGGCGCCACTTCTACGGCGTCGTGTTTCATCCCGAGGTCGCGCACACGCCGCAGGGCGGCAAATTGCTGCGCAACTTTACGCACCAGGTGTGCGGCTGCGTCGGCGACTGGACGATGGCCGCGTTTCACGCGCACGCGATCCGGCGCATTCGCGACCAGGTCGAGCACGGCCGCGTCGTCTGCGGCCTGTCGGGTGGCGTCGATTCGGCGGTCACCGCAGCGCTCTTGCACGAGGCGATCGGCGACAGGCTCATCTGCATTTTTGTCGATAGCGGCCTGTTGCGCGAGGGTGAGCCGGAAGAGGTCGTGCGCCTGTTCCGCGGCTACCACAACATCCCGCTCGTCCACATCGACGCCGGCGACCTGTTTCTCGCGGCGCTCGCCGGCGTCACCGACCCCGAGGAAAAGAGGAAGCGGATTGGCACCACATTCATCGACATCTTCGACGCGGAAGCGCACAAGCTCGGCGGCGTCGAATTCTTGGCGCAGGGGACGCTCTATCCCGACGTGATCGAATCGGTCAGCGCCACCGGCGGCCCGTCGGCCACGATCAAATCGCATCACAATGTCGGCGGGCTCCCCGAGCGGATGAAATTGCAGCTGGTCGAGCCGCTGCGCGAACTCTTCAAGGACGAAGTGCGTCAACTCGGCCACCAACTCGGCCTGCCCGCGCATTTTGTCGGCCGCCACCCGTTTCCCGGTCCGGGCCTCGCGATCCGCATCCCCGGCGAGGTGACGCGCGAGAAGCTTGCGATTTTGCGCAAGGCCGACGCGATCTTCCTCGAGGAAATCCGCGCCGCCGGGCTTTACGATGCGATCTGGCAGGCGTTTGCCGTGCTGTTGCCGGTACGCACGGTCGGCGTCATGGGCGACGCGCGCTCCTATGATTTTGCCTGCGCGCTCAGGGCGGTGACCTCGACCGACGGCATGACCGCCGATTACTTCCCGTTCCCGCACGAAATTCTCGGGCGAACGGCGACGCGGATCATCAACGAGGTGCGCGGCATCAACCGCGTCGTCTACGACATCACCTCCAAACCGCCCGGCACGATCGAGTGGGAGTGAGA
>JASIAN010000287.1 GCA_030042035.1 Alphaproteobacteria bacterium | reverse complement strand
CGACCATCATGTCGACGCCGCCGCGCCGCCCCAGATGGCCGTGTTCACTGATCCGCACTTCAAACCAGGTCGGCAGGCCCTGGATGTTCGACGGGAAGATGTTGCGCGACGATGCCGGGATGCCCATGCGCAAGATCGATTTGGCGAAGAGCCCGTTGGCGCTTGCCGACCCCGATCCGTTGACGTTGGCGAACTTGACGACGAAGTCGTTGATGGCGGTAATCACCGGGACCGCGGCTTGGGTGTCTGACGCCATTGGCTCAGCGCTCTCCAGAACTGACTGGCTGGATCGATGCTGTGCGTCCTTCGAGACGGCCGCTCCGCGGCCGCCTCAGGACGACAGTCTCCCCTCGCCCAACAAAAGCCTCCCGCATGGTGAGGAGCGCCCGCAGGGCGCGTCTCGAACCATGCACGCCGATGCCGGTGCTCAATGCGCGCGGCATGCCGGCCCGGCCTGCGTCATGTCGAGAAGGAACTTGCTCATGTCCCATGCCCCGGTCGGACAGCGCTCGGCGCACAGGCCGCAATGCAGGCAGACATCCTCGTCCTTGACCATGATGCGGCCGGTCTTCAACGAGTTGCCGATGTAGAGATCCTGCGTCGCATTGGTGGACGGCGCGTTAAGCCGGGCGCGCAGCTCGGCTTCCGCCCCGTCCTCGGTAAACGTGATGCAGTCCATCGGGCAGATGTCGACACAGGCGTCGCATTCGATGCACAGTTTCCCGGTGAAGACCGTCTGGATGTCGCAGTTGAGGCAACGCTCGGCTTCGAGATAGGCGAGCTTGTCGTCGTATCCCAGCTCGACCTCGGTCTTGATGTCGTGCAGCGCGACCTTGAGATCGCGCAGCGGCACCCGGTAGCGCTGGTCGTTCGAGATATCGTTGTCGTAGCTCCACTCGTGGATGCCCATCTTCTGGCTCGCGAGCGTGACGCCCGGCGGCGGCCGATCGCCCACGTCCTCGCCGTGGCACAGCTTGTCGATCGAGATCGCCGCGTCGTGGCCGTGCGCGACGGCCCAGATGATGTTTTTCGGGCCGAACGCCGCGTCGCCGCCGAAAAACACATTGGGCAACGTCGATTGCATCGTCCTCGGATCGACCTTTGGCATGTCCCAGCGGTCAAACTCGATGCCGATATCGCGCTCGATCCACGGAAACGCATTTTCCTGGCCGATCGCGACGAGCACGTCGTCGCACGGGATATGGGTGTGCGGTTCGCCGGTGGGCAGGAGACTGCGGCGGCCCTTTTCGTCATACTTCGCCTCGACCTTCTCGAACAGCACGCCGGTCAATTTGCCGCCTTCGTGGGTGCACTCGATCGGCACGAGGAAATTGAGGATCGGGATGCCCTCGTGCATCGCATCCTCTTTTTCCCACGGCGAGGCCTTCATCTCCTCAAAGCCGGAGCGCACGACGACCGTCACTTCCTCGCCGCCCAAGCGGCGCGAGGAGCGGCAGCAATCCATCGCCGTGTTGCCGCCGCCCAGCACGACGACGCGACGGCCGATCTTGTCGGTATGGCCGAACGACACCGACGACAGCCAATCGATGCCGATATGGACGTGCTCGGCCGCTTCGCGGCGGCCGGGGATGTCGAGTTCGCGGCCGCGCGGCGCGCCCGAGCCGACGAAGATCGCGTCCCACCCCTCGGCAAGCAGTTCGCGCAGGCTTGTCACAAAGTGCCCGAAGCGGGTCTCGACGCCCATGTCGAGGATGCGGTCGACTTCCTCGTCGGTCACCGATTCCGGCAAGCGGAAGCGCGGGATCTGCGTGCGCATCATGCCGCCGCCCTGCGTGTCGCCGTCGAACAGCACGCAGTGATAGCCCAATGGAATGAGATCGCGCGCGACGGTCAACGATGCCGGGCCGGCGCCGACCAGCGCGATGCGTTTCCCGTTCTTCGTCTCCGGCGCGGTGGGCACCCAGCGGCTGACATCGCCCTTGTTATCAGCGGCGACGCGTTTCAGCCGGCAGATCGCGACCGGCTCCTTCTCGACGCGCCCGCGCCGGCAGGCCGGTTCGCACGGCCGGTCGCAGGTGCGGCCGAGAATGCCGGGAAAGACATTCGACTTCCAATTGATCGCCCAGGCCTCGCCGAAGCGGCGGGTGGCGATCAGGCGGATATATTCCGGCACCGGCGTGTGCGCCGGGCACGCCCATTGGCAGTCGACAACCTTATGGAAATAGTCGGGATTGGTGATGTCGGTGGGTTGCAACACGCTCCTCCTGCCGGCCGTCCCCTGCCCTCCCCTCTATCTTCCCCCGGCTTAGGGAGAGGTTAGCGGAAGCGCGGACAGTGACGCGCAACGGCTTGCCGGGTCCGCCCGTTGGCGGCGCTGATCCCGGCTGCGTTTGCCGCCTATATAGCCCCACTTGGCGCGAGCGTCATCCCTCCCTGTTGCGGCCGGTTCGCAAATCTGGATTGCGGCTGCGACGGTGTGTCGCGGCGCGCGGGGTTGGCGCTGCGAGGCGCGAGGGTCAATCGCTGCGAATGATGCGCGGCAATCGCGGCCCGCCGGCTTTTGCAGTGCCCGCGCCGGGCGCGGTCCCGGCATGCCCGCCAGCATTGCCGCTGCCCGGCGAAATGCGCGATGCTGCGCTGATATCGGCGGTTTCAACAAAAAGGGATCAGCCATGCGCGTCGATCGGGCCGTCAACATCGAAGACCTGCACCGGATGGCGAAGCGGCGGCTGCCGAAAATCGCCTTCGACTTTATCGAGGGCGGCCTCGAAGACGAGCGCGGCCTCGAAACCAATACCGCCGCCTTCCACAAGCATTGCCTGTTGCCACGCTATCTCGTCGATGTATCGGTGCGGGACCAGTCGAAGACCATCTTCGGCTACAATTTCAACAGCCCGTTCGGCATCTCGCCGACCGGCGGCGCCAGCTTGTTCCGCAACCACGCCGACCTGATGCTGGCCGAGGCGGCACGCGACGCCAACATCCCCTACATCATGTCGGGCGCCAGCAACGAGACGATCGAGGCGGCCGCCAGCATCGCCGGCCGCAACCACTGGTACCAGCTCTATGCGGCGCGCCGGCCGGAAATCAACGAAGACATGATCCGCCGCGCCGCCGATGCCGGCAGCGGCGCCTTGGTGTTGACCGTCGATACGCCGGTCGGCTCGAAGCGCGAGCGCAACATCAGGAACGGCTTTGCCAATATCCGCGGCGGCCTGACGCAGGCGCTGAGCCTCAAGCCGGCAATCCTCCTGGAGGCGATGACGCATCCCGGCTGGGTCGTCGAATATTTCCGCCGCGGCGGCGGCACGCCGATGCTCGGCAACTGGCAGCCCTACGCGCCGGCCGGCGCCGCCGCTGACGATGTCTACAAATTCACATCGTCGGTGCGGCCGTTCAACGCCCAGACCTGGAAGG
Organism: Alphaproteobacteria bacterium; assembly: GCA_030042035.1. Taxonomy (GTDB): domain Bacteria; phylum Pseudomonadota; class Alphaproteobacteria; order ATCC43930; family CGMCC-115725; genus DATARH01. Next base: position 300 of record JASIAN010000287.1, on the reverse strand, counting down.
ACCTCGAGCGCTACCGCCAGCTGTTTCCGCGCGCCCTCATCGTCAAGGGCATCATGGACCCGAAGGACGCGCTGCGCGCGATCGAGGTCGGCTGCGACGGCATTCTCATTTCCAACCACGGCGGCCGCCAGCTCGACCAGGCGCCGGGGTCGCTCGACGTGTTGCCGCAGATCCGCGCGGCAGTCGGCGACAAGCTGACGCTGTTGTTGGACAGCGGCGTCAGGCGCGGCGCCGACATCCTGATCGCGCTATGCCTCGGCGCCGATTTCGTCTTCTTCGGCCGCCCGACACTCTACGGCG
>JASIAN010000286.1 GCA_030042035.1 Alphaproteobacteria bacterium | reverse complement strand
GGGCGCGGCCGCGGAAATCCGCTCGACCGGGAACGAGCGACAATCTAGCATGGCTGGGCCGTCAGCCGCGAGCGTCGGCTGCCGCATTGCGGCACCAGCCGTGAACGGCGTGCAGGGGGGATAAATCCGGCGGCGATGGATTTTCACGCGCTCCTCTCCGTGAACGGCCTCGCATTTTATTCCGGCGTGTTCGCGTGGACCTTTCTCGAAGGGGAGACGATCGTCCTCCTGTCCGGGTTCGCGGCGGCGCAAGGGCTGGTCGATCCGCTGCTCTTGACGCTCGCCGCCGGGCTCGGGAGCTTTGCCGGCGACCAGTGCTATTTCTGGCTCGGCCGGCAGTTCGGCCTGCGCCTCCTCGACCGCTATCCGCGATGGCGTCACGGGGTCGATGCCGCACTGTCGTGGCTTGAGCGCTATGACGCCGGCTTTATCCTGGCGTTTCGTTTCATCTATGGCGTGCGCAACATCTCCTCGTTTGCGTTGGGGCTTAGTACGGTGCGCGCGAACCGCTTTCTGTGGCTCAATTTCGTCGCTGCCGGTCTGTGGGCCGCGAGTTTTGTCGCGGTCGGGTATTTCCTCGGCCACGAGTTGCGCTGGATGCTCAACGACGTCGCCCGCTCGATCAAGCTGGTCATGCTCGGCGTGTTTGTTGCGATTGTCGGCGGCATCGGGCTCTTGCACCGGTTGCATCGGCGGCGCCGGCAGCCGGCGCCGCCCGGTGCCGACATGATCTTGCCGCCGGGCTGAGCCGCTTCAGGCAATCGCGATCGGGCTGCCGACCGCAAGGCCAAGAAGCCGGTCGGCGCGACCGCGATTGACCGCGATCTCGACGAGGCCGTTCGAGTTGACATACCACAACGGCGCACCCTCCGGCGCGGCAGCGAAAACCGGGGCATGTCGGATCGTGTTGTCGCCAGCGGCGAGCTGCGCCGATTCGGGCACGCATTGGCCGCGCAGCCCGGTCATCGCATTGCCGTAATGGTCGATATAGACGATTTCGGCGAGATCATCGGGCCAATCGCGATAGACCGGCGGCGCGACCGCGCCGCCCATCGCGGCCGGCGGCTCATGGCGCGCGAGGCGCGCCGCTACCGGCGCGAACAGGTCGCGTCCATGAAAGCTGGCCGCCATCGCCGGCGGCCGCCATGTGATCTGCCAGCAGCTGGGCGCGGCGGCGCGGCGCTGCACCAGCTCGAACAGGCCGTTGTCCGGCCCGACATAATACCGCCCGGCCGCGGCGACGATGAGGCCGCGGCGGGCGGTGCCGACACCGGGATCGACGACGCACAGAAAGACGCTGCCGACGGGAAACCACGCCGCATAGGCGGCGAGCAGATAAGCCGCAGGCTTCGGCGCCCCGGTCGGCGCGTCGGCGAACAGGGAGACGACCGGCACGCCTGCCGCCATCTGCTGCAGCACGGCATTCATCTGGCCGGTATACGGACCCGCCAGGCCGAAATCGGTGAACAGCACGATCATCGCCGGACTATGCCGCGGCGCGCCGCATCGCCGCAAGACGCCGACGAGCAGTGCCGCTCGAACAGATCGCGTTCATTTGCCGAAAGCTGTGCGACCCAGCGTCGATGGCGGCGCGCCTGCCGACATTGCTTGCAATTATTGTCGAGGTTTGACTATCGTCCGGCAGCGGGGAGTGAGCCGTGGGGGGACTGGTGAAGAAATGCGCATTGGCGCTCGCGTCGCTGGCGCTGCTGGCGACGGTCGCGGCGGAGCCGGGCTGGGCGGCGCGCCGCTGTACCCCGGCGGGCACGGCCGAGGCGCAGCAGGCGATCCGCTACCTGACGGATCTGATGGTGGCGAGCAACGCCTGCCGCAGCACCGCCTACGCCGAGTTTGCGCTGCGCAACCGCGCCCAGATCATGCGTTATCAGCGGCTGATGATCGAGCACTTGCACGGCACCAGCGCGTTCGACCGCTGGGACACGCGGCTTGCCAACGAGGCGGCCGAGCACGAAGCGACAGTGCCGCCGGCGCAGTTCTGCCGGGATGCGGAGCCGCTGCTGCAGCAGGCGGCAGCGCTCGATATCAGGGGCTTCCGCGCCTACGTCGCCGCACGCGCGGCGTCGGCGCACCTCTCTGCCGGCTGCCGCCGCTGAGGCGCCGCCGCTATAAGAGATCAGCGCCGGCGCGGGCGCAATCCTCATCCTGTTGCGAGGTGCCGCCGCCGATCCCGCAGGCGCCGATCACGACGCCATCGCGGATGATTGGCACCGCGCCCTGACCCATGATCATGTGACCGCCTTCCGCCGCGACGATGCCGCGCGGCGTCGGGTGTTCGGCGCGCGCGGTCAACTCGCCGCTGGCACGGCCGAACGCAGCCGACGCGACGGCCTTGCCCTGGCTGCCGTAGACGCCTGCCCAGATCGCGCCGTCCATGCGCTGGAACGCGATGAGGCGGCCGCCGCCGTCGCACACGGCGGCGCTGATCTTGATATCGAGCTGCCGCGCTTTGGCGAGCGCGCCCGCGAGGATGCGGTTGGCTTCGTCGAGCGTCAGGCTCATCCCTCTCTCCTTCGGGTTCGCGCTCCGATCGTGTCATTGGCGATGCAGCGGCGCAATCCCGGCACGCGCGGCGCTGCCAAATCAGTCGGGCGAGGTCAGATTTCGATCTGGCCGCCCAGTTCGACGACCCGATTGGGCGGGATGCGGAAGAATTCGGTGGCGTCGAGCGCGTTGTTCGACATCAGGATGAACATTTGCCGCCGCCAGCGCGACAGCAGCGGCCGGCGCCGGCTTGGCACCAACTTTTCGCGGCCGATAATGAATGAGGTTTCCATCATGCTGAAGCGGATCTGTTGCAGCCGCATCTGCGCCAAGGCACGCAGCAGGTTGGGCTCGTCCATGAAACCGTACCATACCGAGACCGCGAAGAACCCCTTGCCGAGGTCGCGAATCTCGAGCCGTTCGTCGTCAGGAACATGCGGTTCGTCGCGGGTCACGACGCTCATCAGCACGTTGCGCTCGTGCAATACCTTGTAATGCTTCAGAGCATGCAGCAGTACGGTCGGCACCTGGCCGATGTCGCGGGTCAAAATCACGGCGATGCCGGCGACCCGCGGCGGATGGTCCGGCCGGATGCTGTCGAGGAAGACGTCGAGCGGCATTGCGTCGAGGCCGCGCCGTTCGGCGAGAATCGCGCGGCCGCGCCACCACGTCGACATCACGGCGAACATGCAGCCGGCGATCATGATTGGGACCCACCCGCCCTCGATGATCTTCAACAGATTGGCGGACAGGAAGGTCAGATCGATCAGCAGAAAAAAGCCGAACACGGCGCCTGCCAGCCATGGGCTCCAGCCAATGCTGCGCGCGTAGATGAAAGCAAGGCCGGAGGTGATGACCATCATGCCGGTCACCGCGATGCCGTAGGCGGCGCCGAGGCTGTCGGAAGTCTGGAAGCCGACAACCAGCGCGACGATCACGGCCAACAGGCTGCTGTTGATTTTCGGCACATAGACCTGGCCAATCTCGTGCTCAGAGGTGTGCAACACCTGCAGGCGCGGCAGATAGCCCAGCTGAATCGCCTGGCGGGTGATCGAGAAAGCCCCCGAGATGACCGCCTGCGAAGCGATGATCGTCGCTATTGTGGCGAGCACGACGAGCGGATAGAGCGCCCAGGAAGGCACCAGGTTGTAGAACGGGTTCTGCAGCGTCGTCGCATCGGACAACAGCACCGCGCCTTGCCCGAAATAGTTCAGCAAGAGCGCCGGCAGCACAAGATAGAGCCAAGCGGCGCGCAGCGGGGTGCGGCCGAAATGCCCCATATCGGCATAGAGCGTTTCGGCCCCGGTCACCGCCAGGAACACCGCGCCGAGCATGACAAAGCCGGGCCACGGCGCGCTGATCAGCAAGGCGATCCCGCGCCACGGATCGAGCGCCAGCAGGATCTCGGGATAGCGCACGATATTGGCGGTACCGGTCAGCGCCAGCACCGCAAACCACAGCAGCATGATCGGGCCGAACATGCCGCCGACCGCCGCGGTGCCGTGCCGCTGCATGAGGAACAGCCCGATCAGCAGCGCCAGCGCGATCGGCACGACATAAGGATCGAAGATCGGCGTCGCGACCTTCAGCCCTTCGACTGCGCTCAATACCGAAATCGCCGGCGTGATGACCCCATCGCCGTAGAACAGCGCCGCGCCGACCAGCCCCGCCGCCATGATCCACCAGCGCCGCCCCGCCGAGGCGACGATGTTGCGCAGCGTCAGCGCGGTCAACGCCAACAGCCCGCCCTCGCCGCGGTTGTCGGCGCGCATGATGACGACGACGTATTTGATCGTCACGATCAGGATCAACGACCACGTGATCAACGAGATCACGCCGAGGATCGCATCGCGACTGACTTCGCCGAACTCGATCAGCGACAACCGGACGGCATAGAGCGGCGAGGTGCCGATGTCGCCATAGACGACGCCGAGCGCGGCCAGCGTCAGAGCGCGCAGGCTGCCGTGGGCGAGGGCCTTGGCGCGGTTGGCGTCGGCAGCGGCCGGGTCGGTCGGTGGCGGCTGGTCGTCCATCATTTCTACCGTCGAACCATTTTGAAATCGAGGCGAAATGCAAACAAACGCGTCGGTTGTTCAAACCGCGCGATATAGAGATCCGGTGAACACTGGGCAAGAACTGCGGTTGCCGCAACGGCCGCAACAGCCGCAACCGAATTGCGACTGGGCTGCTGGCGCGGCCGACGCGGACGAGCACGATGCCGCCGGAGCGACGATTCGCCGCCGATGGGCGCCGCCATCGCTGCCGCGTTTGTTTCCAGAATCGATTAGTTACACCAATTCAAATGGTTATCAGATCCGGCCCGGTGGCGCATGGCGGATCGGCTATGCTCGCGCCAACGGACATCCGCGCGAGCGTTTTGACGGAACGGCCGACGCACAGCGCTGCTGCCCGATTGTCGGCGCGCGACGCATCGCCCTGCAGGCAGTGTGACGGACCATCACGCACCATCGGATGAGGGCGTCTCGGAAGGTGCGGCGCGCTATCGCCGCCTCGCCG
>JASIAN010000036.1 GCA_030042035.1 Alphaproteobacteria bacterium | reverse complement strand
TCCTTGCCGAAAAGCAGCGGCGCAAACGCGCCGGCCGCTACGGCCACGAGCATCGTACCAAAGAAGATTGCCGGCGAGCCGGTATGCCGCACCATCAGAAACGGCGCCAAGACGCCCGCGAACAGGCGCGCGAACGCCTCGCCGAAGGTATGCCCACGGCCACGCAGCGCGGTCGGGAACTGTTCGGAGAGATACATGCGTGTCGCCGGGAACGAGGACAGCATCGTAAAGCCGGTCCACAGCGCACCGATGATCATCACGACCGCCGCATAGGCTCCCGCCAAGTGTGCCGTTCCCATCATGACGATGCCGGGGATGGACCCGATCAGCGCATACAGGATCGTCCAGCGCCGGCCGATGATCTCCATCAGATAGGCCGTAAAGGCTTTACCCGGGATCGTCGCCATGAATGCGAGGCTGGCGATGCCGAGGCTGGTCGACACTCCGGCGCCTTGGTCGACCAGCGCCTTCGGCAAGAGTACAGAGATCAGGAAATAGCCAAGGACGGCACAGCCAAAGGTCCAGGCGCCGATCGCGGTCCAGCGCAGCTGACCGCGGCGGAACAGCGCCCAAAACGACGGCAGCTCGGAACGGGCGACTGTGAAATCGGTGCCGAGCGCGGCGGCTGCCAGCGGCGGCACGCGGTTGCCGCAGCGAGTGATGTAGCGGTTGACGGTATCGACAGCGTGCTCGATCCGGCCTCTGCGCAAATGCCAGCGCGAGCTTTCCGGCAGGAGAAAATGCACAATGACCGGCAGAATGAACACGGCAAGGCCGCCCGGCACCGCGATCAGGCGGAACCCGTTCGGATTGTCGGCAAGGAAGGAGGCGACGAGCGGCAGCACGGTAAACGAGCTCGCGAGCGCAATCTCATAGATCGCGCTGAAGGTGCGCCGATGCTGCGGCGGCATCAATTCGGCGGCGATCGGGAATGGTGCGGTCACCGCAAATCCGCCGCCGAACGCGATCACGATGCGTAACGCGATCAATTGTTCGGCGTCTTGCACAAACGGGATCAGCAGCGTGAGGCCGGTAACGGAGATCACCCCGATCTGCAGGATTGCCTTGCGCGAGAGGTGGTCGGAAATCGTAGCTGCAACCAATCCGCCGACGCACCCGCACACGCCTGGTGCGGCCACCAGCCATTGGATATCCGTCGTCGTCAGGTGCAGCGGCTTCTTCGCGAGGACGATCAGCGAGCCGGTGACCGCCAGATCGTAGCCTTCGATGAACCCGATCAACGCCAACACCACGATGACGAGGACGTGATAGGAGCTGAACGGAATGCTGTCCAGCTTCTGCCCGAGCACGCGGCCAGCCCGCAGGCCGGACGGTGCCACTGTGGGTTGTCCGCTCATGTTTCACCTGCCCTGTTCAAACCAACACTCGCCAGATTCCTGGCGGTTTGGCGACGAGGTTCGCGCTTCTGACCACCTTGGGCAACGCCAAATCGTACCCAGGGTGGGCAAGAGGCGTTTGAAGTTGACGATCGACGGCAGGAAAGCGTTGAACTGGGCCGGGAATAGCGGCCGATGGCAGCCCCGTTCGTAGAGCGTGGGCTTGCCGACCGGACGGACGACCCGTGCTTTTGAGGGGGTGTCATGGCGTTCTGGACTGCGCCGCAGATGGCGTCGATCGCCAAGATGCTCAACCCGCGCTCGATCGCGATCGTCGGCGCGACGCCACGCATGCAGTATGGCGGGCGGTTTCTCGCGGCGGCGCTGAAGGCCAAAGACCGCGTCAAGGTGTACGCCGTGAACCCGCGCTATGACGAAATCATGGGGGTGAAGTCCTACCCGAGTGTGACGAGCCTGCCGGAGGCCCCTGACGTCGTGGGCATCGTGGTGCCTTACGACCAGGTGCTCGATGTCCTGGAGGAGAGCCACCGCAAGGGGGCGGGATCGGCGATCGTGATCTCGGCGGGCTTTGCCGAGCGCGGCACGGGCGACCGGCGTGATTTGCAGGGGGAATTGGGTGAATTTGCCCGCGCCTCGGGCATGCGCATCAGCGGCCCCAACTGCCTGGGGCTGGCGAATGTCAAAGACGACATCTGGGCCACCTCGTCCTCGCGCGGCGCGGATGGGTTGACCGGGCCGATCGGCCTCGTATGCCAAAGCGGTGCGACGGCGTTCGGGCCGTTCCTAGTGCGCGCGGTCGAGCAGGGCATCGGCTTCAGCTACATCATCTCGACCGGCAACGAAGCAGACCTCGACTTTACCGATTTCGCCCGCTACCTGCTGGATGATCCGGATACTCGGGTCATCGCCGGCTTTGTCGAAGGCTTCAAGCGGGCCGACAAATTTCTCGAAGTGGCCAAGCTCGCGGCCGAGCGCGGCAAGCCGATCGTCCTGATCAAAATCGGCCGTTCGGAACTAGGCGCGCGGGCGGCGCGCTCGCATACCGCGGCATTGACCGGCGCCGACGCGCGCTACGATGCGATCTTTGCCCAATACGGCGTGATCCGGGTCCAGGATTACGACGAACTCCTCGAGGTCGCGCATCTGCTGGCCCACACGCCAAAGCCCGTGGCGCCCGGCATCGCTGTGGTATCCCACTCGGGCGGCGTCAGCTCGTTGACCGCCGACATGTGCGGCCAGGCCGGCCTCGATCTGCCGCCGCTGGGCGAGGCGGCGCGCGACGGCATCAACGCGATCCTGAAGGGTTTCGGCTGGGCGGCCAATCCGGCGGATGTGACCGGCTTTGCCAACAGCGAGTCGTTCCCGCAAATCATGGCGCACATGATCAATGATCCCCGGATGGGGACGCTCGTCGTCGCGAGCGCCGGGGCGGACGCCCAGGCGCAGCAGGTCATCGCCCAGCGTGACCGGACCGACAAGGGCGTCGTGTTCCTGTGGACCGGCAGCCGCGACGCCAAACCCGGCCTGGCGCAGCTCAAGAACGCCCGGATACCCATCTTCTATACGCCGGACAAACTGGCAAGCGGCCTGCAGAGCCGCCTCGCCTATCACACCTGGCGCGAGCGGCGCCTCGCCGACGGCTTTGCCGCCGCCGCGCCGCACACGCCGGCACAGCATGCCGCCATCGCCCAGGCGCTCGGCCTCGGGCGTCCGACCCTTTCGGAGTCCGAGAGCAAAGCGCTATTGGCGGCCTGGGGGGTGGCGAGCGCGCGCGAGCACCTGGTTGCGTCGGCCGAGGAAGCCGTCGCCGCCGCGGCGCAGCTCGGGTTTCCAGTAGCGCTCAAGGTCGATTCGCCGGATATCCCGCACAAGACGGAGGCCGGGGTCGTTCGTTTGAACGTCGGCGATATGGCGCGGGTGCGCACGGCCTACGCCGAGATCATCGCCCATGCCGCGGCCTATGCGCCGCAGGCGCGGAGAAGTGTCGGGTCCGATGGCATCACCCCGACCGTCATGGCCGGGCTTGACCCGGCCATCCACGAGATCCCCGGGACAAGCCCGGGGATGACAACGTTGGAGGAACGTCCTCGGATCAGCGGCGTGTCGGTGCAGGAGATGGTCGAGGGCGGCGTCGAAGTCATCGTCGGCGTATCGTCTGACCCGCAATTGGGCCCGGTGCTGCTGTTCGGCACTGGCGGCATCATGGTCGAGGTGTACAACGATGTGGCGCTGCGCCGCTGCCCGATCACCCGCGCGGAGGCCGATGCGATGATCGGCGAAGTCAAAGGCGCCCGCCTGCTCCACGGCTTCCGCGGCCGGCCGGCAGCGGACCTCGCGGCGCTCGCCGACACGCTGGTGCGCGTCTCGCACCTCGCGATGCACCTCGACGGCCACCTGGCGGAGTTGGACATCAACCCGCTGATGGTGTTGCCGCAGGGCCAAGGCGTGAAGGCGGCCGACGCCCTCGTTATCCTCCGCAGCCCATAGCCCCGCACGGCGGCTGAGCGTGGCAGGCTGCACTATTGGCGGACGCTCCCTATATCCGGTTCGAATGGAATGATGCGAAAAACGACCGCTGCGTGCGAGGCCGCGGGTTCGGTTTTGCCGATATCCTGCCGGCGTTTCTCGATCCGAACCGGCGGGTGGAGCGCGATGATCGGCGAGACTACGGCGAAGACCGTTTCAGGCTCTACGGCCGGGTCGCCGGACGGCTATTCGTGATCGCCTACACGCGGCGTGGAACGGTGACGAGGATCATCTCCGCCCGCAAGGCAAATGCGAGGGAAAGGGAGCGGCATGGCGCGGACTGAAGCACGCCTCGATGCAACCGGAGAAGTCGCCCGGCGGCGTGCGGCGGGCGCCTGGGAGCCGGTTGCGCCGCGAACCGATTGGGCGCGGGTCGATGCGACCGGCGGCGCGGAGATCGACCGCCAGGCCGCCGTTGATGACGCCGAAGCAGCCAAAGATGCGGCGGCTTGGGCGCGGCGCGTTCGTAGACGTGCCGGACTGTCACAAGCTGAATTTGCCCGCCGGATCGGCATCTCTGTCGCGACAGTGCGCGGTTGGGAACAGGGTAAGCTTGTGCCGCAGGGTGCGGCCCGCGCCCTTCTGCGCGTGATCGACCGAGTGCCGGAAGCCGTGCTCGCGCTGAGTGCGAGCTGAACCACCCGCGATTCCGACGCCTCAAAATTAGGGCCATCGAATGGCAACAATCACTGAATGGTATGATTTCGCCGATCGCCTTCATGCGACGGCGATCTCCATGTTCAAGGTTTTGGAGTTGCCGCTTCAGACAGATGGCCAGCAATATGCCTTGACGCTTCTCGCCCGCACCATATCCAACTTCGAGGCAGCCGTTGTTCTACACAAGATGGAACGGTTTCTTGAAGCACGTATAATGATGCGGTGCTGTTATGAGAATCTATTCTATATCGGAGGAATAGCAAAGGAGGGTGATGTATTTTTGAAGCAATGAAGCATGAGGACACCGCATCGCGATCGGCGCGTGGCCGTTTGCTATTTGAACACAAGCTGATTGACGCGAATAGTGAAGATAGTCAGCAACTTAGAGGTTTTTTGAAAACCCTGTCAAAAACCGGGCGTTCACTTGATCCGAAGAGCATTGCCACCAAAGGTCCGATAGCGCAGGGCTACATCATCTACTCGGTCGTCTCTGAAGACGCCGCGCACCCAACGCTCATGTCGCTGAGTCGGCACGTCGCGGCTGCAGAAGGGGGCAACATGTTTTCGATCGTGCCAACCCTCGTCGAGGAGGGTGAGATCGAGGACACTATAATATTTACCTGCGCAGCATTGCTCGGCGCCTGCTATGCCACCGGGGAAGTACTGGGGCGCACCCTGGTGGCACCTGAGGTCAAAAAGCGAATGGACGAGATGTTAGTCCTGCAAGGCTTGGTATAGATTCAGGGTGATCGCCGCGGGGCGGTGATCCCAGGGGCAAAGGCCGTCAGCTCGGCTCGTTGCCGAACATGATCCAGCCGCCGCTGCTGGGGGTCGTGAAGGCGGCGAGCGCCGTCTCCGCGCGAACCTTGACCTGCCGGGGGCCGGCGGTGCCGCGCAATTGCTCGATGCTGTCGGTGTACATCGCGGTTCTGAGGCGCCCGGTACCCAGATTGCCGCCGCTCGAACAGAAGGGGTGCGGCCCCTCGACCCTTATATCGCCGGCGTAAAATGCGAAGGCGTCGCCGCGCTTGACGCCGTGCCACTGGAACGCCTCGAGGTAGAACTGCGGCATGATCGAATAGCCGTCGTAGGGATTGAAGATATCGACATCCGCGGGGCCGAGGCCGGCGCCCTCGTACATGCGCTTTGCGGCGCGGTCGGTCCAGTCCTCGATCTCGTCCAGATCTTCCTGCGTCGTGCGCTTCCTGAAATTGTGCTGCGAATGGTTGAGCACATAGACCGGGTTTTGCCGCATGTCGCGGGCGCGCTCGGCGGTCGTGAAGAGATAGGCGGTCGAGGCGTTGACCGGCCGGTCGCAGTCATAGAGCCGCAGCGGGTTCAGGATGTAGCGCGAGTTGACGTATTCCTCGATCGTCAGCTGCGGCAGATTGTGGCTGGCGTTGTAGCCCCACGGCGTCAACAGGCCGTTGCGGTGCTGGTTGACGACGAACGGCGCGAGATCGTCGTGCTTGCCGCCGTATTTGCGGCAATACTGCTCGTGCGGGAAGATGTTGATGAAATCGTTGCCGCCGTGGTTGCCCCAGGGCGCCACCCATTGGCGCGGGCCGCGCGCGTAGTCGTCGGCGTTCTCGCCGCCGCGCCGGTAGCGGCCTTCGAGGTTGCCGGTCGGGTAGATGACGAGACAGGTGTGGCATAGGCCGTCACCGACGGCCTGCGCCGCCATGCCGACCATTTCGCTGATCGTCGGCACGCCGGTCGGCGCGAACTTGACGTTGGGCAGGCGCAACTGGTCGATCAGCCATTGCGCGTTGATCAGCGTCAGGCCCCATTCGCTATCGTAGGGCGGCGCGAAGTAGGGCCGCGGCGCCCAGCGCGACGCCGAGCCGCCGCTGCCGCCGGCGATGTGGCTGTCGCAGCAGATGACGCCCTCGATCTGGTCGGGCGTGACGCCGGCCTCGGCCATCGCCTTCTGGCAGGCGAGGATCGAATAGGCGCCCAATGTCTTGTCCATCGAGACTTCGTCCCAGCGGCGGTCGACCGGCGAATGCCCGACCCCGGCCACCGCGACCTTGCCGCGATGCTCCCAGACGCCGAGCCCATCCCGGTCTCGCCGCCACTGATACCGATCGCTCATGGCTCAACCTTTTCCTCTACTAAATCCCTCCCCCTTGATGGGGGAGGGTTTGGGTGGGGGTGATGCCGCCAACGCGCTGACGATCACCTCATAGACACCCGCGGGATTTGCCAAGACCTCGTTGTTCCAAAACCGCAGAACGCGATAACCCTGGTTTTGCAGGAAGCCACTTCGCTCGGTTTCGCGCGGCGACGTGTGATCGTGTTGGCCGCCGTCGATTTCGACGATCAAC
>JASIAN010000285.1 GCA_030042035.1 Alphaproteobacteria bacterium | reverse complement strand
CAGCGGCGGCAGCATCCACAGCGCGAGCGCATCGCGCAATTCGGGGTCGACAAGTTCGATTGTGCTCATGTGCGGCGCCCTCGCTGGTTTTTGAGCAATTCCGCCAAATTGCGGCGCGGCCAGATCAGTAGTGTTGCGCTACCACTTGTAGACTTTCTGCAACGTTCCTCCCATGAGCGCCGCCTTGTCGTTCTCGGACAGCCGTTTGGTGTCGCGGAACGGCGCGACGCCCTGCTCATAGGTCAGCATCCCGATCGTCCGCGTCCAGTCGGTGCCCCACATGCAACGATCCAGCCCGAACGCATCGATGATCCGCAGTACCGGCTCCCAGATATCGTCGTAGGGGAACGGTTGGTGCGACATCGTGCAGGCACCGCTGATCTTCACCCTTACGTTGTCGTATTGAGCCAGGGCGAGGAGCTTCGGAAGATCGGCCCAAACGTCGGCGGGGACCGGCGGGCGAGCCGGTTGCAAGAGGCCGAGATGGTCGATAACGATGACCGTATCAGGGTGTCGCTGGATGTGCGGCAGCCCCTTGTCGAGGATGCCCCAGCACAGCAAATTGACCGGCAAGCCATGTCTGGCGGCGGCAGCAAAAGCGCGGTTCAAACCGGGATGGTCCGCATCCACCGGCAAACCGTCGCGCATTCGTATGCGAATGCCGCGCGCGCCGGGCGTCGCCGCCCAGTTCGCCACGACATTGTCAACCGCTGGATTGGTCGCGTCGACCGGCGTCACGACCCGAAACTTATCCGGATACGTGTTGTAAACTTCGAGCGCGTAACTCGGATCGTATTCGTAGGCGCTGAATGAGGAGACCATGATCGCGCCGTCGATGCCGACACGGTTCATCGCGGCGACCATCTCTTCGCCTGTAGCGGAGTCGAGTCCATGCGAGGGACTGGCCCACGGCCGGCCGGGATGATTTCGATCGAAGGGATGAACCTGAACGTCGATGACCGGCATGGCCGTCCTCCTGCTTGTTCGAGCAGTTGCAGCCGTTGTAGGCGGGGTTCAATGCCGCGCGCGGCGGCGGAATTGCAGGCACAGCAATTCGGCGCCGACACGGCCTGAGGTGCCGGCAAAGGCATGCTCCTCCGGGCCCACGAAGATGCAGGAATTAGCCGGCAACGGATCGCCGCCATCGACCGCGGCGTCGCCCGCCAGCACCAGCCAGAATTGGCCGCCGCCGGCGCTCGGCGCGCGCCCGTTGATAGTGGTGCGAGGCGGTAGCCGGTAGCGCCAGCCCGCCAGCCCATCTTCCGCTTCGAGAACCGGGCGGCAGGAAACGGCGGTTGCCTCACACAGTTCGCCGAGAAGCGCCGACGGCATCGGCTCGGTGGTGAGTTCCCAGTGCTGGTGGCAGCGGTCGCGGGCGGCATTAAGCACCTCCCGCTCGGCCGGCATATACCGCGCGCCGGGGTCCCAGCGGTTGCGCAGGGTAAACCACCAGATGCCCGACTTCCCGGCGACGATCGGTCCATAGGCCGAATAGGCGTCGGTGTAATGCACCGTACCGTCGCTGAATTCATCGTCACCGAGCATGCCGCGACCGGCAACGACCACCTGGAACTGGTCGGCTTGGTGGAAGTGCGGCCGGGTGATGGCACCCGGATGCTTCTCGACCAGGAAGGCCATCGGGTGCAGCGCATCGTCGGCCGGCGGTTTCTCGTCCGGCGGCAAGGTGTAGTGGTTGGCGCCGATAAAGGCGGTGTTCCAGCCGGTCGTCGTCTGGCGTCGGCGGGTGCTGCGGGCGAGGACGCTATCGGCGGTCAGGACCACGGCGTACTCCGTTATAGACGCCGGGGTCTTCGGTCAATCGGTTCGCCAGCACGCAGCCGGCGGAACCGGCGCCGACGATGACATAATCCGCTTGCATGTCCTTCCCCTTCGGCCGATGCGACCAGCATGCATGCTCGCGCCGTTTTCGACGCTGCGCCAGCCTTGAATTTACCGGCGGCAAGCTTCGCTTAGCGAGCGGTGCTGGAAGCGATCATTCGCCGGCGGTGGCCGGGATTGGTGCGCTCGTTGTTGTCGTCATGGCTCATCGTCGCGCCCAAGAAATTGCTGCACGCGTTCGATGACCTCGCCCTTGGGATACATCGCGGCCAATGCCCGGGCGCGGCTCAGCGGATCGCGCGCATAAAACCGCTCGTACAGCACCTGGCGACTGCCAAACGACGTTCCGGCGAGGTCCCAGGCGAGGCGGAAGAGCTTGACGCGGTCCCGCGCCGCGGTGCTGTCCGTTGCCAGATATTGCGCGATGTGATCCTTCAGCGGTCCCTTAAAGTCCTTCTCGCTCGGCGTCAGCAAAAAGCTGCTTGAGCCGAGCAATTGCAGGATCTCGATCATCCGCGGATAGGCGTTCATGAACAGGTTGAACGAGGTGGTCGCCATCAATGCATCGGGTCGCATAATGCCCCACTCGTCGGGTTCGGCGCCGGCCTCGGCGGCGCGCAGACAGGCACGCGTCAACTGCGTCGTCAGCATCAATTCACCGATGCGCTCTTCGGTATGCGGCAGATGACTGTTGCCGAGAGCCTGGGTCATCAATAATGCGGTGCCGAGCACGAACTCGCACTTGGCAAGGTTCTTGATCGTGCCCTGATGCCCGGAATGGACACCGGAGCCGGTCCGCTGAAAAATCGCATTCTCCCGCCCGACGTCGCCCAGCAGAAACACCCGCTCCCATGGTACCAGCACGTCGTCGAAAAAGACGATGCAATCCATCTCCTCAAAGCGAGATGAAAGCGGCCGGTCGAAATGCGAGCGGCCCTCGTCAACACTGTCGCGGCAGAGGAATTTGAGCCCCGGGGTACTGCATGGGATCGCAAACGAGAACACAAACGGGCTTTGGTCTTGGGTATGGCCCATGCGCGGCGGCGCGTAGACGGCTATCTCGTCGGCGAGCGGCCCTAGTGTTGCCAGAATGCGAGCGCCGCGCACGATGATGCCGGCATCGGTCTCGCGTACAACCACGAGGGCGGTGCCCTGCTGCAGGTTGACCGCATTCGCCGCCATGCGGCTGCGCTGCAGGTTGATCAGCGAATGGGTCAGGCAGATGTCGTTCTCGCGCAAATATTCGTAATAGCGCCGCATGTTTGCAGCGAACTCCGGCCGTCCACCCTCGCCAAAGAAATCAGCGGCGCCGGCCCAGGCAGCAAAAATTACGTTCATGAAATCGGGCGAGCGGCCCATCATGCCGCAGGTGGCGCGCGCCCAGTTGAGCATCATCCGGCTCCGCCGTTCGAGCTCTTCACGGGTGCGCGGGATGATGAAGGAAAGCCCGACCGGCTCGCCCGAAGACGGCGACACGTAGGTCATCTCGTCGCGCATCTCAGGTTCAGATTGTAAGTCATAGAGCAAGGCAATCGCGCGCGCCCCGCCGGCAAGGCCGACATGCGCGGTCACGTCGCGCACTCGCTCGCCGTCGAGCCAGACCTCGCGCTCCTGCTCGCGCAGCCCCGCCAGGTATTGCATTCCGTTGCGCGCGCCCATCACGCCACCCATCCGCTATACGGCTGGCCTGGCCGCCCGGCCAACGCTGTCATTCGATCCTCCTATACACCGTATAGCACGCGGCAAAATTTTTTAGCCACGTAGGCCCCTGACGACGGTCGCAATGACTGCCTCGATCATCTTTTTCGGCTCCAGCTTGGGATTGGCGGTCAGCAGCGTCGCGACGCCGTTTTCCGCGGCGATGACGACCTGGGTCGCCGCCTCGATCTCGTCCATGCTTGCGCTCGCGCCGAGAAAAGCCGCGACCTGCTCGCGTTTGAGTGCCACCGTGCGCTGGCGGATGAGATCCCGGCGCGGCATTACTTCGCCGCTGCGGGTAAACGTGGCGCGATAGTAGGACGGGTTCTGCAGGGCAAAATCGATAAACGTCCGCATTCCGCCCTTCAGCCGCTCGCTGGCATCACCGCTCTCGGCGTCGACCCGCTCATGCCTGCGGTACAGATCGGCAAAGGCCCGCTCGCAGACGCAGTCCAAAAGATCGTCCTTGTCCTTGAAATGAAGATAGATCGACATAGGCGTGTAGCCGATCCGTTGCCCGATCTTGCGCATTGAGACGCTGGCGTAGCCTTCGGCAGCGAACAACTCAGCCGCTGCGTGCATGATCTTCTCGCGCAGCCCCGTCTTCGACAGCTTGCGCCGGGCGGGGTGCTGGGGGGTACTGGTCTCGGCCAGCGACATAATATACACTGTATAGTCATATACACTGTATAGTCCAGGCCCCGCGCCGTCAACGCGGTGGATCGACGTGCGGAAAGGGGAGCAGATGAAGAACAGCACGCAGAAAATCCGCACCAGCCATTGCGGGCGGTTGCCGGCGCCCGTTGGTTTCGAGGACACGGCGTTCCGCCTGGCGCGCGGCGAGGTCGGCGACGCGGAGGCGACGACGAGCGTCGTGCCGGTCGTCGCCGGCATCGTCAAGCGGCAGGTCGAGATCGGCATCGATTGCATCAGCGACGGCGAATACTGGTCGGCGAGCGCGATCAAATCGTTCGGCCAGCACATGACCGGCCTCGGCATGCGGAGGCTGCAGCCGGGCGAGGTCGCCGCGATGCGCGAGTCGACCCGCGAGCGCGACACGTTCCGCATGCTCTATGCCGATATGGACCGCGTCGGCACGATGGCCTGCGTGCCGGGCGAGCGGCCGATCCCGCGCGCCACCGAGCGCATCGTCGTGACCGGCCCGGTGAGGTCGCAGGGCACCGACGCCATCAGCCGCCAATTGGAATGCTTTAAGACGGCGATCGCGCAATCGGGCGTCGCGGTGGACGAGGCCTTTGTGCCGGCGCTGGCGCCGGGCTGGCTCGACCATTTCATCTACAACGAATACTACAAGACCGACGAGGAGTTTGTGTACGCGCTCGCCGGCGCGATGAGCGACAAATACCGGGCGATCGTCGATGCCGGCTTCATCCTGCAGATCGACGATCCCGGCATCGCCACCTCCTGGGACATGATCAAACCCGAGCCAAGCCTCGCCGATTACCGCAAGTACATCACCTTGCGCAGCGAGGCGCTGAACCACGCGCTGGCCGGCATCCCGCCCGAAAAGGTACGCTATCACTGGTGCTGGGGTAGTTGGCACGGCGCGCATGTCAACGATATTCCGCTCCGCCACATCATCGACATCGCGCTCAAGGTGAACGCGCAGACCTATTCTTTCGAGGCGGCAAACGTGCGCCACGCGCATGAGATCGACGTCTGGAGGGACGTGAAGCTGGCGCCGGGCACGATCTTGATGCCGGGCGTCATCAGCCATGCGACGAATATCGTCGAGCATCCCGAATTAATCGCTCGCCGGCTCGCCGACTGGGCCGGAGTAGTCGGGCGGGAAAATGTCGTCGGCGGCGCCGATTGCGGCATGGGCGGTCGCGTGCATGCCGAGATCGGCTGGGCCAAACTGGCGGCGCTGGCCGAAGGCGCAGCCATCGCTACCCGCGCGCTGTGGCACTGAATGGTTGGCGGAATAAGGCGATTACAAAATAAAACTCAGCTTGCCATGCGGCCGCAGGGTTTCGAGATCGAGGATGACACGCCGCTCGCGGAACATCAGCCCAGCGTCGGCGCGTACGAGCACGTTGACATAACGGCCGACATAGACATCCGTCGCCTCGTGCTGGAAGCGCCAGACCGCGAAATTTGCGGTCGTCGTCACGCTGTCGGCGCCCTCGTCGAGGATGCGAAAATTGCTGACCAATCGGCGGGTGCGCGAGCGCGGGTTCTCGGCCCAGGTCTGGCCGGAGAGCAACTGACGCACTCGCGATGCCAGCGTCTTGCGGTCATCAGCGATCAGGAACAGCGCCGTGCGGTGATCACTTTGAGGCTGGTCGAGCGAGGGCACGAGGTAGCGGCCATCCTCGGCAAACAGTGAGAGCCATTCCTCCAATCGCCATTCGTCGAGGAGCGCCGCTTCATCCACAAAAAACCGCTCGATCTCGGCGAGGGTGACGCCGGCCATCGCAACAGTCTCACTCTGCGGCGGCGCGTTGCGCCGCGTGCGGCCGATCAGAGCAGTCGGTCGGGCCGCGTTCGCCCCTCATCAGCGCGTTCCAGCGCCGCCAGAACGCCCGCATCTGCAGTTCGTCTTGGCTGGAAGGCTGCTCCTTCCCCATGCCGCGCGAGATGTCGGACCACTCGAGTTCACGGCAGGTCGCAAAGCCGCGTTGGCAGCCTTCGAGCCCCGAGACGTCGTCGGGCGTGCCGAACCCGGCCGGCCCTAAGAACGAAATGAAGTTCTCGTAGCGCTTCTGACGCAATTCCGGCGACTCGTCGCGCGGCAGCGCGGCCCACGCGTCGATCTCGATATAGTCTGGCGCCAGCGGATACCAGGTGCGGATCGTGTGCCAGTTGGAGATCAGGATCAGGTTCGGGAAGATAAACAGGTTGCGGGTGAAGTCAGCGATGCGATGCGCCCGCTCGGCGCCATATCTCTCGACGAGGCGGGCGCGGATTTGCGCCAGCTCGTCCTCGGCGGTGCTCATGACCGGCGTCCGCCGTTGTGGGTTTTCGATTACCGAATGGCCGCCGCCGAGCGCGAGGCCGATGCCGAACTGCCGCCGCTGCCCGATCCAGGCGCTGTTGTCAGCACCCATGTCATTGAGATACTGTACAAAAAATCGGTAATGTGTCGGCACCGCATGGTAGCCGTCGATGCTGTTCTCGATCAGCAGCTTCCAATTTGCCTTCATGCTGTAGGCCTGCGACCCCGGCACGACCTCGACGTCGTCACCGCCAAAGTCGAGCATGTAATCGAGGTATTCGCGGGCATTGCCGAGATAGGCAATGAGGTCTTCGCCGTCGCGGTCGTAATTGACGAACAACATGCCCTTGTAATTCTCGAACCGCGGCACCGGCTTCAGCCCCATCGCGCCGCGGTCGAAGGCGGGCGTGTAGGAGGCTTCATCCGGCACGCCGGCCAAGGAGCCGTCGAGATCGAAGTTCCACGCGTGATAGAAGCAGACAAAATTCTGCGCCCCCGAGCCGGCCCGCTCGCGGCACACGATATTGCCGCGATGCGGGCAGGAATTGAGCAAGGCGTGCGGCTGGCCGGCGCGATCGCGCACCAGGATCAGCGGCCGTCCGCCGACCCGCCGGGTGATGAAGTCGCCCGGTTTGGCGATCTCCGACGTATGCCCGGCATAGAGCCAGGAGCGGTCGAAGACCTCGCGCTTTTCGACCTCGAAGATGGCGGGATCGGTGAATGCCCGCCGATTGACCCGGAAGATGCCGTTCTCGCGATCATCGATGATCAGCTCTTGCGGCTGCAGCTGGTCCATCGCGTCCCTCCCGCTATTCTGCCGCCATTATATCACAGCATGGCGATGCCGCCGCTGGCGCCGAGATGCTGGCCAGTCACGAATGCCGCCTCGGGCGAGCCAAAAAACGCCACCGCCGCAGCGACCTCGGTCGGGTGCGCGAGGCGGCCCATGCCGGTTACACGGCCTGCGGCCGCCCGCCGCATGTCCTCGAAGAATTGCGGGTCGGTCCAGCCCGGCTCGCGGAACCCGGGCGGCGCCGGTTCCTTCGCGCCGTCCGCCTCGGTCTCGATGCCGCCGGGCGAGACGCAATTCACGGTGATGCCGTGGCGAACGACCTCGCCGGCCAGCGTCGCAGTGAGCCCGATCATCGACCCCTTGCCAATGCCGGCCAGCAAGGTGTGATAGGGTGCGCCGGTACGCCAGGCCTCGCCGCCGATGTTGACGATGCGTCCAAATCCGCGCTCGATCATGTGCGGCAACACCGCCTTGCAGCAGCGTAGCGTGTTCCACACGTTCCACTTCACCGCCTGCTGCATCAGCTCCTCGGTGAAATCAACGAGCTTCAACCGGATCAATGCAGCTGCGTTGTTTACCAGCGTATCGATATGGCCGAATTCATCGAGCGCGCGACGCACCATGTCATCGGCGACGCCGGGCTCGCTCAGATCGCCGGCAACCGCCAGGATGCGCTGGTTCGTTCCGTCCTGCAACTCACCGGCGGCGCGCGACAGACGTTGCTCCTGGATATCGCAGGCGACAATGTCGGCGCCCTCCTCCGCGAGGCGGCGGGCGATCACGAGACCGAGGCCCTGCGCCGCTCCGGTTACGATTGCGACACGGCCCTCGTAACGTCGGCAATGCGTCGGCTGGACAAACGGCAACGTCGTCAGCGTCGGTGGCTCGGGCATTGCTTTCCTCCGGCACGGCGAGATTGGATTCGCCAGCGGCAAGGGGGTTGGTGCCGCGCCGATTCCATCACGAAACTTGGTTCTAACGCAAATGCTGAGCGGCCGCTCTGAGTTCGGCCCGTGCGGTAACGAGAGAGGGCACCGGCGGCGAGCGCGGGTAGCGCCAGCGGCGGCATCGCGCACGGTGCGATCGTCTCCCTATGCCGGGCCAGCCCGCTGCAAGGCAAACGTGGCGGCGCGGCCACCTGACACCGCCTACGAAAACAGCATCAGCCGCCAGGGAGAGAGCAGGTGATTGTGGTCAGACCTATCGGTCCGCCTCTACTTTATTCCGTCCGTCTCTAGTTCTCTCACTGATTTGGAAAGGCAGAAGGACGGCGCGGCGGCTCAAACCGGCTCGGCGATGCCCAACAAACCGCGTGACCAGCTGGGATTCGCCGTTGCCACGGTGGGGCCGCAATACCGCGCGGTCGTTATCTGGTCCGGCAATTTATGCCGTATTTTTGCCGTACGGGTCCGGTCGTTGATCTGAAAAGCTAAGCGACGGATTGATATAACTGGCGTCCCCTACCGGATTCGAACCGGTGTTGCCGCCGTGAGAGGGCGGTGTCCTGGGCCTCTAGACGAAGGGGACGCGCCGAGAGCCCGCTTGCGGCGCGCTAGATAATCCCAAGCAGGGCCGCGATCAAGCGTCGGCTCACCGGAATATCGCTTGCGATCAGCGTGAGAAGCCGCTGGGCCAGCAAAGCTGGCCA
>JASIAN010000284.1 GCA_030042035.1 Alphaproteobacteria bacterium | reverse complement strand
GTCGAACGCGTCGAGGCGATCGCGGCTGACCAACAATGCACGGTCGGGCAATTGTCGCTCGCCTGGCTCCTGGCGCAGGGACCGGATGTGATCCCGATCCCCGGCACCAAGCGGATCGAACGCGTGCAGGAAAATCTCGGCGCGCTCGATGTCAAGCTGACCGCCGAAGAGGTCGCTAGCATCTCGGAGGCCGTGCCGTTGGGCGCCGCCGCCGGATTGCGCTACCCCGCCGCCGGCATGAAGGGCGTGTATATTTGAGGCTCTCGACGCGCCCCAACCAGGTCATGCCCGGACTTGATCCGGGCATCCAGAAGGAGCTTCGCGTAGATGGCCGGGTCAAGCCCGGCCATGACGGCTATCTTTGGCTACCGGCCGAGGACACCATCGAGGGTCGTGATCGCATTATCCGCGCCGGGCGGCTGTTCCGCCTCGGCGGCGGCGAGGAAGGCATAGAGCCGCGCGATTGCCGCATACATGTCGCGTGACGGCGGGTTGGCCTCGAGGAAGTCGGAAATCTCCTCCATCTCGCCGACCCAGCGATAGGCCTTGTCGTACATCGACGGGATGCTGCCCCGCATGCGTTTCAGCATGTCGGGTTGGCTCGCCGAGAGTTCGGCGATCAGCGCTTCGCCGCAGCCGAACCGCGCCGCCCCCAAGAGCATCGCCGCGGCGATCGCCGTCGTCCCTTTTGTGATCCCCGCATAGGACATCTTGAGGCCGGAGGCGGCGCCGATCGGCCCATCGATCGGCCGCCAATCGATGCCCCAGTCGCGCAGCACCGCGGTTTGCGCGACGGCCGGGCCGCAAGCATAGATATGCGGGCTGTAGCCGGGGCGCGGCGGGCCGCCGATGATGCCGGCGTCGACAAATTCGGCGCCGGTCGGCGCGACGATCGCGGCGATGCGCTCGGCGGTCTGCGGGCTGACTGCGTTGCAATCGACATAGATCGGCTTCTTGTGCAGCCCGCTCAGCGCCGGCACAAGGCGGCGGGCGAGGCTTTCGGCCTCACCCGGCGGCAGGATCGACAGAAAGAAATCGGCGCCGTCGAGCAGCGACCGCTCGTCCGCCATCGCCGCCATGCCGGCGGCGCGGGCGCGCTCGGCGCTCTGGGCGCTGCGCCCGGCGAGCAGCGTGCGCACCGTGGCGCCGCTCTCACTGAGGCGCCGCCCGACGCCGGCCCCCATCGTGCCCTGCGCGATGATCGCGACGACGATGCCCATGCTCCCACCTCATGCGTCAGCGACGTGAGGGGCGGGACCCTAAGACCGATGACGGGCGCCGGCAACCCGCGGCGCTGCTATTCGGCCGGCGCGGCGGCGGCCTGCTCGCCGAAGCTTGGCGTGTCGGTGCGGTCGAGAAGCGCGCCCGGCCCTTCGGTCGGCAGGTTTTCCAGCCAGTTGATCGCGCCGTCGATGTCGTTTTCCCACATCTCGCGCGGCAATTCGTAGAGGAACTCGACGCCGTAGCCGTTCGGGTCATTGATATAGACGCTGTGCGTGACGCCGTGGTTGACCCGCCAGTTGAACTTGACGCCGCGGCTCTGCAGGAATTCGAGCTGCTGCAGCCACGCCTCGCGGCTCGGCATCGTCAGCGCGACGTGGTTGATCGCAACATGGCCGTCGGCCAGCACCCATTGCGATGGCGGCGGCACATTCGGGCTTTCGACGATCGCGATGTCGTGATGGGTCAGCTTGCCGTCGTGGTTGCCGCTGTAAAAGCGCATCTTGACGGGCGGCATGCCGGGGCGCTGATGCAGTTCGCCGACCTGCGTCAGGCCGACGATCTCGGTCCAGAATTTGTGCGATTCTTCGATGTCGCGGACGTTGAGCACGAGGTGGTTGACGCCGACCGGGCTGACCGCTTTCGGCGCGGCGGAGAACGCATGATCCGGCATGTGAGTAACCTCCCAGGTTCGCTAGTCGCGTTGTCGTACTCCTCCCCGAGCAGCGGTGCAAGATCGCGGGCCGATCGCGCTACGCGCCCAGCCAATCGAGCCGGTCGCGCAGACGCACGATCTGTCCGATCACGACGATCGTCGGCGCGTCGATACCGGCCGCCGCCGCGCGTGCTGCCGCCTCGGCGAGCGGCGCCGTGACGACCCGCTGCGCCGCCGTCGTCGCGCGGCTGATCACCGCGACCGGTTCGTCGGGCGCGCGGCCCGCCGCAATGAGCCGCGCCGCGATGCGCTCGAGATGCGGCAGCGCCATGTACAGCACGATGACCGGCGAGGCCTTTGCGATCGCCGCCCAATCGACCGCCTCGGGCACGGCGCCGCCGCGGTCGTGGCCGGTCACGAATGTCACCGCCGAGGCGATGTCGCGGTGGGTCACGGGGATGCCGGCATAGGCGAGGCCGCCGATCCCGGCGGTGATGCCGGGCACGATGCGGAACGGGATGCTGGCCGCCGCCAGCGCCAGCGCCTCCTCGCCGCCGCGCCCAAACACGCAGGGATCGCCGCCCTTGAGGCGCAGCACGCGCTGCCCCTGCTGCGCCAGATGCACGAGCCGCGCCGAGATATCGGGCTGCCGCGGCGACGGGCGGCCGCCGCGCTTGCCGGCGAATTCGAGCGCCGCGCCCGACTGTGCCAGCGCCAGGATGCGCGGATCGACGAGCGCGTCGTAGACAACGACATCGGCGTGGACGAGCGCATGCAAGGCGAGCGCCGATAACAGGCCGGGATCGCCCGGCCCGGCGCCGACCAGCCACACGCTGCCGGGCGCGAATTCCGCAAGATTGAGGCGCGCGCTGTCGATCACCGCTTGAACCCCGATGGAGCCGCCGCCGGCAATGTAGCCAGCGGTCGCAGCTTTGCTAAGATCGCGTCATGGCACGGGCAAGGGAAGCGCCGCTGCGGCGCGGCTGGACGACCGGCGCCTGCGCCGCGGCGGCGGCGCGCGCCGCCTTTGCGGCGCTGTTGACCGGCCGCTTTCCCGATCCCGTAACGATCCGCCTGCCGCGCGGCGAGACGCCTGCGTTTCCGCTGGCGCTCGCCGAACTGGGCGACGGCTCGGCGCGGGCCGGTATCATCAAAGATGCCGGCGACGACCCGGATGTGACCGATGGCGCGCTGGTCGTCGCCGAGTTGGCATGGTCGGCGGCCGGTTCCGGCGTCGCGTTCCGTGCCGGCGAGGGGGTCGGCACGGTGACCCGGCCCGGTCTGCCGCTGGCGGTCGGCGAACCGGCGATCAACCCGGCGCCGCGGCAGATGATCTGCGCCGCGCTGGGTGAGGTCGCCGCGGCGGCGGGCGCGCCGCCGCCCGACGTCGCCGTGACGATAGCGATCCCCGGCGGCGAAGGTCTTGCCAAGCGCACGATGAACGCGCGGCTCGGCATCGCGGGCGGGCTGTCGGTGCTCGGCACGACGGGCGTCGTCGTGCCGTATTCCTGCTCGGCGTGGATCGCCGCGATCCGGCGCGGCATCGATGTCGCGCGCGCCGCCGGGCTCGACCATATCGCCGCGGCGACCGGCGCCACATCGGAGCGGGCGGTGCAGCGCCTCTACGGTCTGCCGGAACACGCGCTCATCGACATGGGCGATTTCGTCGGCGGCACCCTGAAATACCTGCGCCGTCATCCGGTCGCGCGCCTGACGCTGGCCGGCGGCTTCGGCAAGTTCGCGAAGCTGGCGGCCGGGCATCTCGACCTGCATTCGCGCCGCAGCGCGGTCGATCCGGGGCTCCTCGCGCAAGTGCTGCGCGAGATCGGCGCTTCGTCCGCGGCGGTCGGCGCCGCGGCGCAAAGCGACAGCGCGGCCGCGATCCTCGAACGTTGCGGCGCGTACCGCGCCGCGCTCGGCGCCGCAATCGCCCGGCGCGCGCGCGAAGTCGCG
>JASIAN010000283.1 GCA_030042035.1 Alphaproteobacteria bacterium | reverse complement strand
ATCGATGCGTCGGCGCCGCATGCAGTGCTTCTGGTGCTCGACGCGACCGTCGGCCAGAACGCGCACGCCCAGGCCGAAATCTTCCGCGACATGGTCGGCGTCACTGGCATCGTCATGACCAAGCTCGACGGCACCGCCAAGGGCGGCGTCTTGGTGTCGTTGGCGGAGAAATATGGCATCCCGATCAACGCGATCGGCATCGGCGAAGGGGTCGAGGATTTACGGCCGTTCGATGCCCGCGCCTATGCCCGCGGCCTGATCGGCCTGGAGGCGTAAGTCGCGGCGCCGCTTCAGACGCGCGGCGTGAGGCGGAATGGCGGGCTGCGATTGGGCCGCAGCGTGATAGCGGCCAGCGGCAGGACCGGCGCGTCGTCGGCCAATTCGAGGCGAACGGCGCGCAGCAGTTGCGCCAGCACGATCGTCGCCTCGGTCAACGCGAATTGGGCGCCAATACAGGCGCGCGGCCCGACGCCGAACGGCAGGTAGGAAAACCGCGCCGGCGGCGGCGCGCCGGGGAGAAAGCGTCCGGGATCGAACCGGTTGGGATCGCTCCATAATTTGACGTGCCGATGCAGCACCCACGGCACGATCAGCACGACGCCGGCGGGCGGGATCGCGACGCCGGCCGCGTCATCTGCCGCCCGCGCCTGGCGGGTGATCGAGAAGGCCGGCGGATAAAGCCGCAGCGCCTCGTCGATGACGGCACGGGTATAAACCAGCGCCGGCAATGCGGCAGCAGCGCCGGCGGAAGACAGATCGAATGTCGCCGCCTCGGCGGCAATCCCGTCCTGCACCGCCGGCAGCTCCGCCAGCATCGTGCAGGTCCAGAACAGCGCAACCGCCGTCGTCTCGTGGCCGGCCACCAGCACGGTCGCAACCTCCTCGACGAGCTGCCGCTCGCTGTGCGCCTGCTGGGCCATCATGTCGAAAAGATCGCCGCGTGCACCGCCGGGCGCCTCTCGCCGTGCCGCGACGAGCCGCGCCATATGGGCCATCCACGCGCGGCGGAAGCGCCATCGCGCAAACGAGCGTGGCACCGGCCAGCCGCGCGGCAGCATGAAATCGAGCACGGTCGGGCGGCCAACGCCGGCCGCATAGTCCCGCAATTCGGCGCGCACCTCCGGCCCTTCGGCGCCGAGATCGAGCGAAAACAACGCCGCCGCGGCGATCTCGAGCGTTGTCAACTGGAATTGCGCGAACAAGTCGATGTTAGCGCCGCCGGCGGCCCGGAGATCGGCCAGCATGCGCTCGCCACCGCGCGCGATATGGCCGGCGATCGACCCCATTGCACGCGGCGCAAAGGCCGGCGCGGCGGCGCGGCGCTGCTCGCGCCAGTCGTCGCCGTCGGCGAGCAGCATGCCACGCCCGATCACCGGGTCGAGCAGCCGGTAGACCGCCGCCGTCCGCCCGTAATTATCGGCGTTCTCGATCAGCACATGGCGGATCGCAGCCGGATCATTGAGAATGATCTGGCGGCGACCCATAAAGCTGCGGACCACCGCCATGTCCTCGAAGGCGCTCGGCGGCAGACCAGCCAGCGCATTGTCGCGCAGGGTCGCGGCAATCTCGCGGGTCGACTGCCGCTCGTCGGCGGCATAGGGCGTCGGGAACGACAGGGAAGCCGGCTGGTCGGTCATCGCGCGCAGTTTATCCACAATAGGCCGACGCGACCATGCCGCGTTGCCCGCGGGCCGCCGGCGTGGCTATATCGCGACAACAGCAACGGAGACGGGCGATGTTCAAGCGCATCGACCACATCGAGATCGTCACCGACCGGCCCGACCGCACGGTCGAATTCTACACCGCCGTGCTTGGTTTTCGCGTCAAGGCGCGCGACCATATCGACCGACCTGGCGGCTCGGCGCTCGATCTCGTCTATCTCGATCTCGGCGGCACCGTCGTCGAATTGATCTCCTATGACGGCGCGCGGGTCGATCCGGCGCCGCACAGCGAACATCTCGGCTATCGCATGATGGCGCTCGAAGTCGACGACATGGAAAAGACGGTCACCCAGCTCAAGGAAAAGGGCGTCGAAGTCGTGTGGGGGCCGGTCAGGCGGCCGACCTATGCCCGCGCCGAGATCGAAGACCCCAACGGCTACCGCATCGAACTGCGCCAATGGTTTTGAGGCAACGGCGGCGTTGCGGCGCGGCCTGCCGACGTGCGATGCTGGGAATCATTCAACGCCTCAAAGGGAGGGAATGATGGCAAAATACATGCTCGTTAGCTTCAAGACCTGCCCGTGGGTGCAGCGCTCGGCGATCGTCTTTCGCGAGAAGGGAACGCCGTTCGAACTCCGTCACATCGAACCCGACAACCGGCCCGACTGGTTTCTCGCGATCTCGCCGCACAAAAAGGTGCCGGCGCTGAGCATCGACGACGGCAAATACGCGCTGTTCGAATCGAACGCGATCAACGAATACCTCGACGAGACGATCGAGCCGCGGCTGCATCCGAAGGACCCGATCGAGCGCGCGGTCAACCGCGCCTGGACCGATTATGTGCCGACCTTCGCCAGTTCGGTGACAGGCTGCGCCTATGCCCAGACCGAGGACGCCTACAACAAGGCGCTGGAGCAGGCGCCGGTGGCGTTTGAACGGCTCGAGCGGGCGCTCGAAAAGCAGGGCAGCGGCCCGTTTTTCAACGGCGCCGATTATTCGCTGGTCGATGCCGCGTACGCGCCGTTCCTGCAGCGCTATTTCTTCCTCGACCATATCCGCCCCAATGGCCTGATCGAGAAGTATCCGCGACTGAAGGCGTGGGCCGCAGCGCTCATGGCGCGGCCATCGACGCACTCCTTCCCGGCCGCCGAATTCGAAGCGATGTATCGCGAAGGCGTGCGCCGGCGGAAGAGTTGGGTGTCGCAGTTTATCGAAGCGCCGCGCGCCGCGGCGGAATAACGCAGAGGTGATTCGCACCGCTCCGGCCGGTTGCGCGCCAGGCCGGAGCGGTTTCGTGCTGGCGCCTCGACTGCGTTGACGGCGGCGCGCGCTGTGTTTTACTTTCGGTTGCTTGTGTTGGGCCAAACGGGGGGAAGATGGCCCACATCGTGCGCGCTTTCCTCGCGCTGCTGATCGTGCTGCTCGGCACGCGCGCGCCGGCATCGCCAGTGCGGCCGGAAAACGGCGTACTGACCGTGCCGCGGTTTGCCAGCCTGCATGCCGACAAGGTCAACCTGCGCACCGGCCCCGGCCGGCGCTATCCGATCGAATGGGTGCTGACCCGACGCAACATGCCGGTCGAGATCACCGCCGAATTCGAGCACTGGCGCCGCATCCGCGAATGGGACGGCACGACCGGCTGGGTCGAGGAGCACATGGTCGACGACCAGCGCTTTGCCATTATTGAAAAAGGCGGCGGCGACCGGCCGCTTTATGCGGCACCCGACGCCGCCTCCAACATCGTCGCGCGTGCCCAACCCGGCGCTGTCGCGCGCCTTGCCGAATGTCGCGGGCCGTGGTGCCGCATCGCGGCCGCCGGCGTCGCGGGCTGGATTCGGCGCCAGGACATCTGGGGCGCCTATTCCGGCGAAAACGTGCCGTAGTGATTGAAACCCTCCTTTGCCGTCCCATTGCCGATATAATAGCGCATGATCGATCGGCAGCGCGCGAGCGACATCGGGACGGATGAGCCGACGCGATCACGCGCCGCCGACGAGCGCGCCGCGGCGGGCGTCGGCCCGTGGGTCGCGTTCTGGGCACAGCTCGCGGTGCTCGCGTTCCTTGCGATTTTCGGCGCATTTGCCGCCAGCGCCGCCGTCGAACCCGGCGATTACGCCTGCGGCCTCATCCTCGCGATCACTGCGATCCTCCTGCTGTTTCTGTGCACGAAGGGATATTTCGACGGCAACCCGCTCGTTTTAGGCGACTTTCTGCTGGTCGACGACATCGCGAATCTGGTGCTGGCGATTGTCGTTTTTGTCGCGCTCGGGGTTGCCGGGATCGTCACCGCCGCATCGGTCGCTGGCGGCGGGCTCTATGTCGGCGGGGTGACGCTGTTCGCGGTCAGCGTGTTGGCGATCCTGCTGTCGATGAAGCGGGTGTTTGACAATCTCGACCACCGGCATTGATCCCGCGCCGATGCCGACCGTTCTTTCCGTGCAGTCACGGGTGGCCTACGGGCATGTCGGCAACGCCGCCGCGGTATTTCCGCTGCAGCGCCTCGGCATCGAGGCGTGGGCGCTCGACACGGTCGCCTTTTCCAATCACACCGGGCACGGGCGCTGGCGCGGCACTGCGGTGCCGGCCGCCGAGGTCGCGGCGCTGTTCGACGGCATCGCCGCGCTCGGGGTGCTGCCGTCGATCGATGCTGTTCTCTCGGGCTATCTGGGCGACGCGGCGACGGGACGGCTGCTGCTCGACATCGTCGGCCGCGTGCGAGTGGCCAATCCGCGGGCGCTGTTCTGCTGCGACCCGGTTATCGGCGATGTCGATACCGGCTCCTATGTGACCGATGGCATCGCCGAGTTCTTTCGCGATCGCGCGTTGGCCGCGGCCGACATCGTGACGCCCAACCGATTCGAGCTCGAATTTCTCGCCGGCCAGCCGGTCGCGAACCTCGCCGGAGCCGTCGAGGCCGCCGCGCGGCTGCGGGCGCAGGGGCCCGGCATCGTGCTCGTTACCAGCCTTGAACCGGAGTCGCCCGACCTTCTATCGATGCTGGCCTGCGATGCTGCAAGCGCCTGGCTCGTCGAGACGCCGCGCCTGCCGGTCATGCTTAACGGTTGCGGCGACGTGACGGCGGCACTGTTTCTCGCGCACCTGTTGCGCGGCGCAAGCCTCAAGGACGCGCTGGGCCTGACGGCAGCGGCGATGTTTGCGGTGCTCGACACGACGGCACGGCTCGGCCGTGACGAACTGGCGCTCGTCGCGGCGCAGGACGAACTCGTCGCCCCGTCGCGCCCTTTCCCCGTACTGCGCCTGTGAAGACCCCGCCAATGCCGGCGCCGGCGGCTTAACCGATCGGGTAGTGCGTCGTGAGCTTGTTGCCGCCGGCTTCAACCGGGTGGGCGTCGATCAAGATGAACGCGAACGTGCACGGCTTGCCGCTGTTGTTGACCCAGGCGTGCATGGTGCCGCGCTGCACGCAGATATCGCCCGCCTGCATGCGCACGGTCTTGCCGTCATCGAGTTCGAGATCGCATTCGCCCGACAACAGGATCGCGTAGTCGAGCGTCTCGGTGCGGTGCATGAATTTATGCGCCGCGCCGGGCGCGAATTCGACGACGCGGCACACATTGCCCTGGCCCGAGCCGACGTAGTTGTGGCGCACGACAAAGCCCTTGCGTTGCGCCTCGGCGGCGGCACCTTCCGAATTGTCGACCGGCATCCTGTCGGCCGACCAAATCTCGACCCGCCCGGAAATGCCCGGGCGCGGTGCGGCGCCGGTAAGGCGTTCGTCGCTGGCGACGATCGCCTTGCCGTTCTGATCGTGCCCGGTGACGATGCGGCGTACTTCGAAGGCCATCCTCTCCTCCTCCTCAAGGCGCACCCTGCCGTTCGCCGGCTGCCCGTCCGGCATGCTATCGTGCCCGCCGACGGCAACCAACCGGGAGTATGGCGCCATCGTCGAGGGGTCACGGAAGCGGCGGGCCGACCAGCTGCTGGTCGAGCAAGGGCTGGCAGAAAGCCGCACCCGGGCGCAGGCGCTGATCCTCGCCGGCCGCGTTTCGGCCGACGGGCGCCGCATCGCCAAGCCGGGGACGCCGCTGCCGACCGACACGGCGCTCGCGGTTACCGGCCCGGACCATCCCTGGGTGTCGCGCGGCGGCATCAAGCTGGCGGCGGCGCTCGACCAGTTCGCGATCGACGTGGCCGGCGCCACCGCGCTCGACATCGGCGCCTCGACCGGCGGCTTTACCGACGTGCTGCTGACGCGCGGCGCCCGGCGCGTCTACGCCGTCGATGTCGGTCGCGGCCAGCTTGCGTGGAAATTGCGCCAGGATGCGCGCGTCATCGTGCTGGAGGGCGTCAATGCGCGCTACCTGACGCAGGGCGACATCCCGGAGCCGATCGATCTCGTCGTCTGCGACGCCAGCTTTATCGGGCTCGCGACCGTGCTGCCGGCGGCGCTGACGCTGGCCGCCGCGCACGCCGCGCTCGTCGCGCTGATCAAGCCGCAATTCGAAGCGGGGCCGAGGGAAGTCGGCAAGGATGGTGTCGTGCGCGACCCCGAAATCCACCGCGCGGTGTGCGCGCGCGTCAGCGCGTGGATCGCGGCGCAGCCCGGCTGGCGGGTCGTCGGCATCGCCGAAAGCCCGATCCGCGGCCCCGCCGGCAATCGCGAATTTCTGCTCTATGCCCGCCGCCGGCCAAGCGCCGCCTGACGGCGGTGGCGCAGCCGCCTATCGCGACGCCGGTTCGGCTCTGACAATCCGGGTTTCGCTGGCAAAACCCCCGGCGTCAAACCGGTGCACCTGATAGACCGGGCACATCGTCATGTGCGGCGGGTACTCGCCATAGCGGCGCGTCGTCGCGGTGCACGGCACGATGGACGCCGGGATGCGCCCGACATGACCGCAAGCGGCTCGATGAACATGGCCGCTGAAGACGCCGACGACCCGGCCGGAATGTTGCAAAGCCCGGCGCAGCCGCGACATTTTCTCCGGCGTTTCAAAATGCAACCGCTCCGGCCCGACCATGACCTCAAACGGCGGATGGTGCGTGAAGACCGCGATCGGCTTCGTCGTCTCGGCGTCGATCAGATCGATCAGGCGCCTGGCCCGCTCGGCACAAAAATCCCCCTTGCTGCTGCCTGCTCTCACGGTATCCAGCGCAATCAACCGCACCGGGTAGTCGTCAATCGCATAGTCGACAAACTCGCCTTCACCGCCCCCAAGATAGCGGTATGAAGAAAACGCCGCGCGCAAATTCTTTCGGTCATCCTTATTGCCCGCGACGACGTAAACCGGCACGCGCGCCCGCGCCAGAACGGAGGCCGCTTCCGCATATTCGTCTTGCCGCCCGTTGTGCACGATGTCGCCGGTGTGAACGATCGCGGCGGGCGCCGGATCGAGCGTGTTTACGTCCGCGATCGTGGCAGCAAGGTCGCGCAGTCTCTGATCGGCGTCCGGCGTATCGAGGGCGATATGCGTATCGGAAATTTGCGCGATGATCATGACGCGGCGTTCGATGCTGCTGACCGCAGCCCGGCGTAATACTCCTTGAGGATCGCCACCACTTCCGGCCGGCTGAACTCGGGCGGAATGTCCGCATCGCTCGACAGCATTCGACGCTGCTCGGTGCCGGAGATCGCAATGTGATACTGAGGATCGTGAGGGCAGGTTTTCCCCGTCGCCATGCCATAGCATTTCCGACAGTAAAACGTGACGCCCATTTTCAACGGCTTGATGTGAAGGGCGCCGGGCCACAACTGATCGAAGATATGCTGCGCATCGAACGGGCCATAATAGTCGCCGACGCCAGCATGATCGCGCCCGACGATCAGATACGAACAGCCGAAGTTCTGGCGAATGAGGGCATGCAGCAGCGCCTCGCGCGGGCCCGCATAGCGCATCTCGATCGGATAGCCCGCCTGAATAACCGTACTAGGGCGGAAATAATTGTCGATCATTGCCTGGATCGCGCGGGTACGAACATCGGCCGGAATGTCACCCTCTTTCAATTTCCCCAGCACCTGATGGATGAACACGCCATCGGACACTTCGATCGCGATTTTGACTAGATATTCGTGGCTGCGATGCATCGGATTTCGCGTTTGAAAGGCGGCGACGCTCGACCAGCCCCGCTCGAGAAACATCGCGCGCGACCGGGCCGGACGGATATAGAGGTCCGGGTATCGGGCAGCATATTCGCCCTCGCTGAGCACGAAGATAGGGCCGGCGAGGTTGATCTCCCCCTGCTGCAGCACTTTTGCGACGCCGGGATGCTTTGGGTCGGCGGTGTGATAGACGTGCTCGGCCTCGAGTTGCTTGTCGATCGAATATTTCTCGCGAACCTCCATGACCGCGAGGATTTCGCCGCTTTCCGCATCGATCAGCGCGACCTCCTCTTCCGCATGGATGCTGTCGGCAAGGTCGCCGGTCACGGACAGCGTGATCGGGATCGGCCAGAACACGCCGCTGGCCAGTTTCATATCGAGACACGCGCCGCGCCAGTCGTCATGCCCCATAAATCCGTCGAGCGGCGTATACGCCCCCATTGCCAGCATCAGGACATCGGAGACCGCGCGCGAGTCGAGAGGAATTTTCCTGAGTTTTTCCGCCCGCTTGCGTTCCTCGGCCCGCTCCGTCTGCGGCAGCAGCAATGGTTTGACCTGCTCCGAGTGGTGCGGCGGCACGAGTTGCGGCATCGCAATATTTTCCCTAATCAAACGACCTCGGATAAACCAGAGTTAGAGTGCAATTCCGCGGAGCTTGCCGCTTACCGAGACATGCCTGCAACAGGCAGCACGTTCTGACCGCCGAGGGATCAGTCGATCATGTGATAGACTGGAGCCTTCTCCATGTCCCACCTTGCGGAATCGCGGTCGTAGCGAGACAGGGTGAGGCAATGCCAATCCTTGTCGTCCAGCCGCGGGTGATCAGCCCGGTAATAATAGCCCGGCCAGCGCGTTTCCGTGCGGAACAGGGTGTGCTGGGCGACGCATTCCGAAGCCAAGACCCGGTGGTGCAGCTCCCACGCGCGCTGCAGCTGATGCAGGTCCTCGGCGCCAAGATGGGCGAGGTCCTCCTTCAACATGGCCAACAGCTCCAGCCCGCGCGTCAGCATGGGTTCGTTGGTTGTGTAAAAGGCGCCGATCCCACCGACGTACTCGTCCATGATCTTTTCGAGCCGCTGCAGCCCATGGATCGGCAGGATGTAGCTCGGCGACACGCTGCCGGCGACGATTTCGTTGCGCCCGACCGCGAAGTTCTCCATGGGCTGGTAAATCGTCTTTTTGAGGTCTTCGTACTCCGCCTCGCTGATCTGAGGCTGCTCGCTGCCCAATTCGTTGACATATTTGACCGCCGCTTTGGCGGCGATGCGGCCTTCGGTGAAGGACCCTGACGAGAATTTGTGGGGGGTGCCGCCGATCGCGTCGCCGGCGCCGAACAAGCCCTCCACCGTCGTCATCCGATTATATCCCCACTGGTATTCCGCCGGCGCGCAATCCTCCGGGCCGCTCGCCCACGCGCCCGAACAGGTCGCGTGCGAGCCCATGACATACGGCTCCGACGTCGTCAGCTCAGGATTTATCTCCTTTGGGTCGATATTCTGCGAGGCCCAGACGACCGCTTGTGCAATCGTCATGCCGAGGAAGTTCTCCCACCCGACCTGCTCCTTGTGCGGGTCCTGGAAGGCTTCCGTCGTGACCATACGGATGGGGCCCCGGCCCGCCTTTACTTCCTCGAGCAGGGCGTGGTTGCGCAGGCAGGTCGGTACCGGTGTCCGATTCACATAATCACCCACCAGCTGCTCGATCGAATCGCGCCAGAAGGCCTCGTAATCCTGGCCATAGGCATTTTGCGTGTAGGTGTGGAGATGCAGGAAGTAGGCGCCAACCGGACCATATCCGTCCTTGAACCGGGTCAGGACGATCCGGTTTTCCATCTGCGTCATCTTGGCGCCGACCAGGATCGGCAGCGCATAGGCCGACGCGCTGCTCCACGGCGCATACCAGGTTCGCCCCATGCCTTCGCCGACTGCGCGCGGCTTGAAGATGTGCGACGCGCCGCCGGCCGCGACGATGACCGCCTTGGCGCGGAAGACGTAGAAATTCCCGGTCCGGACGTTGAAGCCGACCGCCCCGGCCACGCGATTTGGCCGCCGATTGTCCATCAACAGGTGGGTCACCATGATCCGGTTATAGACTTCGGTCGCGGCCTTGCGGGCGGCCTCGGCGACAATCGGCTTGTAGCTCTCGCCGTGGATCATGATTTGCCATCGGCCTTCGCGCTGGTATCGCCCGGTTTGCGGGTCCCGCATGATCGGTAGACCCCACTCCTCGAACTTGTGCACCGTGGAGTCGACATGCCGGCCGATATCGTAGGCCAGATCCTCGCGCACCAGGCCCATCAGGTCGTTGCGCGCGTACCGGACGTAGTCGTCGGGTTGGTTCTCGTTCCAGCGCATGCCCATGTAGCAGTTGATCGCATAGAGCCCCTGCGCCACCGCGCCGCTGCGCTCGATATTTGCCTTCTCGACACAGACGATCTTCAGGTCGCGGCCCCAGTACCGCGCTTCGTAAGTGGCGCCGCACCCGCTCATGCCGCCGCCGACGACGAGAACATCGGCGTCCACCAACACGGTCTTAGGGCGGCGCATCAGACCAATCCCGGCTTGAATTGCTCGGGCTTGAGTGTCGGCAGCGCGTCGATCATCAGCGCCTCGGGTTCGTGCGCAAGCTGCTGCGACTTCATCGCCTCCGCCGTCGGCGCAGCGTAATCAACCGGCGACTTGATTGATCCCCAGGGCGTCGTCCTGATCGGTGATACGAAGTCCTTTTCACGCCCGTCCCGGAACTTGATCTTCCAGGAAATGGTCGCCTTCTCCTCTTCCCGGCGTACCCGGACGCTGTGGCCCAACGGGGCGAAGTCGGCATAGCCGCGACAGTCGATCGCAAACTGCGGGCACGCCTTCACGCAGGAGTAGCACTCCCAGCACATATTCGGTTCGATGTTGAACGCGCGGCGGTAGGTCGTATCGATGTGCATGATGTCGGACGGACAGACATCGACGCAATACCCACAGCCGTCGCACCGCGTCATATAGACGAAAGTCGGCATGATGTCGCTTCTTTCCAGGCGAGTGGTGCAACCGGGTAAATTAATAATGTTG
Source organism: Alphaproteobacteria bacterium (assembly GCA_030042035.1). GTDB lineage: Bacteria > Pseudomonadota > Alphaproteobacteria > ATCC43930 > CGMCC-115725 > DATARH01. The sequence goes on along the minus strand of JASIAN010000283.1, from coordinate 7,534 downwards.
AGAATACTTGGGCACACTGCCATAAGTTGGGGCCGCAACGGCGGGAGCGGGCAAGTTGCTCCGCGTGCCGTTTGCTTCGGCTATCCTTTTCTCGAAGGCAGCAGCCGGCTTGAAGAACATATGCGAAAACTTGGACCACGGGATCGATCCGAAGAGCACCGTCGTCGCAATGAGGTAGAGCGTCAGGAACACGTATGCCGCGACGGAATTTCCCGTCGACAATTCCAGGCACGCCCATATCACGCCCAACGTCGTGCTCAAGACGAGCGCGACGATGAACAAGTCGGCGCGCACAAACCGGAACGGTGAATTGCCCTCCGCCGCCACGTCCACGCGGATGAAAAACCAGAACCAATAGCCACCGCCGCACACCATCAACGCCCCGATGAACCATAATATCAGGAGGCTGGCGGGCGTCGGCGCGGTGGACGTCGGGTAGCCGAATACCATAATCGCGGTTGTGACGACGTAAAGCACAAAACCATACATCGTCAGGAGATGGGCAACTTGCCGCCGGGCGTTGCAGAATTCACCCGAGGCCATAACATCAACGACCGCGGTCTGCACCGCCACCGACACCGATTCTACGGCGCCGACGCGCCGCCTCGCCCTATTCTTCATACGTCGCCAGTTGTTGAAGAAATATACAGCGCTTCTCTTGTGTATGATATCGAAAAGAGTGCCAGACACGACCAGTAAAATCATGACGGCGACATATGCCTGCATGATGACGGGCGATATGGCGGCCGAAAGTTCTGAAAATGGACTGACTATTGACATGGGCTAAGGCTTGCCGCGACAAGTTCTAGTTGCGAACCTCACGATAGCCCACCGGGCGACCTCGAGGCAAGTTCCCTATCCGGTAAGGGCGGCAGCCCGGGCTGCCGCGAAAACCGCCAGCAGCGAGGAACGGTGGCATTCGAGCTTGCTGCGCCGGCGGGGCCCATTCCGATGGCAGCCGACGAGAAGCAACCGTTGCGGGCGGCGCAGCGCCGACGCAATCTGCGCCGCATCGCCCGCCGCCGGAGGGATCGGATGACCGAGGCTGCCGAACCGATTGATCTGCGGTCCGATACGGTGACGCGCCCGTCGCCCGCCATGCGCCGCGCGATGGCCGAGGCGCCGGTCGGCGACGACCAGTACGGCGAGGATCCGTCGGTCAACCGGCTGCAGCAGCGCATCGCCGCGCTCCTCGGCAAGGAGGCGGCGCTGTTTGTGCCGAGCGGCACGATGGCCAACCAGATCGCGCTGAAGCTCTTGACCCGGCCGGGTGACGAGGTCTTGGCCGGCGAGGACGCGCACATGATCTGGCATGAGGCCGGCGCCGGCGCGGCCAATTCCGGCGTCCAGTTCACGCCGGTCGGGCGCGGCGGCCTGTTCACCGCCGACGCGTTCCGTGCCGCAATCAAGCCGCGCGGTCATATCGTGTGGCCGCCGACCGCGCTGGTCGCAATCGAGAATACCCACAATCTCGGCGGCGGCCGCGTCTGGCCGCAGGCCGACATCGTCGCGATCTGCAAAGCGGCGCGCGATGCCGGCATCGCGACATATCTCGACGGCGCGCGCCTGTTCAACGCGTCGGTTGCCTCCGGCGCCGCGCTCGCCGATCTTGCGCAACCGTTCGATCTCGTGTCGGTCGCGCTGTCGAAGGGCCTCGGCTGTCCGGTGGGTAGCGTCATCGCCGGCTCTGCCGCCGACATTGCACGGGCGGCGCGGGCGCGCCGCATGTTCGGCGGCGCGATGCGGCAATCCGGCATCCTCGCCGCCGCCGGTCTCTATGCCCTCGACCATCACCTGCCGCAACTCGCCGCGGACCACGCCAATGCGCGGCTCATTGCCGAGCAGCTGGCCGCCATCCCCGGCATCCTCCGCGATCTCGCGACGGTCGAGACCAACATCGTCGTGTTTCGTCTCGCCGACGGTCTGCCGGATGCCGCCTCTGTCGTCGCCCGCGCCGGCGCGGCGGGGGTGCTGGTCTCGGCGCTCGGCGCGCGCACGGTGCGCGCGGTCACCCATCGCGACGTGTCGCATGCCGATTGCGCACGCGCCGCCGAGCGGCTCGCGGAAATCCTCCGCTCCGCCGGCGGTTGACGGCTACGGTGTCGGCGGACGGCGGTCGCGCTCGGGCGCCAGTTCGTCGATCGCATGGGCGAGCGTGATGTCGCGCTCCGACAACCCGCCCGCGTCGTGGGTCGACAGGATGATTTCGACCCGGTTGTACACGTTGAAGATCTCGGGGTGGTGATCCATCTTCTCGGCGGCGAGCGCAATGCGCGACAAAAACCCCCAAGCTTCGGAGAAGTTGCTGAAGTGAAAGCTCTTGCGGATCGCATCGCGATCCTCGACTTCACTCCACCCACCCAGTTCGCGCAGCGCCGTGTGGCGCGCCGCACCCACGAGCCTTTCGACCATCGCCTCCTCCATCGCCGGCCTCGCGTCCCAGCAAGTGAACGGGCGGACGCCGCAGGTCAAGCCGGTTTCGCGCGGTGACCGGCGAGCCGCTTCTGTCGCTCGCCGATATCGACGCGCTGGCGCGGCATGTCCTCGCCGCGCTGCCGCATCGCTTTCGCCGCGAATTGGACGCCGTCGTCGTCCGGGTCGAAGAGTTTCCCGACGCCGAGACGGCCGCAGCGCTGCGGCTCCGGAGCCCGTTCGACCTGCTCGGCCTCTATCGCGGCGTGGCGCTGCCGGACAAAAGCGTCAGCGATCCGTCGCCCTCGATCGACATGATCTTTCTCTACCGCCGGCCGATCCTTGCCTATTGCGATCGGGTGGCGGAACCGCTGTCGCGCGTCGTGCGGCATGTGCTGATCCACGAGATCGGTCACCATTTCGGGTTCAGCGACGCCGACATGGCGCGCATCGAGAGTGTCCGCTAACGGCCGTCAGCCAGCGCTGACCTGACGGCGCGGCGCAATGCCGGCAGCGCCTCGGCCGCAAACCATGGGTTTTGCCGCTCCCACAGCGCCGTGCGCCAGCTGGGATGCGGCAGGACGAAATAGCCGGGCAAAAACTCCCGCCAGCAAAATAGCGTTTCTGACAGCGGCCGGCCGCGGCGGCGCGGCAGGTAGCGCCGCACCGCATAAGAGCCGATGAGCAAGGTCAGCCGCACCTCGGTGAAGTGGGCAAGCAGCCGATCGTGCCACAGCGGCGCGCATTCGGGGCGCGGCGGCCGGTCGCCGCCCTTCGCATGACGCCCCGGATAGCAGAACCCGATCGGCATTATCGCGACCCGGCCCTCGTCGTAAAATGTCGCACGATCGAGCGCCAGCCACGCGCGCAGCCGGTCACCGCTCCTGTCGTCGAATGACAACCCGCTGGCGTGAGCGCGCGTCCCAGGCGCCTGGCTGACGATCAACAGCCGCGCCGTGGGGCGACCGCGCACGACCGGGCGAGGCCCCAGCGGCAGCTCGGCGGCGCAGCAGCGGCAGGCGCGCACCTCAGCGATCAAGCGGTCGAATGCGGTATTGCCCTCAGGCTTCGTCATGACCGGTATGATGCCAGCGTCGCACGGCAGCATCGTGCCGATCTTGTCTTCAAGCTTCCGGCTAGCGGTTCTGCCAGTTGGGTTTGCGGCGTTCGGCGAAAGCGCGCGGGCCTTCGATGTAATCCTGGCTCTTCAGATTGGCTTCCTGCGCCGGATAGGTGCGGGTCATCGCCGCCCTGAGCGTCGGCTCGTCGAGGCTCTGGTAGACAACCTGTTTCGAGGCGCGGATCGCCATCGGCGAGCATTCGAGGATCTGTTCCGCCCAGCGCTTTGCCGCGGCGAGGGCCGCGCCGGCCGGTACGACCTCGTTGACAAACCCCAATTCCTTCCCTTCAGCGGCCGACACGCGCCGTCCGGTCAGGATCATGCCGAGCGCCTGTTTCTGCGGGATCATGCGCGGCAGGCGATGCACGCCGCTGCCCGCGATCAGCCCGACTCGCGGCTCCGGCAATGCAAATACCGCATTCTCCGCGGCGATGATGATGTCGCAGGCGAGCGCCGTCTCAAACCCGCCGCCCATCGCGACACCGTTGACCGCCGCGATCAGCGGCTTCTCGAGATCGAAGCGGTGCGACAGGCCGGCGAAACCGCTCTTCGGCCGCGGGCCGCGGCGTCCGGCGGCCTGCACCTTCAAATCGTTGCCGGCCGAGAATGCCCGCTCGCCCGCGCCGGTGATGATGCCGACCCACAATTCGGGATCGCTGGCGAACTCGTTCCATACCGCATCGAATTCCCAATGCGCCTCGGCGTGCAGCGCATTCATGACTTCGGGCCGGTTGATCGTGACGATTCTGACCCGGCCCTCGTCCGCGACGGTCAAATAGCGGAATTCGGCCATCGCCGCGGCTATTCCGCAGCGGCGCGCGCGGATTCGTGGACCGGGATGTTGTAGAGCCGCCTTGCGTTCTCGAAGACGAGCCGATTGAGGCCCTCCTTGCCGAGCGCCCTCTCGACCGGCGCGTGGCCGGCGCTTTTCGAGTTGGGCCATGGGCTGTCCATGCCGGGAAAGTCGCTGGCCCACAGGAAATTGTCGTACCCCACCTCGGGCACGCGGCGAAAGCCACCCTCCTCCTCGACCTCGAAGGTGAAATAGACGTGCTCTTTGAGGATTTCGCTCGGCATGCGCTTCAGTGGGATATCGGGCGCGAAGACCCGCGTTTCCGGCCCGCCGAAATCGTATTCGCGGTCGCACCGCCAGTAGACGAACGGCACCCACCCGACCCCCGCCTCCTCGATGACAAAACGGATGCCGGGGTGACGGTCGCAGATGCCGGAGAAGACGACCGCAGTGACGAGTTCCGCCATCGCGCCGATCGGGAAGTTGATGACGCGCATCAGCGCCTGGTTGCGCGGCTCGATGCCTGAGACGCCTACGCCGATCTGGCGCGAGCCGCCGGCCGGGAAGGCATGGAAGTTGACCGGCATGCCGGTTTCCGCCGCGGCCGCCCACACCTTCTCCCATTGCTGGTGGATGACCGGCTCTGGTGCAAACGTCCAGTCGAAGATGACGCCGGTCGGCATGCCGAATTTGGCGACCCGGTAGAGTTCGGCGGTCGCCTCCTCGGGCGTCATGCACGGCAGCGGCAACAGCATGATGAAGCGACCGTCCGACGCCTGGTAGAGTTCGTAGGCCCAGTCGTTGATCGCGCGCACACACGCGGCGCGCAGTTCGGGGTTTTTGATCTGCGACAGCTGCTCGTAGGGACCGTTGACGAGTTCGGCATCGACGCCGTCGCGGTCCATGTCCTCGCAGCGGTATTTAGCGCTGGCGGCGCGGAAGATGCCGGGTTCGGCCTCTTCGGCGATGCCGTGACGCGTATAGCAATTGACCGCGCCGCGCCCGGTGCCGGCCCAGCCGACGCCGCTCCAATCATGGCCTTCGACGACCCAGCGGCGCACCCCGTCGTCGCGCGTCACGACGCGCGGTCCGTCCGCCGTGAGGCGCTGCGGCAGACGCTCTGTCCACAGATCGAACGGCAGATGCATAAGCCGGCAATGGCCGTCGGCCGATATGACGCCAAACCGCTTTTCCATCGCGTCTTCCTCCCTGGCGTGTCGCCGCTGCCACCGCCGCGGCAGAGCGGGCCAAATACAAACTATTGATAAAACGCTATAATCTCGGTCAAGCTTGGCCGGTATCGGTGGGTCGCCCAGAACGCCGACGTATTTGGCTACGCCGGATTTCGTCTTTGGAATCTATACCGCCGCCGCGTCCCGGGGTCCAGCTTGGGCGGAGTCGCGGCATTCGGCTTTACCGCTGCCAGCGGGCGCAATAGAAGGTCGAGCGGCCGGCCTGCGTGATGCGGCGCACGCCCTCCTTGCAATTGCAGGCCGGGCACTTCTCCCCTTCCCTGCCATAGACGGCCCAGCGGTCCTGGAAATAGCCGAGTTCGCCGTTGGCCTGCACATAATCGCGCAGCGACGAGCCGCCGGCTTCGATCGCCTCGTCGAGCACGCCGCGGATCGCCTGGGCAAGCCGCGCGGCGCGCGTCCCGGTCACCGTCGCAGCGAGCCGGCGCGGCGACAGCCGGGCGCGGTAGAGGGCTTCGCAGACATAAATATTGCCGAGACCGGCGACGATCTTCTGATCGAGCAAGGCCGATTTGATCGGCGTCAGCTTGCCGGCGAGCGCCTTTGCCAGATAGGCGCCGTCGAAATCCGGCCCCAACGGCTCCGGCCCCATGCCGGCCAGGAGCGGATGGGCTCCCTCCGTGCCGCGCGGGAGGTAGTCGACGAGACCGAAGCGGCGCGGGTCGTTGAAGCGCACGACCGTGCCGTCGTCGAGCCGTAAGACGACGTGATCGTGTTTTTCGTCGGGCGTGTTGTTGCCGCCAGCGGTGATGCGGCCGGACATGCCGAGATGCAAGAGCAGGAGGCCGTCGTCGTCGAGTTCGATCAGGATATATTTGCCGCGGCGCCGGAGGTCGCCGATGCGCGCGCCTTCGAGACGCCTGGCGAGGCCGGGCGGGAACGGCCGGCGCAGGTCCGGCCGGCGCAGCTCGGCGCCGATGATCCGCCGGCCGCTGAGGCGCAGCGCCAGACCGCGGCGGACGGTTTCAACTTCGGGCAGTTCGGGCATTGAAATCTGGCTGGCGATGCACTGCTGCGGCTATTGTTCGTGCCCGATGAGCGACGACGAGACAAGCGATAAGTCCTGCGGGGAGGAGACCGATTTCGGCTTTCGCCGCGTGCCCGAGGCGGCAAAGGCGCCGCTCGTGCGCGGCTTGTTCGACAGCGTGGCGCGCCGCTACGATCTGATGAACGACCTGATGAGCGCCGGCATCCACCGCTGGTGGAAGGCGGAGATGATCGCGGCGCTGCGGCCCCGCCCCGGCCAGCGCCTCATCGATGTCGCCGGCGGCACCGGCGACGTCGCCCGCCGCGCGTTGAAGCACCTCGACCCGGCCTGCGGCGGCCTTGCGATCGTCTGCGATGCCGCTCCCCAGATGCTGGCGGAGGGCCGGGCGCGGGCGCTCGACGATGGCGTCCTTGCCGGGCTCGAATGGGTCGCCGGCGATGCCGAGGCGCTGCCGTTTCCCGATCGCTCTTTCGACCTCTATACGATCGCCTTCGGCCTCAGAAACGTGACCCATATCGAGCGGGCGCTGGCCGAAGCGCGCCGCGTGCTGCGGCCCGGCGGCCGCTTCCTGTGCCTCGAATTCGCCCCCGCCGTCGCGCCGCCATGGCAGCCGCTTTACGACGCCTACAGCTTCCGCGCGCTGCCGCTGTTGGGACGGATCATCGCCGGCGACCGCGACGCCTACGCCTATCTCGTCGAGAGCATCCGCCGCTTCCCGCCGCAGGGCGAGATCGTCGCGCGGATCGCCGCCGCCGGGCTCGACCGCGCGCGCTTTCGGAACCTGTCGGGCGGCATTGCGGCGCTCTATTCCGCCTGGCGGCTCTGACGGCGCGTGTTGCAGCTTCTCCGCAGCGGCCGCAACCTCGCCCGGCTGTGCCGGATCGCGCTGACGCTGGCACGGCACGACGCGCTCGCGCCGCTCTTCGCGGCCGGCGACCGGCTGTCGGGCGCGGCGACCTTGGGGCGCG
>JASIAN010000282.1 GCA_030042035.1 Alphaproteobacteria bacterium | reverse complement strand
TCCGGGATAAAGCGATAGCAGGCACGGGTGGACATCGAAGTCTCCAGTTGCGTGGTACAGCGGGAGCGCCGCGATGCCCCGACCCCCGCCAACTGCTGTCGGCGAGGGTGAAGATCAATTTAGAGATGGTTAGGAAGTTGAGTTATAGATGGTGAATGTTTTCAAGTTTTTCAAGTATATGCGTGCGACAGATCGATATTCGAAAATGCGAACTCCAAATGGCCTTTTCTCAGACTGTCGGAGTTTTCCGGCAGGCGCGTTTGGTCAGCGTCGCCTCATCTGCCTCTCCCGTAGTTCTCGCACGACCGAAGCGAAGCAGGAGAGCACCTGAGCGGCATCATGCTGCCGCTCGATCGGCAGCAGCGTGAAGAGCACGCGTGCGATCGATTGGTAGAAGCCGAGATAAGCCCGGTTGAGGGCAGCGGCGAGGAATGCCCCTGTCAATGGAACCGAACGAGCCGCGATCTGCGGCGCCAGGGTCGCCGCATACCGGGCCGCAACCTTGGCAATCATTTCGGCTGTCGCCTCGGCCGCCTTCGCTGCGCCGCGCTGGTAGTAAATCTCCGGCTACGGCGAGTGGCGTTCGGCCTTGGTGTCTCAATCCCTTTTGGTTCAGGGCTGGTAGTGAACGCACTCGCGCGGACGATCGGGCGCAGTCTCCGTCTCCGCAACCCTATGCCGCAGCGCGGCCAGCGTGGCAGCGGCATCGCGCAACGGCTTGCGGCGGTCGGGCCGTATGGCGAGCGCACGGTCGAGGAGCCGCGCGGCACCCGCAAGCTTGCCGGCAACGATGCGGCGACCGGCCAGCCGGCACGCATCCGCATCGATGGCGCGGCGGTATTGTTGCAGGCGCAGCATCGCGTCGTCATGCGGGCATCCGACCAGCCGCGCCATCGGTTCCGAATGCCGGCTCGACAACAGCAGCAGACCGACATCGTGCTGCCACAACGCCGCCAACAGGCGTGACGACAACACCGCGTCGCCATGCACGACGATCCGCTCAAGCGGCGCCAATGGGATGCGGGTGGCTACGGCACCGGCAAGCCGCACGACCAGGCTGCCGTTCTCGACATCGAGCGCCGCGTCCTTGCGGTCGAGATACAATGTCGACATCGCGTTCAACCGACAAAGAAGAAGGCGGGATCGGCCGGCGGCCGGGCGATGCCGAGGGTCCGCGGCTTCATGCGTGGATCGAGGCGGACGAACAGCACGCTGTCCTCGGCATGGTCGATAACCGCTTCGAGATTGCGCTTCAGCGCTGCCAGTTCGCCCGGCAGCAGCCAGCATTCGTGAACGGATTTCTGTCCGCCGGTGGCATAGGCGCGCACGATCTTCAGCGCCCGGGCCAGGCGCCGGGGATGGCTGATGTCGTAGGCGACCAGATAAAGGGTACGTGTCATGGCCGCGGATATTAGCGCCAGGCCGGCGCGTCGTCAGTGACGGCAAGCTTGCCGCAGCGGCGCGCGGTGCGCAGCGCGAGCATATTCAGCGCAGAAGCAACCTGACGCGCGAGATCACAATGGATACGGCAATCATCGTCTGCCCCAACTGCGGCACGGAAATCGAGTTGAGTGCCGCATTGGAGGAGCAGTTCCGGCACGAGAACGAGGCGGGTCTCAAGACGCTCGCCGGCCAGGCAGAGCAGAAGGCGCGCGCGGGCTTCGCGCTGGAGAAACGCCACCTCGAACACCAGCTCGCCGAGGAGCGCCGTAGGCGCGAGGTGGCGCAGCAGGCGGAGCTAACGCTGCGCAAGGAGAAGAGCGCGCTGGAGGAACGCGCCCGGGATCTCGACCTGGAAGTGGCGCGCCGCGTTGACGCCGAGAAGCAGGGGCTGGCGGAGGCGATCCGCCGCGGCGACGTGGCTCTTGTTGACATATTGATGACACGCCACCAATCAGTAGATGAATGCATTTTGTAAGCGATTGAAATTGTGGTGAGCCCGTCGGGATTCGAACCCGAGACCTACTGATTAAAAGTCAGTTGCTCTACCGGCTGAGCTACGGGCTCCTTGAATGGGTTAGATGTGTCTTCGTCCACATTTAGCCGCACGGTGGCTGCGGCGACCTCGTGGGTCGTAGCGCGGCACGCCGCGGCCTTATCGCGCACCGGCGCCAGTTGCGCAAGGGTAGTGCCGTGCTCGGCGCTGTCGGGCGCGGCGATCGCGCCTCCGCCAACTCGATCATCATCTTTATCGGCACGTTGCTGCAAAGCTATGAAAGCAGGCTCGGTTCTCTCTTGGGTGGCATTGTGGCCCGATCTGTCCCGGCGCTGCTCATCGATTTCAATGTCAATACCTATCTCGGCTTGATGTTCTTTGCGTGGTATGGACGCGGCCCCAGCCTTGGGCGTAATCATCGATGATGAGCGCCGTCCCGCATCTCCGGCACCTCGCAATGGCGCTCGCCTGCGTCGCCGGCGCCGCCACCGGTGCATCCGGTCAGACGGTGCTGAGTGGAGCCGCGATCGCGCGCGGCGGGATCAGCTTCGCAACGCTGCATGCAGTGCGCGTGGCGCGCGCGCTGCCGGCCCTCGGAATCGTGCTCGATCCGGCGCCGCTGATCCGGCTCTCCGGCGACATCATGGCGGCGGATGCAGCGGTCGCCGCGGCCAAGGCGAACGTTGGGCTCGCGCAAAAGCTGGCGGCGCGCTCGACCCAGCTGTACCGCGGCCGGCTCAACTCCGCGTTGGACTACGAGCGCATGCAGGCCAAGCTCGGCAGCGCGCGCATTGCCATGGCCGCGGCGCGGGCGCGGCAGCAATCGCTGTTGGCGCAGACCGAGGCGACTTGGGGGCCGCTCGTGGGGACCATGCTGCGCGATGACAGCGGCCTGCTGCGCTTCGTCGCCGCCGGCAAGGCAATGCTGGTCGGGCTGAGCCTGCCGCCCGGCGAAACAATCGCCGCACCGCCGGCGGCGGCCGAGGCGGAGGCGGCCGGGACGCGCTTTGCGCTCCACCTCGTCGGCCCGGTGCCGAAAATGCTCGGCGCCTATCCTGGCCAGAGCCTGCTTTACCGCGCCGCGACGCGGCCCGGTGTGCCAATCGGCGCGAGCGTGGCCGCCTCGCTGCCGGCCGGCCCCGAACGGCTCGGCGTCCTCGTCCCGTGGTCGGCCGTCCTGTGGCAGAACGGGCGCGCCATGGTGTTCCGGGCCGCCGGCAATCGCTTCGAGCCGGTACCGATCGCGACCGATTTCCCGACTGGCGGCGGCTATCTTGTGTCGCAGCGGCTGTCGCGCGGCGACCGTATCGTCGTGCGCGGCGCCGCCCTGCTGCTTGGCGTCGGCCAGCAGAAATCGCCGCGCGGCGGTGACGACGACGAAGACTGAGCGCGCCCGGCGCCGCCGTTATGCTGCGCACAATCATCCGCAACTCGCTCCGCTATCCTTGGCTCGTCACGATTGCCTGGCTTGCCGTTGGGGTCGCCGGCGCGCTGGCGCTGCGTACCGCCGATTATGATGTGTTCCCCGAATTCGCGCCGCCGACGGTTACCGTCGAGACGGCGCTGACCGGCCTCGCGCCGCAAGACGTCGAGACGCTGGTCACGACGCCGATTGAGCACGCGGTCATCGGCTCGCTGGGCCTCGCAGTGCTGCGCTCGGAGTCGGTTCCCGGATTCTCGACCGTGACGGCAGTATTCCGTGGCGGCACAAATCTCTTTCGCGACCGCGAGCTGATCGCCGAGCGTGTCGCGGCCGCGGCACCGCTGCTGCCGGCACCGGCGCACCCGATCCTCGTGCCGTCAATCTCATCAACCGGAAACGTGCGCGATGTCGGGTTGACCTCGGCGCGCCTGTCGCTGATCCGGCTGACCCGGATCGCGCGGAGCGAAATCCTGCCGGCGCTACTGGCGGTGCCGGGCGTCGCCGACGTCGTCATGTTCGGCGCCCGGCCACAGCAATGGCAGGTCCGGGTTGATCCGCAGCGGCTCATCGCCGCGCATCTCGGCCTCGACCAGGTCATCGCCGCCGCCGCGGCCGCCTCGGCGGTGCGCAGCGCCGGTGTCCTCGATACCGCAAACCAGCGGTTTTTGATGCAGTCGCGCGGCCAGACAGACGACCTCGCGGCGCTAGCCAGGACCGTCATTGATGGCCGTGCGGCAATTCCGGTGACGCTCGGCGATGTCGCAACGATTGCGGTCGGCGCGCCGCCGCCGACCGGCGCTGCGCTCATTGGCGAGAAACCGGGGCTGCAGCTGATCGTCTCGGCGCTCTACGGCTCGAATGCGCTCGATGTCGCAACCGGCGTCGATCGGGTGCTTCGCCGTCTTGCGCCGGTGCTCGCGCGCGAAGGCGCCGACCTCGATCTCAAGAGCCACGCGCTCGAACCGTCGATCTTCATCCATACGGCGCTCAGCGACCTGCGCAATTCGCTGCTGATCGGGGCGGCGCTGATCCTTGCCGTCATCTTCGTCGCATTGCGCAACTGGCGGGTGGCGCTGATCTCGTTCGCGACGATCCCGCTGGCGCTGTTCGCGACGATCCTCATCCTCGATGCCGCCGGTTATACGATCAACACGCTGGTGCTCGGCGGGCTGGCGATCGCGCTCGGCATCATCGTCGACGACGCGATCATCGATGTCGAAAATGTCCGTCGCCGATTACATGAAAACGAGGCAAAACGCGACCCGGCGCCGCGGCTGCGCGTCATTCTCGACGCCTCGCTCGAGGTGCGTGTCCCGATCATCTTCGCGACGATCGCGATCGTCGTCATCTTCCTGCCGATGTTCGCGCTGATGGGGGTTGCCGGGCGGCTCTTCGCGCCGCTCGCGACTGCGGTCATCGTTTCGATCCTGGCGTCGCTGGTGCTGGCGCTGAGCGCGACCCCGGCGCTGGCGGCGCTGTTGTTGGGACGCGGCGGCATCGCCGCGCATGACCCCGCTTTCGTCAGCGGCGCACGGCGGCTGCATCGCAGGGCGCTCGCCGTCATGCGCCGGCACGCGCGCCCGGCGCTGGCGGCGTTTGCGATGCTGACGCTGGCCGGTCTCGTCAGCCTCGCCTTTCTGCCGACCCGCTTTTTGCCGCGGTTTCACGAAAGCGATCTGATCGGGCATTTCGCCGCGCCGCCCGGCACCTCGCTCGCGGCGATGCAGCGCATCGCGCGGCGCACGGCGGCGATTCTCGAAAAAATGCCGCAGGTCGCGCACGTCATCATCCACATGGGCACCGCGGCGCTGAACCCGGAACACAATCTGACGAACAAGGGCGAAATCGACATGACGCTGTCGCCGGCGGGCGCCCGCGACAGCGTCGCCACCCGGCGGGCGATCCTTGCCGCGATCGGCGGCGCCCCGGGCGTGCGCTTCTGGGCCAACACGTTTCTGACCGAGCGCATCCACGAGGTTCTGTCGGCGACGACGGCGCCGATTGTCGTGCATATCTTCGGTAGCGATCTCGACGCGCTCGACGCCGATGCGCGGCGTGTGGCCGCAGCGCTCGAGCGTGTGCCCGGTGCCGGGCCGGTGACGATTGCGGCGCCGCCGGCGACGCCGGCGATCTCGCTGCGGCTGCGCCGCGCCGCCCTCGTCCGCTATGGCTTTCAGCCGCGCCCGGTACTCGATGCGATCGAGGCCGCGACGGTCGGGCGCGCGGTCGGCCGCATTTATCGCGGCGCGGCCTCGTGGCCGATCACGGTGACGCTGCCGGCCTTTCGCCATCCTGACCCCAAGGCGATCGGGGCGCTGCCGCTCATCGACGGCCGCCGACAACTCGTGCCGCTGGGATCGCTGGCGACGATTACGGTGGGCGACGCGCGCAGTGCAATCCTGCACCAAAACGCGCAGCGCGTGCAGAACGTGCTGGTCGAGAGCGTCAATGGCGGCGGCGACGCGTTTCTCGCGCGGGCCCGCGCGGCGCTACGCCGCGTGTCATTATCGCCCGGCGCTTATCTGGCATTCGGCGGCACGGCGACCGCATCGAGCGCGGCGCGCAACACGCTGCTGCTGGCCGGACTCGCGGCCGCCGCGGCGGTGCTCGGATTGCTGACCATCGCGCTCGGCCAAGTGCGGCCGGCCGTGCTGCTGGCGCTGAACCTGCCGTTCTCGCTCGCCGGCGGCATCGCCGCGCTGTGGATCGCGCGGCTGCCGCTATCGCTCGGCGCGGCGGTCGGGCTCGCCACCGTGTTCGGCATCACGCTGCGCAACGGCCTGATGCTACTCGCGCATTATCGCCACATCGTCAGCGCCGAGGGGTTCGCATGGTCGCCGCAGGTTGCCGCGCAGGGCGCCGTCGAGCGCGTCGTGCCGGTGCTGCTGACGGCGCTGGTGACGGCGCTCGGCCTGTTGCCGCTGGCGCTCGGCGCGGGCCTGCCGGGCCAGGAGATCGAAGGCCCGATGGCGATCGTGATCCTCGGAGGCCTCGTCAGCTCGACGCCGCTGACCCTGCTGGCGCTGCCGGGGCTGGCCGCGCGTTTTCTGCGGCCCGGCGATTTCGCGGCCCCGGAGCGGATCGGCTGAGCGCGATGACGCAGCGCGTCCTCAGCATCACAATCCGAGATAGAATTTGCGGACGAGCTCGTTGTTGTTGAGTTCGTCGGCGTCGCGGCCCTCGAACGCGATCTGGCCGTGCACGATGACATAACCGCGATCGGCGATGCGTACCGCCTGGTTGAAGTTCTGCTCGGCCATCAGCACGGTCAGCCCAAAGCGTTCCTTCAGTTCCTTGATCTTGTCGATCGTGCGCTGCACGAGGATCGGCGCGAGGCCGACCGACGGCTCGTCGATCAAGAGGATGCGCGGCGCCGACATCAGCGCCCGGCCCAAAGCCAGCATCTGCTGCTCGCCGCCCGACATGCTGCCCGCCAGTTGCCGGCGGCGCTCCTTGAGCCGTGGGAAGGTTTCGTAGCAGGAGTCGAGATTGGCGGCGATCGCGCCGCGCGCGGATTTGCGGAACGCGCCGAGGAGCAGGTTTTCTTCGACTGTCAGCTTCGGGAAGAGGCGCCTGCCCTCCGGCACCAGCGCGATGCCGAGATCGACGATCTCTTCGGTCGAGCGGCCGATCAGATCCATCCGTTCGCCGTCGATCTCGGCCGTGATCGTCCCGGAGGTCGGCCGCAGCAGACCCATCACGCATTTCATCATCGTCGATTTGCCGTTGCCGTTGGTGCCGAGCAGCGCCACGGTCTCGGCATGGCCGACCGACAGCGAGATGTTTTCCAACACGCGCACCGAGCCGTAGCCGGCGTTGACGCCGCTGATGGCGAGGCTATTCGCCAAGATAGGCCCTTTCGACTTCCGGGTTGCGCACGACCTCCTCGGGCCGGCCGTCGGCGATCTTCTGCCCCGCGACGAGCACCGCGAGGCGCGTCGAAAAGCTCATGACGGCCCGCATGATATGCTCGATCAGCACGATCGTGATGCCGCCCTCATTGAGGCGGAACAGCACGGCGAGGATCTCTTCGACCTCGGCCGGCGACAGCCCGGCCATCGCCTCGTCGGCAAACAAGAGGCGCGGCTCGGTCGCGACGGCGCGCGCCAGTTCGAGCTTGCGCATCTCGACCTGGGTCAAGTCGCGCGGCAGCCGGCGCGCCTTGTCGCCGAGGCCGACCTCGCGCAACAGCGCGTGGCAGCGCGCTTCGACCTCGGCTGCCGCCAAGTGATGGCCGGGGCGGGCATTGACCGCATAGAGCAGCGGCACGCGCAGGTTGTCGATCAGCGACAGCGTGTGAAACGGCTTCGGCAATTGAAAGCTGCGGGCGAGGCCGAGACGCGTACGGCGGTGCGCGGCAAGGCGGTCGATGCGCTGCCCGGCGAAGGTGACGGTGCCGGTCTCGTTGTGCACGGTGCCGCACAGGCAATTGACCAGCGTCGATTTGCCCGAGCCGTTGGGACCGATCAGGCCCAAACGCTCGCCGGTCGCGACGTCGAGCGCGATGTTCTCCAGCGCGACAAAGCCGCCGAAGCGCTTGCCGAGGCCATTAACCGCGAGGATCGGCGCGCCGTTCATTGTGCCGGCCGCGCGGCCAGGTTGGCGAGCCGCGTGGCGCGGCGGCGCTGCTGTGCCTCGACCACCCCAAGAATGCCCTTTGGCGCGATGATGACGAAGGCGATCAGGAGCAGGCCGACGATCAGCAGATTCAGGGCCGAGGAGATCGTGACGGTCGCGAGTTGTTGGATCGTCGCGAGCAGGATCGAGCCGATGACCGGCCCGATCCAGCTGGTCATGCCGCCAATGACCGGCATCGCGACGGCGTTGACGGCGTAGGCGAGACTGAAACTCGATGTCGGATCGAGGTAGGTTACGTAATACGGCAGCGGCGCGCCCGCCATGCCCATCAGCGCCCCCGACAAGGTCGTTGCGATCAATTTGAGGCGCAGCGTCGGCACGCCGCCGGCCTCGGCCGCCTGCTCGTCGTCGCGGATCGCCGCAAAACCAAGGCCTAGTTGCGAGCGCTCGATCCATCGGGCGATGCACACCGACATGACCGCCAGGATCACCATCAGCGAATAGAGATATTGGATGTAGCCGCCGCCGAGCGGCGCCATTGCCGGGCGGATGATGTAGATGCCGCGCGAGCCGCCGACATAATCCCAATTGACGATCAACGTCTGGGCGACAATCGCCATCGCCAGGGTCGCGATCGCAAAAAACACGCCGCGCAGGCGCAGCGTCAGATAGCCGGTGGCAAGGCCGATGACACCGGAGATGATGCCGCCGACCAGGATCATGACCGGCATCGGGATCGATGGGATCGTCAGGTTCCAGGTGTCATGCAGCAATTCCGGTAATTTATGCAGGACGACCGTGCTGTAAGCGCCGAGCGCGAAAAACGCGCTGATGCCAAAATTGATGTAGCCGGTGTAGCCGCCGAGGATGTTCCACGCTGTCGACAAGACGACGTATTGCAAGACGACATAGGCCGCGAAATAGAAGTATTCGTTGGTGAAAAACACCCGGGTGAACACGATGACCGCGAGACCAATCGCAAACGCGACGATCGAAAACGTGCTCGTGCGCATCGTTAGCGTCCGGCCAATCCGGCCGGCCGGACGGCCAGCACGGCCAACAGAAAGCCAAACGCGACGGCCGGCGCCCAGGAGGGGCCGTAGAACGTCGCGGTAATGCTCTCGGCGACACCGATCAGCATCGCCGCCCCGACCATGCCCGGAAAGCTCGTCATGCCGCCGAGCACACAGATCGCAAAGATGCGGCCGATGTAGTCGCGCCCGATCGACGGCTCGACCGGCTGGATGATGATCAGAAACGTGCCGGCAAGCGCGCAGGTCGCGATCGAGATGCCGAACGCGATCTCCTTGATGCGGGTGGGGTTCGCCGCAATCAATTG
The DNA here is from genome assembly GCA_030042035.1 of Alphaproteobacteria bacterium. GTDB lineage: Bacteria > Pseudomonadota > Alphaproteobacteria > ATCC43930 > CGMCC-115725 > DATARH01. The sequence continues at coordinate 6,679 of JASIAN010000282.1, read as the reverse complement.
CAGCGCGCCGCCGTCCTGCGACACCGCGAGAATGGCGCGGCCGATAAAGCTGCGCGACAGATAGAGCTGCAACGCCCCGATCATGGCCAATGAAATCACGCACGGGATCAGCATGCGGAGCGGCAGGTCGAACATGCCGAAGTGCAGGCTCGGCCCGATATATGGCGCCTCGACAAAGCGATAGTCGACGCCGAAGACGAGGATCAGCGACACTTCGGCGACAAACAGCAGACCGAAAAAGAAGGCGAGACCCTGGATCGCCTGCTCATTGCGCATCTCGAAGCAGTAATAATAGAGCCGATAAACCGCTATGCCGATCATGAAGAATATCGGGGTCATGACGACGCCGACCAGAATCGGGTCGATATGGAAGGCCGAGTTGAAGATATAGGCCGCGTAGGAGCCGAGCAGGATAAACGCTGGCTGCGCAATGTTGGCGATGTCGAGCATGCCGAACGAGATCGTAATGCCGACGCTGACCGCGGCGTAGAAGCCGCCGAGCAGGACGCCGGCAACGATCGCGTTGATCAGCAGATCGAATGAAATCATGTCTGGCCGCCTTCAGCGACGCGGCGGCGCAGCCCGGCGACGCCCGGACATCGGCAACATGCCGGCTTTCCTCCCTCGCGACCCTCTCGCGCAGCGGTGCCGATCGAGTGGCCGCGCATTAGACCAGCATCGCACGCCGCTGAGAAGCGCGATCGCGCCGCGCCGGGCCGCGCAGCGGCAGCCGCGTGCGGTTCACCGCCGGCGCCGCGTCCCAGCCAATCCGGCCGGACCATCACAGGTCAGCGCGGTCGCCGCGTTGCGCCGATTGGCACCGGCGAGAGAAGCGGTATAAGCTCTGGCCGTCGCGCCGCGCCGGCCCTTCGGCACGGCCGCAAAGGTCGACAGCGGGGAGGGAGAACCCCATGAAACTGCTCTATTTCGACGACTACAAGCTGGGCGTGCTGAAGGGCGACAACACGGTCGCCGACGTCTCGGCCGTCGTGCAGGATATTCCGCATACCGGACCGGGCGACCTGATCAACGGGCTTATCGCCCGCTTTGATCAGTATCGCGCCAAGCTCGAAGACGCCGCGGCGAAGGGTACCGGCAAGCCGCTGGCGAGCGTGAAGATTCGCCCGCCGCTACCGAAGCCGGTCAATATCGACTGCATGGCCGTCAACTACATGGAAGACGGCACCCGCAGCGCACCGGCGCCGATCAATGCCTTCCACAAATCGCCGTCGGCGATCGTCGGCAACGGCGACACGATGGTGCTGCCCGACGTGCCGGCCGCGATCTTCGAGGGCGAAGCCGAGATGGCGGTCGTCATCGGCAAGCGTTGCAGCCATGTCACAGCGGCCGAAGCGATGGATTACGTGTTCGGCTACACCAACTTCATCGACGGTTCGGCGCGCGGCCTGCCGCCGCCGGGCAATGTGTTCTTCCAGATGAAGTCGCGCGACACGTTTGCGCCGATCGGGCCGTGCCTCGTTACAAAAGACGAGATCAAAGACCCCCAGAAGCTGCAAATCCGGCTGTGGAACAACGGCACGCTCTACCAGAACTTCAACACCGACGACATGGGGCACAAAATCCCGCGCTGCATCGAGTGGCTGTCGTCGATCCACACGCTGGAGCCGGGCGATATCATCGCTACCGGCACCAACCATCGCGGTCTCAACCCGTTCATGGACGGCGACAAAATCGAGATCGAGACGGACGGGCTGGGGCGTCTGACCTTCAGCGTCAGGGACGATCTCAAACGCACCTGGGCGCGCAAGACGCGGCTCCAGTGCCATGAGGAGGCCAACCAGAAAACGCCGGGTGCCTACCCGGATTTCACGCCGCAGCTGACCGGCAAATACGCCAAATCGGCGTAAGATGCGGCCCCGCCGCCTGTCCCCTCCGCCGCGTGTGGCGAGGAACAGGCGACGGGGCCAAAGCCGCGGCGCACCTCAGTTCGGGCGGAACGGGTGGTCGATGATCGCCTGCTGCGCCGGGGTGAGCGACCGGTAAAACTGCTGCAGGACCGGTTCGATCTGCTGCAGATCGTGCAGGCGTGCCGACAGGAAGGCCTCGCGGTTGGCGAGGCGGTCGAGGATCGTCTGGCGGCGTCCGGCTTCCGCCGATGAGGGCAGAGCGTTGCACAAATGCTGCTGCCGTTCGCCGGCGGCATTGAGCGCCGCTTCAACCTTGCTCCACAGCGGGCGCTGCTGCGGCGTCAGGTCCAGCTTTGTCACGACGTAAGCAATAATGCCGGCATGCCGCGCCATCCTGTCGATACAGCGCTGCTGCGGCGACCGTCGCGCCCACCGCATCATCATCATGCGGTGTCGCCAGCCGGGCCGACCCATCATGCCGGGTCCCATCATGCCCGGCTGCATCATATGACGCTCCATCATGCCCGGGCCGTGCATCATGCCGCCACCCGGTGCGGCCGGCGGCGGGGCGGCGGCTTGGCTGGTCGGCGGCGGGTTGGCGGTCGATTGGGCAACCGCCGGTGCGGCGGCGGCCGCCGCCAGCAGCGCGGCGGCGCCCGCAAGCATCAAACGGTTCATCTCTAACTCCTTTTCATGTTCGTGCCATACTATAGGCCGGCGGCCGGAAGATTGTTCCCTCCGCGCCGGCGGTCCGGTTCACATTGCCGCGAGGCGAGGAGGCGAACGATGCCGACCATCGATGGCGCACGGGTCGTTGCCGATCTCCGGCGGCTCGCCGATTTCGGCCGCTACAAGACCGGCGTGCACCGGCCGACCTATTCGCCCGAGGATGTCGCCTCGCGGCAGTGGCTCGCCGAACAGTTCGCCGCCGCCGGCCTCGACCCTGTCATCGATGGCATCGGCAATGTTTTCGGTCGCAACCGGCAGGCCGCGCGCCGCCTCTTGGTCGGCTCGCACAGCGAGACGCAGCCCTATGCCGGCTGGCTCGACGGCGCGCTCGGCGTCGTCTACGCGCTTGAGCTGGCGCGCGCCTTCGCCGCCGATCCGGCCGGCGCCGGCCTCGGCATCGAGCCGGTCGCGTGGGCCGACGAGGAGGGGCATTACGGCAATATGCTCGGCAGCCGCTCGTTTACCGACGGGCTGACCGACGCAGAAATTGCCGCCGCGGCAAGCCGCGATGGCAAGCCGCTGCGGCAGGCGCTGGCCGACGCCGGATATGCCGGCCGGCCGTATCAGCGGCTCGATCCCTCGCGTCACGTCGGCTATCTCGAAGCGCATATCGAGCAGGGCGCGACGCTGGAGACGGCGGGACAGCGCATCGGCATCGTCACCGCGATCATCGGTGCGTGGAACTACTGGGTCACCGTGACCGGCGAACAGAACCACGCCGGCACGACCGAGATGCGCCGCCGCAAGGATGCCGGCGTCGCGCTGGTGCGGCTCGCGACCGCGATCCACGACCGCTTCACCGCGATTGCCGGACCGCGAACCGTGTGGACAATCGGCCGCATGCTGCTCGATCCAAACGCGCCGAGCATCGTGCCGGGACGCGCCGAGATGCAGGTGCAGTTCCGCGACACCGACACGGCGATTCTCGCCCGCTGCGAAGACGCGCTGGTGGAGCTCGTCGCCGCCGCCGACCGCGCCGGGCCCTGCCGGATTGCGCTGACGCCGTTGTCGAAGAGCCTGCCGGCGGCGATGGATTCGCGCTTTCAGGCGGCAATCGCGGAGGCCGCCGAGCGGCACGCCCCCGGATTGCACCGCCATATGCCAAGCGGCGCCGGGCATGACGCACAGGTGCTGGCGCGCCGGCTCCCTTCGGGCATGATGTTCGTGCCGAGCATCGGCGGCGTCAGCCACCACTGGTCGGAGGACACAAGCGAGGCCGACATCGTGCTCGGCGCGCAGGTGTTTGCGGATGCGGCCACGGCGATCCTACAGAACGAGGTAGATTGATGGCGCTTGTTATTCAGGAATCGCTGCGCGCCCTGTTCTATGCGCCGTTCTATGCGGCCCTCGCGCTCGGCGTCTATGACAAGGAGGGGCTCGCGGTGCGCTTCGTCAGCGCGCCGCGACCCGGAGCGGCGGCCGACGGGCTGTTTCACGGCACTGTCGATGTGACCTGGGGCGGCCCGATGCGGGTCAACCAGATGTACGATCTGCACGCCAATTGCGACCTCGTCTGTTTTGCCGAGGCGGTGACGCGCGACCCGTTCGTGCTGGTCGGCCGCACGCCGCGCCCCAATTTCCGCCTCGGGGCGCTGCTTGGCGTCAGGCTCGCGACGGTCAGCGAGGTGCCGACGCCATGGCTGTGCCTGCAACACGATCTGCGGCTCGCCGGCATCAACCCGGAAACGCTCAACCGCATCGGCGACTGGACGATGGGCGAAAACGCCGACGCGCTGCGCCGCGGCGACATCGATGTCGCGCAGCTCTGGCTGCCGTTGGCGGAGGAGCTGATCGCCTCGGGCGAGGGGCATTTGTGGTATGCCGCGGCCTCCCGCGGGCTGTGCTCCTACACGACGTTTTACGCGCGGCACGCCAACCTCTTGGCGAAGCGCGACGAGATGCTAAAGCTGGTGCGCGGGCTTTATACCGTCCAGAACTGGCTCTATCGCCAGCCGCCGGAAGCGCTCGCCGAAGCGGTGGCGTCGTATTTCCCGGCTGTCGCGCAGCCGATTCTGCGCGCCGCCATCGCGCGCTACCGGGCGCTCGGCGTCTGGAGCCGCGAACCGATCCTGCCGCGCGAAGGGTACGAGCGGCTCGTCGCGAGCCTCGTTTCGAGCGGGTTCTGCAAGGGCACGCCGTTTTCGACCGCGGTCGACAACAGCCTCGCCGAAGACGTGGTCTACGAATTCCCGCGGCAGCAGTAGCGGGCTCAGTATCTCCCAAACGCGCGCTGGATTTCAGCGATATCGGTGGTTGTCGTCAGCATGAGCGCCAACAGGATGCGCGCCTTCTGCGGCGACAGGTCTTCGGCTGCAACGATGCCGACCTCGCGCAGCCGGCGGCGCGGCGCGACACGGCCCGTTGCGCGGCTCGACTGCACGACAACGACGCCGGATTTCGCCGCTGCAACGAGCGCCGCAAATTGCAGGGGGCTCGCCATGCCGGGCGCAAAGCCGGCCGACACGATGCCCCTGGCGCCGGCCGCGACCGCCGCCTCGATCAGCGCCGCGTCGGCGCCGGCATAGGAATAGATGATATCGACGCGCGGCAGCGGCGCCGCGAGATCGCGCCGGGCAAACGGCGTGTCGGGCATGTGCGCTCTCGTCGGGGCGCGGTAGAAATGCGGCCCGTCGCCGTCGACCTGGCCGAGCGCGCCAAAGTCGAGCGAGCGAAAGGTCTGCACCCGATAGGTCGAGGTCTTGACGACATCGCGCGCCGGATGAATTTCGTCATTCAGCACGACGAGCACGCCGAGGCCGCGCGCCGCTTCTGCGCCGGCGACGCGCAGCGCGTTGACGAGGTTCATGCCGGCGTCGCTGCCGAGCGCGCTCGCCGGCCGTTGCGCGCCGACCAGAACGACGGGCTGCGTGACGCCCAGCGTCAGGTTCAGAAAGAACGCGGTCTCTTCCAAGGTTGCGGTGCCGTGCGGGATCACAAAGCCCGCGATCGCCGGGTCCTCGGCGGCCGTAAGATGGATCAGCGCGCGCAATTCAAGCCATTCCGCAGGGCCGATCGCGGTCGAGCCGACCTGGCGGAACGTGATCGGCACGGGGTCGGCGACGAGACGCGTCTCGGGGAAGCGGTCGATGAGTTCCTCGGACGACAGTTTGCGGCCGAAATCGGGATAGTCGAGCACGTCGAGGCTGGAGGCGCCGAGCGAGGAAATCGTGCCGCCGGTGCCGATGACGGCGATGCGCGGGAGGGATGCGGGCATCGTGTGCCTGCCGCTACAGCACGGTTTCGGCGACGAGTCGGAGGCCGGCGATATCGGCGCCGGCCAGCACGAGCGAGCCGATCCAGCCCTTTTTCGCGACGTCCTGCCACGCTTGCAGCCGGTCGCGCACGCGCTCGGGCGGGCCGACTAGCGAGATTTCGTCGATCAGGTCATCGGGCACCGCCGCCGCGGCTTCCTGGCGCTTGCCGTCGAGGTAAAGATTCTGAATTTCGACCGCCGCCGCCTCATAGCCGAGTCGCTTCGCGAGATCGTTGTAGAAATTGGCGCCGCGCGCTCCCATGCCGCCGATATAGAGCGCGAGGTTGGGGCGCAGCGCATCGCGGCATTGCGCGATGTCGCCGCCGATCGCGACGCGCACATAGGGCGCGTTGTCGAAATCGCCGAGGTCGCGCGGCTTGCAGGCCTTGGCGCGGCCCTCCAGGACCGGCGCGACGAGCGCCTCGGCCTTCTCCGGCGAGAAGAAGATCGGCAGGTTGCCATCGGCAACCTCGCCGGCGGTACGCAGCCCGGCGGGGCTGATCGAGGCGGTGTAGATTTTGAGGCTCGGGTCGCCGTGGATGATGCTCCGGAGCGGCTTGCCGAGGCCGGTCGCGCCCGGCCCGGTATAGGGGATGTCATAGTGGGCGCCGTGATGTTCGAGCGGCGCCTTGCGCTCCAGGATCTGGCGGATGATCTCGACATATTCGCGGGCGCGGGTGAGCGGCTTGCCGAACGGCACGCCGTGCCAGCCCTCGACGACCTGCGGCCCGGACGGCCCGATGCCGCACAGAAAACGGTTGCCGGACAAGGCCTGCAGCGTCATTGCCGTCATCGCGGCGCAGGCCGGCGTGCGCGCCGGCATCTGCAT
>JASIAN010000281.1 GCA_030042035.1 Alphaproteobacteria bacterium | reverse complement strand
GCCACGGCTGAACGAATTGGCGACTGCGTTTGGCACGCCGGAATGGAGCGCCAAGATGATCGCTATTTTGCAGGAGGAATATGCACCCTTGTTCGGGGGCGGCCTTGATCTTGGCAACGCCACGGCGTCGCACTTCAACGAGGTCTTCAAAAAGTCGTTCCCTGGCTCTGATGCGGTGTCGCAGAAGTCGGCAGCTTTCTTCCTAGCCGCCGCCAAGGACAGCGGCATCGTCATCAGCGGCCGCGTTCTGCACGGCAGAAAGCTTCGGACAGCAGCCGCGCAAGGGACGCCACGGCCACGCCGATCAAAGGCCGAAACACCGACACGACAAGCCAACGCGGAACGCAATGGCGACGAGGAGGTCAACGACCCGCCGGGCGAAAGTTGGGAGGACCGGCTGATCGCCAAATTCCCCGAGTTCAATCCTGAATGGGGCGCAGAGGTTCAGGCGAAGTGGTTTGAAAGCTTTGAGAAGCTGATGGCGCTTCGCAAGTGATTCGGGCCGTCAAGGGAGTGATCCTCGACGGCCCGACTAAACGGCGGTTGGCGACCGCTACCTCTCGACCGGGTGGCCGCCTGGAGAAAGGCAGGTGCTCAGTGCGGAAAGACCGCGCGTTAAAAGCGTAGCGGGTCTGGCCGCGCTGCCGGGGTGCCACCCGGTAGCGTGGCCGCCGCCACATGTGCCATTATATAGGCCATCATGGCCGATGTGAATGTGGGTGCTCCGCACCGATGCCTTGAACTACCTTCTCCGGGCCAGCGCTAAGCTGGTGGGCGAGGCGCTTCCCACCTCGGCCCCAGTTCGACAAGGAGCGCACAATGCCTGTAACGCCTGCATCCCCCGGCTGCCTCTCTGGCATTCGTGTCCTCGACCTGACGCAATTCGAGGCCGGCACGACCTGTACCGAGGCGCTTGCCTGGATGGGAGCCGACATCGCCAAGGTCGAGCCGCCGCGCGGCGAAGCGGGCCGCACCGGCTTTGGCGATGCGTACTATTTCATGATGTACAACGCCAACAAGCGCTCGATCACCGTCAACCTCAAAGAAGAGCGCGGCCTGGCGCTGGTCAAGGAGATGGCGAAGAAAGCCGATGTCTTCGCCGAGAATTTCGCACCGGGCGCGGTCGAGCGGCTGGGCCTCGGCTATGATGTCGTCAGTGCGATCAACCCCGGCATCATTTATGCCCAGGTCAAGGGCTTCGGCGCCGGCAGCCCGTACGAGAAGGGCCTGTCGTTCGATCCGATTGCCCAGGCGGCGGGCGGCGCGATGAGCATTACCGGCGAGCGCGACGGGCGGCCGGTCAAGCCCGGCCCGACAATCGGCGACACCGGCACCGGCATGCTGATGGCGTTCAGCATCGTCAGTGCGCTGTTTGATCGCGCACGCACCGGCAAAGGCAGGCGGCTGCAGGTGGCGATGCAGGATTCGGTCATGCATTACAGCCGCGGCGGCTTCATCACCCAGGCGCGCACCGGCAAGGCAGCGCCGCGGCGGCCGGCCGCCAACAATCCGCCCGGCGGCATCTTCCCGTGCAAGCCGGGCGGCCCGAACGACTATGTCTACATGACGACGAGCCGCGCCAATCCCGAGCATTGGCCGCGCCTATTAAAGCTGATTGGGCGTGAGGATTTGATCGGCGACCCGCGCTACGACACGCCCGATGCCCGGCTCAAATGCGAGGCCGAAGTCGACGAACTCGTCGCGTCGTGGACCCGCGAGCGCACCAAGCACGAGGCAATGGCGCAGCTGAGCGCGGTCGGCGTCCCGGCCGGCGCCGTGCTCGATACGCAGGAGCTTGTCGACGAGCCGAGCTTCTACGAACGCGGTATCCTGCAAATCATGACGCACGGCGAGCGCAAGATGGCGATGCCGACCTGGCCGGTGCGCTTCGACGGCGTTCCGGCCGAAGTCAAGTCGGCGCCGCTGCTCGGCGAGCACACGGCCGAAGTGCTGACCGACTGGCTTGGCCTTGACGCCGCGGCCATCGCGGCGTTGCGCCAGGATGGCATCGTCTGAGCCGTTGGGACCGCCTGCTGTCGGTTTTAATGGCGTCAGCTTGCGGCGCGTCCCGGAAGCGACCAGCCGATCCAGTTGCACAACGCCTCGCCCATGACGAGGTCGAGGTCGCGGCCTTTGAGCCACGGCAGCTCTTCGGTGAACAGCGTCACGCATTGCCGCCAGGAGCACGGCATTCGGGTAATGTCCGTGCCCCAGAACATGCGCTGCGGACCAAAGGCGTCGAAGCAGCGCTTGAGATGCGGATGCAAGCTAGGAAACGGGTATGCGTCCTCGGCGTAGCCGGCCTGCCCGGTCGCTTTGACGGCGACATTCGGATGTTTGGCCAGCGCCAGCAGCTCCGGCTGGAACCGATAGGCTGCCTCGCCCTTGCTGGCGCGCGGCACGCCCATGTGATCGACGATCAGCTTCAAGCCGGGGTGGCGCTCGGCAATCTTGCCGACGGTCGGCAGGAACATCGCCGCGCCGAGCGAGATCGGCACTTGGGCGCGCTCGGCGGCGGGCCACAACCAGTCGAGCGTGCCGTCGGTGAACCACGATTGCGGGTGCCGGTCGTTGGTGTAGAAGCGCAGGCCTAGCATGAGGGGGCGCTGCTTCCAGCTCGCGACGATGTCGCGCCCGCGCGGGTCGTCGAGATAGAACCAGCCCATGATCGCAAAGCGATCGGGATATCGGCGCACCGCGTCCTGCGCCAGTTCGTTGGAGTCCGGGTCCCACAGCACCGGATGGACCAAGGCGCGGTCAACGCCGGCCGCATCCATGCCGGCGATCGCCTGCTCGGCGGAATAGGGCTCCTGGCGATGATGCGCGGAGGGCGTGCCCTTTTCCCAAAGATGGATCTGCCCGTCGACGATCAACATGACGCCTCCTCGGGTTTTAACGTTCCGCCCGCGCCTTGCGTTCGGCGATCCAGGACTTTACCTCGTCGTAGCCGTTCGCGAGATAGCATTCGGCGCCGCGCTTCCTGAGTCGGCCTTTAGCCGGCAAGGAGCAGCGCATCCGGCCTCCAAGTTCATTGGCGCTCTGATCAAGGTCGCGGTCATGCTCCCTTGACTGCAATCTAGAAGAGCCGCGTGAGATCGGCGAGGATGAAGCCGAGCGCGGCGCCGGCCGCCGGACCGATGACCCAGCCACGCAGAATTCCGAAGACGACCTTGGCGTCAATTGTCTCGCGCCCGCGAGCAAACCCGGTCCCCGCCATCGCGCCGATCAGCGCCTGGTTCATCGACGTGAAATAGCCGAAGAACACGGCGGTCAATACGACGATCGCCTGGACAAGCTGCGCCGCGGTCGCCATCGGCATGTCGAGCTTGACGACATCGAAGGCGACGCGCTCGAGCAGCGGCCGGCCCCAGGTCAAGACGCCGATCGCAAGGCCGAGGCCGCCGATCAGGCCCGCAACAAGCGGCCCGGCAAACCCGGTCGAGAGAAAAACCGCCGTTGCGTTCGAGACGTCGTTGGCGCCCATCGTCAGGGATGCCGCACCGCCAATGATGACGAGCGCAGTTCCGATCGTGCCGGCGCTGCCGCTGCGGGCGAAGCCCGGGGCCACGTCGAACAGCTTGGTGAAAACATAGCCGAGCCCGCATGCGACGAACGGCGCGACCACCCACAACAGCGCGAGCTGAATTACGGTGTGCCAACGGATGGCGAGGCGAAGCGCAGCGCCGGCGCCGATGATGCAGAACACGAGGATCTGGATTGTCGAGGTCGGGATGCGGCGCTGCGTGAACAGCGTCGTCAGCAGGAAGGCCGCGGCGACCACGGCAATGGCCGGCGCCGTGCCGAGCCGGCTTGCGACCAGAATGTTGTGCCCGACGTTCTCCAGGACCTTGTGGCTGAGGAACGTGGCTCCGGCCAGCGTCAACGGAGCCATGACCCACAACGCCGCGCGCAGCCCGACGCTCTTCGTGGCATAGGGCATGCCCATGCAGGCGCCGGTATAGTGCGCTCCCATGCTCCAGGCGAAAGCCAGAGCGACCGCGACAAGACCGAATTCAGCCGCGATCATCAGTGCCGCCCGGTCTCCGTCGGCGGCAGCACCCGCGGCAATCGCTGCCTGACCTCTTTTGCGAACAATTCGAGCGTTCGGACGACCTCGGCTTGCGGTAGGTTGCCGAGAAACCCGGTGACCAGCTGCAAGCTGCCGAAGCCGAATTCCTCGTGCAGCGCGGCGATCCGTCCGGCAACGGTTTCCGGACTGCCGACAATTGCAACCTCGTTAAGCCAGCGCTCGGATTGGAGCTCCTCTTCGGTCGAGATGCGGCGCTTTACCTGCTCGCCGCCGCGGCGATATCCAGCCGTCAGCTTCTCGCCCGCCGGCCTGGCCGCGCGCCAAGCGGCCGCGTCGCTCTCGCCAACGACGACAAAGCGGCCGATCGGCACCTTTCCCACATCGCCGCCAGCGTCTTCATAGGCGGTGATGCAGCGGCGGATGCTGCTGACCGACTGCTGGCTGCCTTGGAACAGCGTGAGACCGCGCGCTCCGACCCAGGCCGCGCCCTCCTCGCGATAAGTTGCGACATAAACCGGCGGATGCGGCCGCTGCACGCATTTCGGCTCGATCGACTCGGTGCGGGAACCGACGGTAACTTTCGGTTCGGTCAAAAACTGCACCAGCCGGTCAAAGCACGCGTCGAACGCCGCCGAGCGGTCTTCGTAATCAAGCCCCCACGCCTCGAAATAGCGGCTCGTGTTGCCGCGCGAGACGCCGAGATCGACCCGGCCGGCCGACAGCACGTCGAGGGTCGCGATCTCTTCAGCGAGCCGGATCGGCTCGAACAGCGGCAGGACCAGGACCGAGAAGCCGATCCTGATCCGGCTGGTCCGCATCGCCAGCGCGGTCGCCAACAGGATCGGCGACAGGCAAACCCGGCTGCCCTGCCCGAAATGTTCTTCGTTGATCCACAGCCCGTCGTAGCCGAGCGCTTCCGCCTGCGGACCCAGCTCCAACAAGCTCGTTGCCGACTCGTCAAGGCCGGCGCCGCAGCCGGACAGATCGAAGCGCAGGCGCGCCGCTGCCGGCTGCGTCGTCATGGCGAAGCCCCCGGGGCGCGGAACAGGAAGGCTGGAGTTATGCGTCCGTGCGCCAGCATCTTATCGGAACCCATAAGCGCTAAGCGATATTGATTTACGCTAGACTTCTGACGCTATTCTGTCCAGCGCCAAGACGCGTGCATCGACCATTGTTGCTGCGGGCTCTCCGGCCGCGGCGCAGGCCGAGCATCAGGTCTTCGACCACGCCGACCTTCTCTTCCTCTCCGGGTTTTGCGCCGGTTCGAGCGGCCGCTCCCAAAACAACATGCTGGCGCCGGCCATGCCGGCGGCCTTCAGCAGCAGTCGCCGCGGCTCACGGATATCATGCGTCCGCTCCTTCTTCCTGTGAGTCGTCGTTGAACAACTCGCCGAAAAGCTCACGCACTTTCAGCTTGGCGGCGGCGAGCGCCGCCTTTCCTTCGGGGGTCGCGCGATAGACGCGGCGCGCCGAGCTTCCTGACCGCTCCTCCGTGGAGGCGAGGAGGCCGCGCTCTTCAAGCCCATGCAGGATCGGGTAGAGCGTGCCGGCGCTCAGCTTGTAGCCGTGCCGCGCCAGTTCCTCGATCATCGCCAGACCGTAGATCGGCTCGTTGACGGCATGGTGCAGCACGTGCAGCCGAATGAGCCCGGCATAGAGAAAACGATCGTCCATGGCCCGACACTCGAACATTATCGTAGAGCGATAATGTTCCCGATAACGCCAAGTCAAATCCGGAAATGCATAAAATGCGTTCTTCCCTGGCGGCCTGCCTTTCGCACAGCACCGACCCTGATGGCATTGGGCGCGTCCGCGACCGGCAGGGGCCGGCAAAACCACCCCTCCTCAACGTGCTTGATCGCCGCCGGCGCGCAGTTTCCGAGAAAGCCCGGTCGAAAACCCGAAGCGGCGGTCGAAGATGTTTTGCGCCCCAGTAAATCCGACCTGGGCGAGCACCGCCGAGAAGACCCCGG
>JASIAN010000280.1 GCA_030042035.1 Alphaproteobacteria bacterium | reverse complement strand
GCCAATTCCTCCTCGCGATCCAACGCCGTTCGTTCCTCTTTTGTACTTGACGCGATCCGGATCGTATGATATGCATGATCGCAGGCTGGCAGGTGTGGCTCGCGGCCGACGGCAAAAACCTCGTTGCCAGCGCCCCCCGCACCGGCGACGATGCCGCCCAGAAAGCAAGCAGGCAGGGGCTGAGCCACACATGGCCGACGGCGGAGCAACGACAACCGGCGGGTATCCGGGCTTTCCCGGCAAGATCGGCCGCATCCGCGAGGAATCCGAGCCGCATTGGCCGCCACCGCTGCGCCCCCGCCCCGGTGCGCCCAATATCGTCATCGTCTTCATGGACGACATGGGCTGGGGCGATATCGGCTGCTACGGCTCGGAAATCGCGACGCCGAATATCGATGGGCTCGCCCAGCGCGGGCTGCGTTTCAACCATTACACGACGCATCCGATTTGTTCGCCGGCGCGCGCCGCGCTGTTGACCGGGCGCAACGCGCATTCGGTCGCGACCGGCTGGCTTGCCAACAACAACCCCGGTTTTCCAGGCTATTTCGGCGACATCCCGCTCGATGCGCCGACCATCGCCGAGACGCTGCGCGCCGCCGGCTATGCGACGGTCATGGTCGGCAAATGGCACAATTCGACCAACGGCGTCGCGCCCAACCAAACCTGGCCGACATACCGCGGTTTCGATCGCTTCTACGGCTTTCTCGAAGGTGAGACGAGCTATTTCTTTCCGGCCCGCCTCGTCTATAACAATATCGTCGCGCCGATTGACGAGTATCCGCCGGGCTACTACGCGACCGACGACTGGATGGACAAAGCGCTCGGTTTTCTCACCGAGATCCGCAACCAGAACCCGGCGCAGCCTTTCTTTCTGTATGTTGCGAATAACGCGGTGCACGGGCCGCTGCAGGCGAAGGAGGCGGATCTCGCCACCTATCGCGGCCGCTACGATGCGGGCTGGGACGCGCTGCGCGCGGCGCGCCTCGAACGGCAGCGGGCGCTTGGCATCGTGCCGGCCGGGACGCAGCTATCGGAACGCGACCCGCTGGTGCCGGCGTGGGATGACGTGCCGGCCGAGCACAAGGCGTTGTTTGCCCGCCACATGGAAACCTACGCGGCGATGCTCGATTGCGCCGACCAGAATTTCGGCCGCCTCGTCGCGTTTCTCGCCCGGCTCGGCGAACTCGACAACACGATCATCGTGTTCTCTTCCGATAACGGCGGCACCAATTCGGCCGGCCCGGGCGGCAATATCCATTTCAATCGGCGCTTTGCCGGCCTCCCGGCCCTGCCGACCGCGGTTGATACTGACCGCCGTGACTGGATTGGCAGCGGCCGCGCGTCGGCGGTCTATCCGATGGGCTGGGCGCAGGTGTCGAACGCGCCCTTCCCCTCTTACAAGACCTATACCGGCGGCGGCGGGCGGCGCGTCAGCTTCATCATCTCGTGGCCCGACAAGATGAAAGATGGAGGCGCGATCCGCACCCAGTTCGCGCATGTCATCGACGTGATGCCGACACTGTTGGACCTGGCTGGCGCCCAGCCGCTCGAAACCTCGCACGGCCGGCCGGCAAAGCCGATGCAGGGCAACAGCCTCGCGCCGGTGCTGCACGACGCGACGGCGCCGGCGCCACGAACCGAGCAGTATTACGAATGCTGGGCCAACCGCGCCTATTACCGCGACGGTTGGGTCGCCGTGTCATTGCAGAAACGCGGCGAGGCGGTCGATTTCGACAACTGGACGCTGCACGCTCACGCGGAGGATTTCTCCGAAAGCATCGATTTGCGGCGCCAGCATCCGCAGAAACTTCAGGAATTGGTTGAAGCATTTGATCGAGCGGCTTGGGAAAACATGGTTTACCCGCTCGACAACCGCACGCCGACGCAGAAATTCAACGAGTTGCCGCCGCACCAGCGGCCGGCCGCGGGTGGCAGCCGGCGGCGATTTCTGCCGGGGTCGCAGACCGTGCATCGCGGCGTCGTCACGCCGCTCGTCGCCGATCGCAACTTTACGATTTCGGTGCGAATCCGCCATGGCGCAGGCGACCAGGGCGTACTGGTCGCGATCGGCGACGTTACCGGCGGCCTCGTGCTCTATATCGAAGATGGGCAGTTGCGCCTCACCTATAACGGCTTTGGCGAGTTTCACTCGCTCTTGGGACCGCCGGTCGGCGCGGGCGCGCATGTCGCGGCGCTCGACTATGAGGCGCGCGGCGGGCGGCGCGGCCGCGGCCGCCTCATGCTCGACGATGTACACGGCGATTGGGCCGAATTGTCGCCAACGCTGATGAACGGCATGCACGAGGGGCTCGACATCGGCCTCGACCGCCGCGCCCCGGTCGATTGGGATTTGCGCGAGCGGCACGGCGTCTTCCGCTATGGCGGTACAATCGAGGAAGTCGTCATCGAATCCGGCCCGTTCGCACCCGATTCGCCGTACGGTAAGGCGTGAGGCGGGCCGCGATGGAGCTGCCGCCGAGCCTCCGCCTCAGCTTCGAAAACGAGCCGTCGTGGGCGGACCGCGATTTCATCAGCGAGTCGCTGGGACATTATAATGCGCCGTTTCTCGGCGACCCGCCCTACTCCTATTTCGGACTGTTCGTGCGGGACGAGGCGGGCGCCATCCGAGCCGGGCTGATCGCCAACTGCTACGCCGGCTGGCTATTCATCAACCTGCTCTGGGTGCATGAAACGCTGCGCCGCGGCGGCATCGGCAGCGGACTGATTGCCGAGGCCGAGCGGCACGCGCGTGAGTTTGGCTGCCATTCCGCCTGGGTCGACACATTCTCGTTTCAGGCGCCGGAGTTTTATCCGCGCTTCGGCTACCGCGAATTCGCCCGCCTCGACTATCCGCCCGGCCACCACCGCATCTTCTTCCGGAAACCGCTCAGCGCGGGGTGACATGCGCGCACGCCCGATCGACCGGCTCCTCGCGATCATGGCGCGGCTGCGCGATCCCCAACGCGGCTGTCCGTGGGACACGGAGCAGAATTTCGCGACGATCGCTCCCTACACGATCGAGGAGGCCTACGAGGTCGCGGACGCGATCGCGCGCGAGGACATGGCGGCGTTGAAGGACGAACTGGGCGACCTCCTGCTGCAGGTCGTCTTTCACGC
>JASIAN010000279.1 GCA_030042035.1 Alphaproteobacteria bacterium | reverse complement strand
TCATCCTGGCCGGGCGTCCACTGCGCGGCCGCATGTCATAGCAGGCGAAACCGATAGCCGATCCGATGAAGGTGCGTCCGGCGGGCGGCTCACTACTCCAGCCGGTGGATGAATTCGAGGATCGGGCCGGAAACAGACGTGTCCGCCGTGCCGATCGAATAGTTCTGCGAGATGTGGCTGTGGTCCCTGAACATCGCATAGGTTGTCGGTTGGCCGGCGGCCCGTCGGGCCGAACTCACCTTTTCGGCCTGGCTCATCGCTGCTGGCAGGTCGATTTCCGTGCAGGAGACGAATAGCGGGACCCTCAGCGCCGCCATCGCCGTGATGCGCGAGCGGCTGCGCGTTTGCGCCAGTTCGCTGGCAAAATAAGGGTGCGGTCGCAGCAGCTCATAGATGCCCGAATTCAACACGGCACCGCTGACGCCGTGTCCTGCCGGCCCATGGAATTGCGGATCGACGAGATATCCGGCGATCAGGGCGGCGCCGGCCGACTCGCCCCACAGCACAATGCGGTCGGGATTGCCGTTAAATCGGGCGATGCGCGCTCGCACCCAGCTAATGGCGGCAGCCATATCTTCCTCTGCCGCCGGCCAGGTGTCCTTCGGCGCCAGGCGATAGTTCATGTTGACGCCAACCATACCGTGTTGCGCCAGCCACAGCATCAGGTTGTCGTAGAACGGGGTCCCCGGCATCCGCTTGTCGCCGCGCTCGAAGCCGCCGCCATGCAGATAAAAGACGACCGTCCTCGCGGCGGTCGGCGCGGATTGCGGAGCGAAGATGTCGAATGTATTGAGCGGATCCGTCCCATAGCTCGTGTCGCGCGCCACGGTGACGTTGGGATAGGGCTCGCGCTGCGCCGCGAACAGCTTCTCGTAGAGCGGCCGCGTATTCGCTACATCGACCACCGGCCCGATCCGACGTAACGCCGCTGCGATGTCCGGCGGGACCTGCGCGGTTGCTATGCTCATCGATCTCCCTCCATTTCACGCGCCTGAAGGCAACCACAGCTTTCGCCGCAGCTTCCTACAGCTCCTGGTAGACGTCCCACGAGGCGCGCGCGGCGGCCGTCAGCCGGTTGCCATCCTCGGCCAATAGCAGCCGGTCGGCGACCAATCGATCCACTGCCTCGGTCAACCGCGCAGCCCAAGCATCGCGTGAGGCGTAGCGGGCCTCAACCGAAGGCCGCGGATCATCGACCCGCAACCTTTCCGCCTCGCTTTGCGCGAACGGGACCATCGAACCCTGGATCGTGAACAGGTCACCCTCGGCAAAGCCGCTGGCGCGCAATGACCAGCCGAGATGCGTCGCCAACGGCGCGGCGAGCAGCGGGTGGCGGATGCCGCCGCCCGCGTTGCCGTCCGCATCTACGCTTTGCACGAACACCGGGTAGGCCGTGCTCTCGACCGGCGGTTCGACCGAATGGTCGCGCAGCCGCAGCTCATTGAGGACAGTCGGGAAGTTCACCCCCGGCAGCCGGGGGAATGTCCGGCGCGCCTCGGCGAGGGGCACCAAGGTGCCGTCGGCGCGTGACGGGAAGCAGCTGTTGGGCGGCGCGACGCCGTGCTCCACCCACTCGAACAGCGCGACCAGCAATGCCCGCATGAACGCGCCGTAACCGAGAGGGTTGCCGGGCAACTGCATGACCGGCCGGGGCAACGGCCGAAACGGTGCGTGCGGCACGCCGGTCACCGCATAGATCCGCACCTCCTCCGGCATGGCGATATCGGCGCCGCTCGGATCGGTCGCGATCAACGAGCTGCGCGCCTGCCAGAAATCGCTTTCGGTATCAAGGTGCAATACTTTCGGGCAGACGCCCTGGTCGCGGGCGCGCTGTAAGATGCCGCCGGTGCGGCCGCTGATCGGATCGGTCAGCGTCTGGTAGCTGAACGGGAACTGGTCGTCGCCGTAGGAGTGGTCTTCGTGCTGGCGCGAATAGCGCCCGGCCTGCGCGAACTGCCAGTTGATGCAGGTGCGGCGCGACCCGGCGACGACCGGAAGGATGCCGTCGAACACCCGGCGCCCGGCGAGGTCCTGGTTGAACCCGAGATGCACCAGGTCGCGCAGCACGCGGCCGCTTTGCGAGATGCCGAACCCGAGCGCGCGCCGGATGCGCGGGCGTCCTCCCGGCGCCAGCGGATTGTCTGCCGCTGCGTGGCGCAGGAACGAGACGAGGTCGCGGATCGCGGCAAATCCGATGCCCATGACGATCGGATCGCGCGCGCTGTAGATGAATTCGTAGATCGCGCCGCGGTCGAAGTCCGGCCCCGATGGCCGCGTGATCTCGACATGCCGGTCATCGACAAGGCGCCAGGCGAGACCAGCTGGCGTCGCGCGCGGGTCGGCCTCGCGCTGCCGCACCGTCAATGTCGCCCCATCGGGGTCGGCGACCGGATATACGAGGGCCCCGACGAAGCGGTCCTCCGACAGCTCCTGGATATTGGTGTCGCCGAGCAGCCCGGTGTTCTCGGCGATGAACTCCTCCCGCACCATGCCAGTAACGCCAAGGATGCTCGGAAACTGCGCGGTCAGGCGATCGTTGCCGGGCGGCACGTCGCCCTGCCAGCCGCTCCACACCAGCGTAAAGCCGCGCCGCATCAGAAAGCCGTTGCCGGCATGCTGCGGGTGCCCGCCGTCCGGCGCCGCGTTGAGCCGCGGCATGATCGGCTGGTTGCCGCGATTGGGTACGTCGTAGACGAGGCACCCATTGCCGCGATCGAGATCGAGCGGCTTCAGGATGCGGAAGTCGCTGCGATACTCGACGTTGCCCCGCGTATTGCGCGCGGCCCGATCCAGATTGACGATGCCGGTATTCAGAGGATGACCCGGATCTAGTTCGCCGAACACCGTGCCGTGCAGGCGCTCGTAAGGCCCGACGGCGCCGAATTCGGCGCCGCCGAACACCGGGCTCTCCCGCTCGGTCACCTCGATCCGCAGTACGCCGCCGCCATCGCCAACGCTCATGCTGTCCTCCCGCCATCGGCGGCAGCCTAACAACATCGCCCCTGAACGGCGGCAAGATTAATCGCGGACGATCGGGCAGCTCGCGTCGCGCACCCAATCCGCGAAACTCAGATAGTAAACCCGCACGTCGGCAAACCCGGCGCGTACCGCCGCTGCGGCACCGAGCGCGGCCCTCCCGCCGCCTTCGCAATGCGTCACGATGTGGTCGCCCGGGCCAAACCCGGCCCGTTCGAGCATGGCCCGCAGCACCGATGCCGAGCGGACCATGCCATTGTCGAAGAGATCGACGTGCGAGAGATGCCGCGCCCCCGGCAGATGGCCGCTGCGCGGCCGATTACGGGCGTCCTCGCCGGTGAACTCGGCGCGCGTCCGGGTATCGAAGACCTGCGCCCGCCCGTCGAGCTGATCTTTTAGGGTCTGCCTGTCAATGAGGCCGACCGAGCCTGATCCGGGTACCGCGCGAAAGCCGCTACTCGAGGCCGCAATCGCCTTGGGGAGCCCGCGCGCGCCGGACAGAGCCGGCCAGCCGCCATTCAGGATGACGGCCTTAAGCCCGAAATACTGCAGGATAAACCAGACCCGCGCGGCGTTGGTCATGCTGCCGCTGTCATAGACCACGGCGCTCACCGTGGGGTCGAGGCCTAGCGCGCCCAATGCCTGATCCCAGTAAGCGGTCTTGGCAAAGCCGGCGTCCGGCGCTTTCGCCGCGGCGTCCCATTCGCCGAGCGGTACGAGAACCGCACCGGGCGCATGACCGGCGTCGAATGCCGCCTGATCGCGCACGTCGAGATAGCGCAACGGGCCGAGCGAATTGAGCCCGGCGACATCGACAAAGGGATCGTTTGGCATGGCGGTCTCTCTTGCCAGGATGGGGGAACGGTTCGGATTCAAAGCGCGCGGCGGAACGTCAGGTTGATGCGTACCTTGCCGAGAAACGGGTGTTCGCCCTCCTTCAGCTCGGCAATGCCATGATAGGCAAGGCGTGTCGCGCCGCCCCACGCGACGACATCGCCGTGGCGGAGCGGAAACCGTCGTATCGGATCGCGCCGGTTCGCGCCGCCCAACTGGAAGGTGGCCGGCAGACCCAGCGACACCGAAACGATAGGATGCGAATAATCGCGCTCGTCCCTGTCCTGATG
>JASIAN010000278.1 GCA_030042035.1 Alphaproteobacteria bacterium | reverse complement strand
AC
Organism: Alphaproteobacteria bacterium; assembly: GCA_030042035.1. Lineage (GTDB taxonomy): Bacteria > Pseudomonadota > Alphaproteobacteria > ATCC43930 > CGMCC-115725 > DATARH01. The sequence continues at coordinate 3,074 of JASIAN010000278.1, read as the reverse complement.
GCCGGTCGCGAGCGAGGAATTCTGGTAGCCTTCGAGCGTCAGCGCGACGACGATGACGGAATAGGTCGCGGCGGGCAGCGTTGCGCCGCTGCCGGACGCGGACAGTGTCGGCGTCGCCGGCGTGCCCAATTGCAATGACGCATTGCCGCCGAGGATCGCCATCTCCTCCTTCAGCATCAGCTTCTGCAACAGCCGGAAGCTCATGCGCGCCTGAATGTCTTCGAAATAGCGACCGGCGCTGATCGCTTCGTAGGTCGCGGCGTCCTCTTCGCCGATCGTCACATAGGAGGCAGATTTCGACGCGGTGGTATACGACATCTGGCCGGAGCGCTGACCCTCCGGGACCCACCCCATGGCATCGAAGCCGGAGCCGATCAGCGCCGTCACCTGGCGCCAGTTTGTCGCGGTGCCGGTGCCACCGCCGATGCGCGGCAAGGCGTTCCTGATCGGTGTCACAAACGGGTAGAGGTTTTTCGCCGGCGCCTGCAGGTCGTAGGCGACAAGGCCCGTCGAGGTCGAGATCGTCTTGGCGATCCGGTCGTCGGGGGCGGCGAGCGCGCCCCGCACCAGATCCAATGTGTCCTGGGTCGGGTTCATCGTGGGTCCTTCGGTTTCAGGCAACAAAAAACCCGGCCAGAGCCGGGCTCGAATTCATTGCGGTTACCGCCGCCTAACTGGCGGCGCACCGCCGTTTTAATTCGGTATTAAGCCTTTGAAGTCATGGCCCTAGTCCTGGCGGCGCACCCGCAAGAGGCATGGGCAATGCGATCGCCGCTTGCGAGTAGATGAATGACGATCCGATATGGTTCTCAAGCATTTTAAACGCGGGCGCATTCTCGAATGTGATCATGCTTGCCTGGTGAACAGCCATGACCCCATTGTAAAGCCGTAGGTCATCCTCAAGGTCGACGACCTTCAGACCCAGTGCCCTCGCGCGTTGCCTGTGGATGTGCCTCGCGTGGGTCTGGGTGGCAGCATGGCTACCCAATGTTTGGACAATAGTATCTGCAATGGCGTCCGCGTTCTGCTCGCCGTAGAACATGCAATCCTTCAGCGCCTGCCGAACTACCGAATCGGCCATGTCAATAGCTTGTTCAACAGACGTGATAAAGCCGAGCTGATACTTTTGCAAGATTGGCTGCCACGTGAAGGCGCGCGTCGGATCGGCGGTCATTTCACGGCCTGCGCGATCGAATTCTGCCTTAATCGCTTGTGCTGCCATGCCGTTGATTTGTGGGTCGAACGGTCCAAGGTTGGAGTGCGCCGCCATTAGGATCTCTTTGCACGCACAGGCGATCATTGAACCGCCCGACATCGCTATCTGAGGCACGATCGCACGGACGTCTCGTCCGAAGCGTTGTCGCAGATAATCAATAATTGACTCGGTGGCTGCCATGTCGCCACCCGGAGTATGTAATATCAGGTCGAGGCCACGACTCGCATCAAGGCCGTCAGTAACCGACGTAAAGGCATTCTTATCGAGATCCGTTATTCCGAATTCGAGAGGACTGCCTCGGTTTGATTTCTGAAGCCAGCCCGAATAGTAAATTATAGTGTTGCGCCGCGTGTAATTGAAAAGGCGCCGCAGATATCGGCGCCTAATGCCATCAGTTGTGTGGCCCGCTGCTCTAACTTCGTTCAGAACCTCTGCCCACGTCGGCATTGTCCGCATTCCCAAAAGTACGCTGCGCGTCAACCAAGCCAGGACCAAGGTCCTGGATCAACTCGATATTGAGGTGCAGACGAACAGCGTTGTATTGAGGGTCGTTGACGATAGCGAACACCGTCGCAGGGTCAACAGGGGTCCGGTCGGTCATCGATGTCCTCGCCGCCAGCCTGAGGGCATGCATAGCGATATATCCTAAATTGTTCGAGCCAAAGCAACACAAAGATGCTTAAGGATATGGCGTCGAGGCCTTTCACCGACGAATCGGGGTGGCGTGGGCGGCTTTGATCAGGAGGAGCGTGCGTTCCTCGTCCGACAGGCGGGCGAGGGCGGCGACGACTTCGGCTTCGGGCGGGGCGCCATAGCCGTCGTCGCGCTTCGCGAGTGACGCGAAGCCGCGCGCGGCGGCCTGGGCGGGGAGCGGCGTCTGCGCGATCTGTTCGACGCGCTCGTGCAGCCGATCGAGTCGCGGCAGGATCGCGTCGGCGAGCGTCGCGACGGGGTCGGCGAGCGGCGCCGGGCTGCGCCCGGCGGCTTTGCGCAGCACACCGATGCGGCTCAGCGCGGCGAAAGCCGGCGACAGCGGCGCCTCGTCGCCGGCGAGGAGTTCGGCGCTTTCCTCGGCCACGAGCGCCTCGATGAAGTCGCAGAGTTCGGCGATGATCGCCTGCAGCCGCGCCGGCAACGGCGAGTCGTCGCCTTCGAGTGCCGTTTCCAATGCGATGCGGTCGTAAAGCCAGTCGAGTTCGGCGATCAATTGCGCGAGGCGGCCCACTTCGAGCAGCCCCTTGCGCGCCGCATCGTGCCGATCGGACCGCGCCGCCGGCGCAGCGGCCGGCGGGCCGTTGGGGTCGATCTCTGCCCGCCAGGCGGCGACGATGCGCGCTTTGATGCGCGCCAGTTGCACCGGCGTGTAAGGCCGGGCGTTGTGCGTCTGGTGGATATAGGCCCAGGCGGCGCGGATGTGGCGCGCGCTGTCGAGCGGGTAGCGGGGCTTGCCGTCGGGCTGGTAGCCGGGGTCGGCGTAATCGATGTTGTCGTGCGGGTCGGGCGCCGCCTCGTGCATGCGGGGCGCCGCGGCGGCGCGCTTCCAGCAATCGAACACCGCCTCCGGGTTGGCCGGGCGGTCGACGACCGAGATTTCCGTCAGTTGCAGGCCGGTGATCGTGCGCCGGTCGGCCGGCGCGCGGGCGGTGACGCGGCCGCCGATCGAAAACCCCTTGTAGACGCCGGCCGCAACCTTCTTCCACGCGTCGTCATCGACGATGCGGGCGGCGAGATAGAGGCCCTTGTCGTCGATCTCGGCCCCGGTCGCGACACCGACCGCCGACGGCTGGTGCATTTCGCGGATATTGGCGAATCGCATGTAATCGTCGAGCGCGGCGGCGAGCGCCGCGCGCGTCACAGT
>JASIAN010000035.1 GCA_030042035.1 Alphaproteobacteria bacterium | reverse complement strand
CCGAAACCGCGCGCGCGATCAACCAGGCGCTCGCCCGCCGCCCCGGCCCGATCGTGCCGCTGATCGCGGAGACCGGCGGCCAGAACGCGATGATCGTCGATTCGTCGGCCTTGCCCGAACAGGTTGTTGCCGACGTGTTGACATCGGCTTTTGACAGCGCCGGGCAGCGGTGCTCGGCGTTGCGCCTGCTCTATGTGCAGGCGGATGTGGCCGACCGGATTTTTGCGATGTTGGCGGGAGCGATGGCGGAACTGGCGATCGCCGATCCGGCGCTCATCGCCACCGATATCGGCCCCGTCATCGATGAGGTGGCGCGGCAGGCGCTGCAGCAACACGCAGATCGCATGACGCGCGAGGGGCGTCTCATCTATCGCTGCGAGTTGCCGGCGGCGACCGCGAACGGCACGTTTTTCGCGCCGCACGCCTTCGAGATCGATTCGGCCGGGCGGCTCGACCGCGAGGTGTTCGGCCCGATCCTGCACGTGATCCGCTGGCCGGCCGGGCAGCTCGACCGGGTGCTCGACGAGATCGCCGCCACCGGCTACGCGCTGACGCTCGGCATTCACAGCCGCATCGACGAGACGGCGGCCACGGTGGTCGCCCGCCTCGGGGTCGGCAACAGCTACGTCAACCGCAACATGATCGGCGCTGTTGTTGGTGTGCAGCCGTTCGGCGGCGAGCGGCTCAGCGGCACCGGTCCCAAGGCGGGCGGGCCGCGCTACCTCCATCGCTTTGCCGTCGAACGCAGCGTCTCGATTGACACGACCGCGAGCGGCGGCAATGCGACCCTGTTGTCGCTCGCCGACGATGCCTGCTGAATCGCGGCCGCCCGGCGTGAAACCATCTGCGGCGTGCTGCAACGGCGCGGCGGGAGCAGCGCCCGAAATGACAATTCCACCCTGAGCTGACGCCGGCCGCAGAGCGGCGGCCGCGCAGATCGACCTGACGCCGGTTCAGCCGCCCCGCAGGCCGCTTTTGAATTAAAGTAAAGCCGTCGCTGCGCTCCCCGGTGTTGCTGTGCAAGACCACAGCTCGACCGTAGTTTGCTAGTGCTACACGTGAGATTGCCGCGATCGATAAAATGTTATCACTGTCGTGCAAAAATTCTGCACCCGATGTGGGCAAGTCTCGCGGCTGCAGGGCGAAGTGTTACCTGAATGCCGCAGCCCACGACATTCTGCCGTGGCGACCTGATTGACGCTGTTGGCGAACCAAAAAGCAATTGCCATCGCGGGGGTCGATGTTAAACATGCGCGGATCGACAGCGGTCCAACCAGCGTCGGACGTGTATGCGCGCCCAGGGGGTGGGATGAGACATCGCTATCTGCTCGGCGTTGGCGCGGCGCTGGTCGGCGTGCTGAGCTGGGGAGGAGCGCGGGCGCAGCTGGTGTCGATGCCGAGCGGGCCGGGCGGCTGGTATTTCGGCGGCGAGGGCGGCTGGACCAGTCTTGAGGGCGCAACCGATCATCTGACGGGGGCGGGCGCGGTCGATCAGTCGTTCAGCGACGGGTTCAACGTCGGCGCCCGCGCCGGCTACGAATGGGGACCGCTGCGGCTGGAGGAAGAGTTCCGCTGGCAGGAGAACGATGTCGAGAACATCGCAGGGGGCCCGGTGTCGGGCAGCCGCGATGCCTATGCGCTGATGACCAACCTCATCTACGATTTTACGTTTGGCTGGCCGATCACGCCGCATCTCGGCGCCGGCATCGGCGCTGTCGATATTCACGACCGGTGGAGCATTCCGGGCGGCGCGGCGGCCTCGTCGGACAGTTGGGAGTTCGGTTATCAGGCGATTGCAGGGCTGCGTTACAACATCAACCCATCGTTAGCATTGGATCTCGATTACCGCTATCTGGCGACCACCGATCCAACCCTCCAGACCACCCTTCCCGGCATCAGCTACCGTTCGGAATACGCATCGCACAGCGTCATCGCGAGCCTGAGCCTCAGATTCGGCGGTGCACCGCCGCCGCCGCCGGCTCCGCTCGCAGCCGCGCCGCCGGCGCCGCCCGCGCCACCGCCGGTCGTGCGCAAGGTGTTCCTGGTGTTCTTCGATTGGGACCAGGACACGGTTACGCCGCAAGGCATGCAGATCATCCAGCGGGCGGCGGATGCCTGGCATGCCGGCGCGCCGGTGACGATCGAGGTGACCGGTTACGCCGACCGCTCCGGGTCGGCCGGCTACAATCAGCGGCTGTCGGAGCGGCGCGCCCACAACGTCGCGGTCGCGCTCGAGCGATTCGGCGTGGCGCCGGACGAGATGGCGGTCAGCGGCCGCGGCGAAAACGACAACCGCGTCCCGACGGCCAATGGCGTGCGCGAGCCGCAGAACCGCCGCGCCGAGATCGTCTTCTGATGCGCCGTCTCGCTGTCAGCGTCGAGGGTAGGGCCCGCGGCGGTCGGGAAAAGCCGCCCGCACGCGGCGGTATCGACCGCGCGCCGTGCACTGGCGACCTGACGCCATGCGCGAGGGCGCAAACAATCGCAAGACTATCGGTATCGGTTACGCTTACTCTACCAGGAAGATTTGCGTCATGATGTATCAGCAGCAGAGGTGGGGAATGACAAGCCGCTATTTGATCGGCGCCGGCGCCGCGCTCGCCGTGGCGCTGAGCTGGGGAAGCGCGCGGGCGCAGCTGTTTGCGATGCCCAGCGGTCCGGGGAATTGGTATTTCGGCGGCGAGGGCGGTTGGACCGACCTTGAGAGTCCGCAGAGCGGGCCTGTTACCGGACACGGCACGACCCAGCTAAGCCGCTTCAACCTGAAATTCGATGACGGCTTCCATGCCGGCGCCCGTTTCGGCTACGAGTGGGGACCGTGGCGTCTCGAGGAAGAATTCCGCTACACGAAAAACGGTACGATCGACGAGAAAACGCAGCCCGTTCCGCCCGGACCGGGTTTTCGGCCCGCGTCCGGCGCACGCTACACCTATGCGCTTATGACGAATGCGATTTACGACTTTAATATCGGAATGCCGTTCACGCCGCATCTCGGCGCCGGCGTCGGCGTCGTGATCCAACATGACAGTTGGAATGCATTGCCGCCGCCAATTGTGCCGAGCGGCCTTTGCGCTAACGCGACCGACGTCACGTTCGGCTACCAGGCCATCGCCGGCATTCGTTACAACATCAACAACTACATGACCTTCGACCTCGATTATCGCTATCTCGCGACGACCGATCCGACCTTCAAGTTCGGCGGCGGCGCCTCGGAGGAAGCCGGCTTCATCGGGGAATCCTATCGCTCGGGATATGCGACGCACAGCCTCCTGGCGAGCTTGACCCTCAAGTTCGGCGCAGCACCGCCGCCGCCGCCACCCCCGCCGGTGGCCGCACCGCCGGCGCCGCCGGCGGCGGCTCCGATGGTGCGCAAGGTGTTCCTCGTGTTCTTCGATTGGGACAAGGCGACGGTCACGTCGGAAGGCATGCAGATCGTCCAGCAGGCGGCGGCCGCCTGGCACGCCGGTGCCCCGATCACGATCCAGGTCACCGGCTACACCGACCGCTCCGGCTCGGCTGGCTACAATCAGCGGCTTTCGGAACGGCGCGCCAACAGCGTCGCTGTCGCGCTTCAGCGCTTCGGCGTGCCGCGGAACGAGATGGCAGTCAGTGGCCGCGGCGAAAACGACAACCGCGTCCCGACCGCCAACGGCGTACGCGAGCCGCAGAACCGCCGCGTCGAGATCGTTTTCTCATAATCAAGCGCTGATGCGACCGGGGTCCACCCGGCCCCGGTCGCAGCGCCGCGCTGCCACGAGCCGCACTTCCCTCCGCGGCCGGGCGGCTCTAGGCTGGCGACCCCGGTTCACCGCACGCAGGTCGCCATGCCGCCATCCACTGCCATGCCGCTCGCCCGTTTCAAGGTGCTCGATCTGACCCGCGTCCGCGCCGGCCCGACCGCGGTGCGCCAGCTCGCCGATTGGGGCGCCCAGGTCATCAAGATCGAGGCCCCGCCCGGCCCTGGCGAAGGGCTCGGCGGGCCGCGTCACGGCCCCGATTTCCAGAATCTGCACCGCAACAAGCGCTCGCTGACGCTCGACCTGAAATCGCCCGAGGGGATCGACATCTTCCGCAAATTGGTCGAGGGCGCCGACGTGCTGGTCGAGAATTACCGGCCGGACGTGAAAACCCGGCTCGGCATCGATTATGCGGCGCTGCAGCCGCTCAATCCGCGCCTTGTCTATGCCAGCATCTCGGGCTTCGGCCAGAGCGGACCTTATCGCGACCGTCCCGGCTTCGACCAGATTGCGCAGGGCATGGGAGGCCTCATGTCGATTACCGGGCTGCCGGGGCAAGGACCGGTGCGCGTCGGGATCCCGGTTGCCGATCTGTCGGCCGGTATCTTCACCGCGATGGGCATCATGATTGCGCTGTTGGAGCGCGAAGTCTCGGGCGAGGGTCAATGGGTCGAGAGTTCGCTGCTCGCGGCGCAGATCGCGATGCTGGATTTCCAGGCGGCGCGCTGGCTCATTGCGCATGAAGTGCCCGAGCAGGCGGGCAACGATCATCCGACCAGCATCCCGACCGGCGTTTTCAAGACGCGTGACGGCCACATCAACATCGCCTCGGCCGGCGACGAGATTTTCACGCGGCTCTGCCGCGCGCTCGATGCGCCTGAGCTTGCCGGGCATCCCGACTACCGCACCGGCCGCTCGCGCTCACAGCATCGGCAGGCGCTCAACGCCGCGATCGAGGCGAT
>JASIAN010000277.1 GCA_030042035.1 Alphaproteobacteria bacterium | reverse complement strand
GGCCGCTGCCGTTCCCGAACGCGCGGTGGCGGCATGACCGCGCCCTGCTGCGAGCCGTCGCTTGCCCGCGTGGCCTGCGCGTGGGCGCTGCGCTGGTCAGCCCTCTGGCTCGCCGCCGGCCTCGGCTACCTGGCCGTCCCATTGATGGGCGCGGCGCAGCGGCTGCTCGACTACTCCATGCGCCCGCCGCCTGGCTGCGACCGCTGACCGGCCGCCGCCGCCAGAAGCCCCGCCCTCACTGGCGGGGCTTTTTGTGGCCGCCCGCCGCATGGCTGGCATGCCGAGTTGCTACCCGGCGCGCCACCCAAGAGCCGGTTTGAGACGAAAATAGGGCAATCTCGCTGCCCTGTTTTAGCTCGTAACGCTTTGAAAAGATTGGGGCGAGAGATGGGATTCGAACCCACGACATCCAGATCCACAATCTGGCGCTCTAACCAACTGAGCTACTCCCGCCGCCGCGCCTGGAGGTAGCGAATCAGTGGCGTAGCGTCAAGGATGCGGCGGCATCGGGTGCCTTTTCGCCAGTCGCGCGCGTCCCCACCTCAAGCGCGGCATGACCCCATTGTCCCCTGCCTGGCGCCGGCACGCGCTGCTGTCCCCCGTTGAGATGGGCGAGGCCGACCGGCTGACAATCGCCAGCGGCACCCCCGGCATCGAATTGATGGAAAGCGCCGGGCGCGCGGTGGCCGACGCCGTCGCGCGGCGCTGGCCGGTGCGGCCGCTCCTTGTGCTGTGCGGCCCCGGCAACAACGGCGGCGACGGGTTCGTCGCGGCGCGCATCCTTAAGGAGCGCGGCTGGCCGGTGCGGCTCGCGCTGTTCGGCGAGCGCGCGGCGCTCAAGGGGGACGCGGCGATGGCCGCCGAGCGCTGGCCGGAGCGGGCAGAGCCGCTCGCCGTCGCCGCCCTCGACGGCGCCGCGCTTGTCATCGACGCCTTGTTCGGCGCTGGACTCGCGCGGCCGATCGACGGCACCCCCGCAGAGATCATCGCGGCGCTGGATGAACGCGGCCTGCCGGTCGTCGCGGTCGATGTGCCGAGCGGCATCGACGGCGGCAGCGGCGCCGTGCGCGGCGTCGCCCCGCACGGCCGGCTGACGGTGACGTTCTTTCGCCGCAAACCGGGACATTTGCTGCTGCCGGGACGCGAGCATTGCGGCGAGACGCTGGTCGCGCCGATCGGCACCGCGGCGGCGGCGCTCGATCGGATCGAACCGAGCGTCGTCGCCAACCATCCCGACTGGTGGCTCGGTGCCGTTCCGTGGCCGCGCCCCGCGGCGCATAAATACAGCCGCGGTCACGCGCTGATTGCCGGCGGCGCCGTGATGACCGGCGCGGCGCGCATGGCGGCGCGCGCCGCCATGCGGCTCGGCGCCGGGCTCGTGACGGTGGCCGCGCCGGCGGCCGCATTTCCCGTCTATGCGGCCGCCCTGACCGGCATCATCGTCCAGCCCGCCGACAGTCTCGACGCGTTCCGCGGCTTACTCGCCGATCCGCGCCGCAATGCGGTGCTGATCGGGCCCGGCGCGGGCACGACGCCCGCGACGCGCGACAAGACGCTGGCCATTCTCGCCGCTCGAAAACGCGTCGTGCTCGACGCCGACGCGCTGACCGTGTTCGCCGACGACCCGGCCGCGCTCTTTGCCGCCGTTTCGTCGGATTGCATAATGACGCCGCACGAGGGCGAGTTTGCCCGCCTGTTCGACACCGCCGGCAGCAAGCTGGAGCGCGCCCGCCGCGCCGCGCAGACGAGCGGCGCGGTCGTGCTGCTGAAGGGCAGCGACACGGTCATCGCCGCGCCCGACGGCCGGGCCGCGATCAATGAGAACGCGCCGCCCGATCTGGCGACCGCCGGGTCCGGGGACGTTCTCGCCGGCATGGTGTTAGCGTTGCTGGCACAGGGCATGCCGGCCTTCCCGGCGGCGGCGGCGGCGGTGTGGCTGCATGCCGACGCGGCGCGGCGGGTCGGCGCCGGCCTCGTCGCCGAGGATGTCATCGACGCGCTGCCGGCGGCCCTTGCCGCATTGAAGGCGCGTGCGCCGGAACCGCGCAAAGGGTAATGTCGCACCGTCCGCAACAGCGTCTCGGCCTCCGATGAGCGATCGCGCCACTGCCGGGTTTCTCGATGGCGGCTTCGGCCGCACGCTGGCCAATCTGCGCAGTGCGTGGCGCGAAATCGCGCTGTCGGCGCGCGGCGTGCTGTCCGGCGCGCCGCGGCCGGACCTGCCGGAGGACGACATCGCCCGGCTGCGCCAGCAGATGCTGAACTGCCTCGACGGGCGCGGCGGCGAGGTCACGGCGCGCGCCCGCGCCGCCACCTTGGGGCGCAGCTTTCTGGCGCTCAACGCCGCCGGGCGCGAGCGCTTTCTGCGCCTCCTGGCAACGGAATTCGACACCGATCACGCAGTCGTCGACGACTGCTGCGCGCTCGTCGCCGCTGCCGCCGATGCGCCGGCGCGCGCCGCCGCCGAGCGGGCGCTGCGCGCCGCCCTGGCACCACCGCGCGTAAAACTGCTGCGCCAGTTCAACGCGCTGCCAGAAGGCGTCAAGTTTCTCGTCGACCGCCGCGCCGAACTATTGGCCGCCGCCGGCAACGACCCGGCAATGCGGGGGCTGGCCGACGATCTACGCGATCTGCTCGCCGACTGGTTCGATATCGGCTTTCTTGAATTGCGCCGGATCAGCTGGGACTCGCCGGCCTCGCTGTTGGAGAGGCTGATCGCCTACGAAGCGGTGCACGAGATCCGCGGCTGGACCGATCTGAAAAATCGCCTGGAAGCGGATCGCCGCTGCTTTGCGTTCTTTCACCCGCGCATGCCGGACGAGCCGCTGATTTTTGTCGAGGTGGCGCTGGTCGACGGCATCGCCGACAACATCCACGCGCTGCTGGATGAAGCAGCGCCGATCGGCGATCCGCACGCCGCCGACACCGCAATCTTCTACTCGATCTCCAACTGCCAGAAGGGTCTTGTCGGGATCAGCTTTGGCGATTTTCTGATCAAACGGGTTGTCGCTGCGCTGGCGCTCGAATTGCCGCGTCTCAAAAATTTCGCGACGCTGTCGCCGCTGCCGGGATTTCGCGGCTGGCTGAAGGGCGAGGCGGAACGCGGCGGATTGCTCGCCGGCAGCGAGGCGCGGGCGGTGCGGTCGCGGGCTAATGGCCGCGACGACGATAACGCCGATCGGCTGCTGCTCGCATTGCTCGAAGGCCCTGACTGGGCGGAGGACGACCGCATCACCACGGTGCTGCGCGAGCCGTTGCTCAGGCTGTGCGCGCGTTATCTGCTGCAGGCGCGTGCGCCGTCGGGACGCGCCCTTGATCCGGTGGCGCATTTCCATCTGTCGAACGGCGCGCGGGTCGAGTGCCTCAACTGGCTCGCCGACATCTCGCCGAAGGGCATGCAGCAATCGGCCGGGATCATGGTCAATTATCTCTACCGGCTCGATCACATCGAGGCCAACCACGAGGCCTATCGCGCCGAGGGCCGGGTCGTTGCATCGTCCGGAGTGCGCAATCTGACGCGCGCGCCATAGGGCGTGGCGCTGTGCGGCTGAACGGCTGGGCCGGCGCCGCTTCGCTGCGAATCACCCGCGCCACAATTGCCACCATCCCGCTATCGCATCACCAAAAAGAGAGCGGATTCGATCCCTCCGCGGCCGTGGGGTAAGCGATATTTCCTAAAAATTTTCAAAAAGATGAAGAGCCTGTAACACCGCCGGTGGAATTGTAACCGCGATTGTTACCAAATTTTGGATGGTCGTCGATTTTTTTGCAGTATCGTGTCAACGGGGGCGGATGCGGCGTAGCGCCGCGTCAGGGGGGAGAGATGAGTATGTTCCATTCGGCTCGGATGGCGCCCGCCGAAAGGCCGGCCCGAGCGGCGGACCGCGATGAGCGGTTGCCGCTCGGGCCGGCTGTCATTGTGATCATCGTGCTGTCGTTGCTTTCGTGGGGTGTTGTCGCGCTGATTGTTTTGGGATTGCACGCCGCGCTCTGAGGAGCCTGTCGCGGCCGGCGGTGTTCCCGGCGGCGCGGATGGCGGTCGCACAGGCGCGCCGCCGGCTCATGGCCACGCCGCCTCAGGCGGCAACGACATCAGGATCGCTTCGACATTACCGCCGGTTTTGAGGCCGAACCGTGTGCCGCGGTCGTAAAGCAGGTTGAATTCGACATAGCGACCGCGGCGAACGAGCAGGTGTCGGCGCTGCTCCGCGCTCCACGGCCGGTTCATGCGAGCTCGTACGATCTTCGGATAAACCGCGAGAAACGCTTCGCCGACGCTCCGCACAAACGCGAAATCGCGTTCCCAATCGCCGCTGTCGAGATAATCGAAAAAGATGCCGCCCGCGCCGCGCGGCTCGTTGCGATGCGGCAGAAAGAAGTATTCATCGCACCAGGCCTTGAAGCGCGCATAACACCCGGCGTCGTACGCGGCACAGGCGGCGGCGAGCGCCGCATGGAACTCGGCCGCCGCGGTCGGATCGGGGTAGATCGGCGTCAGATCGGCGCCGCCGCCAAACCATCCCTTTGCTGTGACGATGTGACGGGTATTCATGTGAACGGCCGGCACCAGCGGCGAGCGCAGATGCGCAACGAGCGAGAGGCCGCTCGCCCAGAAATTCGGATTGTCCTTGGCTCCCGGGATCTCGGTGCGGAACTCCGGCGAGAATTCGCCCGTGACGGTCGAAACGTTGACCCCGACCTTCTCGAACACGCGCCCATGCATCAACGCCATCGTACCGCCGCCGCCGCCCGGCCGCTGCCAGGTCGTGCGCACGAAGCGGCCGGGCGAGATCGCGGATGCATCGGGCCCGGCATAGTCGTCCTCCACCGCCTCGAAGGCGGCGCAGATGCGGTCGCGCAGCGCGGCAAACCAGTCGGCGGCGCGCCGCCGGCGCTCGCCGTGATCGGTCGAGTTATCACGTGTTGTCATTGCCACCTCTCGCCGCCGATATTGCCTGCCGCGCCGGCTTTTGATAAGGCCGCGGCGGCTTGGGGGGCCGACAGGCATGAAACAGCATCGGGTAGCGGTCCTCGGCGGGTCGGGGTTTATCGGACGCTATGTCGTCAAGCGCTTGGCCGAGCGCGGCGATGTCGTGACCGTCGGCGGGCGCCATGCGGCGGACGCCAAATATCTGCGCTTGAAGGGCGAGGTCGGCCAGGTCGGTCTCGTCAACCTGGCGATCGACGACGACAATGTCATACCGGCCTTCGTCGCCGGCAACGATGCGGTCGTCAACCTTGTCGGCATCCTGCGTGAAGGCGGCGGGCAGAGCTTCGAGATCGCCCATCACGTCGGGCCGGCGCACCTCGCGCGACTGGCGCGCGAGGCCGGCGTCGAGCGCTTCGTCCAGGTCTCGGCGATCGGCGCCGATCGGCGCTCCACCTCGCTCTACGCGCGCACAAAAGCGGCCGGCGAAGAGGCGGTGCGCGACGCATTCCCGACCGCGACGATCCTGCGCCCGTCCGTTGTGTTCGGGCCGGAGGACCAGTTTTTCAATCGGCTCGCGCAGGTGGCGATGCTGTCGCCCGTCATGCCGCTGATCGGCGGCGGCGATACGAGGCTGCAGCCGGTCTACGTCGGCGATGTCGCCGACGCGATCGTGCGTTGCATCGACGAACCTTCGACCGCCGGCCGCGTCTACGAACTCGGCGGGCCGCGCGTCTATACGCTGCGCGCCCTGACTGAACTGCTGCTCGACGAAATCGGCCGCAAGCGCCTCCTCGTCGATCTGCCGTTCGGCCTCGCCGCGCTGCAGGCACGCTTTCTGGCCGTGCTGCCAAACCCGCCCTTGACGCCCGATCAGGTCGAGCTGCTGAAATCCGACAACATCGTCTCGCCCGGCGCCCTTGGCTTCGAGGAGCTCGGCATCACGCCGCCGACCGCGGTCGAGGCAATTCTGCCGACCTATCTCGACCGTTTCCGCAAGGGCGGCTGGTACGCCCGCGAGCGCGTGGTGTAATGTTGGCTGCCGATTTCGGCAGCACTCGCGCGGCGTCACTCCTGCGGCCGCGTTCCCTAATCATCGGAGGCGCGGCGATGGCGGCCGATCTCGACAACACGCTTTACATGGACGTGCCGGCCGGCCGCGTCGTCATCCAGATGCGCCCCGATCTCGCCCCCGCCCACTGCACCCAGATCAAGGAACTGGCGCGCCGCCATTTCTACGATGGCGTCGTGTTCCACCGCGTTATCGCCGGCTTCATGGCGCAGACCGGCGATCCGACCGGCACCGGCACCGGCGGCTCGGGCCGCAAGTTGCAGGCCGAGTTCTCTGAGGCGCATTTCGTGCGCGGCACGGTCGGCATGGCGCGTGCGTCGGACCCGGACAGCGCCGACAGCCAGTTCTTCATCATGTTCGCGCCAGCCCCTTCGCTCGACGGCCAATACACGATCTGGGGCGAAGTCACCTCCGGCATGGAATATATCGACCAGATCCAAAAGGGCGATGAGCGCCGCAACGGCATGGTCACAAACCCGGATAAGATCATCCGCATCGAGGTCGCCGCCGACGCCGACAAGGCCGGCGGCAAATAGCGCGGAGAGCAGACATGGCGCAGCATCACACGATTGCCTGCCGGCCGGAGCATTGCCATTGGGGTTTCTTCGACGCGGCGCTGCCGCCGGTCGCGACGATCCTATCGGGCGACACGGTGTCGGTCGATTGCGTGTCGGGCGGGCGCGACGTGCTGCCCGAGGGCGACGGCTTCGAAATCCTCGCCGATCACCGCGCGGTCCTCGCCGCGCTCTCGCCGCGGCTCGGCGCGCATATCATGACCGGGCCGGTTGCGGTCGAGGGCGCCGCGCCGGGTGACGTATTGCAGATCGACATCCTCGCGATCGAGCCGCGGCAGAACTGGGGCTACACCCGCATCCGGCCGCTCGCCGGCACGTTGCCGGAAGACTTTCCGATCAGCAAAACCTGGCACACGCGCATCGACCGCCAGCACGGCACGGCGACCTTGCCGATCGGCCGCGACATCGAGCTGGCACCGTTTTTTGGCGTCATGGGCGTCGCGCCGCCGCCCCATTACGGCGCCTGCAGCTCGATCCAGCCGCGCGAATTCGGCGGCAACATGGACTTGAAGGAACTCGTCGCCGGCTCGACGCTCTACCTGCCGGTGTGGGCGCCGGGCGCGCTCCTCTCGGTCGGTGACGGGCACGGCGTGCAGGGCGACGGCGAAGTCTGCATCACCGCGCTCGAAACCGCGCTCAGCGGCACATTCCGCCTGACCGTGCGCAAGGATTTGCACTTCAGGCTGCCGCGCGCAGAGACGCCGACCCATCACGTCACGATGGCGTTCAACGAGGATTTGGACGATGCCGCAAAGGACGCGCTGCGGGCGATGATCGACCTGATTAGCGAAAAAATGGGCCTGCAACGCGACGATGCCTACATGTTCGCCTCACTCGCCGTCGACCTGCGCGTGACGCAACTGGTCGACGGCAACAAGGGCATCCACGCGATGCTCTCGAAGCGGTTCGCCCCGAACTGAATAGCGTCGAGTTATGTGTCGCTTGGCGGGCCGCGATCGACGCCGGGATCGCGCCCCGTAGCGGCGATCGCCAAGCGGCCGAGGTAATGCGCCCAACCACGATCGTGGCCGGCGCATTGTGCCGCATTTGGCAGCCCGCTGTGGGTCAGGCGCAGCAGTGTGCCGCCGTCGCGATCCAACAGATCGATCTCGACCAAGCTCGATCCGGGCGGCACCTCGCCGCTTCCCTCCCAGCCGAAGCTGTAGGAGAGCCGGTGGATCGGGACGACCTCCTGAAATGCGCCGCGCGCCGCACGGGCGTGATCGCCGCCAACCCCCTTGACGAGATAAACGCCGCCCGGCTGCGCCTCGCTCGTCGCCTCGGTGCCCATCCAGCCGAGGATTTTTTCCGGGTCGGTCAGAAAGGCAAAAACCGTGGCACGCGGGGCGGCAATCTGGATCTCGCGTCTGACCACGAGCGACTCAGTCATCGGGGCCTCACAGGTCGGGCTGCGCAGATGCGGCGCCCCAGCACTTTGTTGTCAACGTAACTCGTGACAAGGATCATTCGTCAATTCCATGATGACGTAATGCGGCTTTCTTCGACGCTGGCGTGGCTCGTCGATGCCGCCGCTGATTCCGCGAGTGTCGATCGGCTGCTGGCGGAACTTGGCGCGCATCTGGTCGCTGATGGCGTGCCGCTCGCCGGCGGCGCGCTGCGGCTTGACGTGCCGCACCCGCTCATTGCCCGGCGCACGTTGCTGTGGCGTGCCGAGAGCGGCGAGGTCATCGAGGCTGTCGGGTTCGCGCCAGGCGCGCCGGTAGGCGATATAAACCCGCCCCACGATGCCGGCCGGCGTTGGCTCATTGGCATCGCGGCGGATGGGCACGTACATGAGGACGCGATAGGACCAAGGCGCGCTGGCCCGTCGCTCAGCTGGATCGCGCCGCGTCCGTTCACGCGGGCTGAGGCCAATCGGCTCCATGAGGCGGCGCGCTTTGCCGCGGCGCCGCTTGCCGTTCTAGCCGTGCGCGCGACGATGACGGCCACCCTCGAAGCTTATCTCGGCCGGCGCAGTGCGGCGCGGGTGCTGGCCTCCCCGTTGCGGCGCGAGATCGGCGAGACCATTGAGGCGGCGCTGCTGTGTGCCGACCTGCGCGATTTCACGGTCCTGTCCGAAAGCAATCCTGCGTCGCAGGTCATTGCCGCGCTCGACGCCTGGTTCGATCGCATGGCCGGCGCGATCCATGTGTTCGGCGGCGAGGTGCTGAAATTCATCGGCGACGGGCTGTTGGCGATCTTTCCGGTTGGTGACGGATCACCTGCCGCCGCCTGCGACGCCGCGCTGCGGGCGGTAGCAGCCGCTCGGCTCGGGATGGCGCATCTCGATGACGAGCGGCTCCGGCGGGGCCTGCCGCCTTTGCCTTTCGGCGCCGCCTTGCACCTCGGCGCGATGCTGTGGGGCAATATCGGCGCGGCTGATCGCCTCGATTTCACGGCGATCGGCCCGGCCGTCAATCTGGTCAGTCGCTTGGAGGGATTATGCCGGCCGCTTGGAAGGGCGATCCTGGTGTCCGGCGCGTTTGCCGCCGCGACGCAGGCGCCGCTTGTCGCGCTCGGGACCCAGGTCCTGCGCGGAATCGCATCGCCCTGCGAGGTCTTCACACTGCCGGAGCAGTAAGCCGCCGGTTCGGTAAGGCGCGACGGTCGATGCGAGCAAATTCGGCTATTTCGCGGCTTCCCGGGCGGCCGCCTTCACAGCGGCCCGTCGCTGTGCTAAGTTAACGCTTCTGCTTCGGTTACGGCTTCAGAAGGAGCGATCCGCCCGTGCAAGTCCTCGTGCGCGACAACAATGTCGATCAGGCCCTCAGAGCCTTGAAGAAAAAGATGCAGCGCGAAGGCGTGTTCCGGGAGATGAAGCTGCGGCGGAATTACGAGAAGCCCTCGGAGCGCCGCGCCCGCGAAAAGGCGGAGGCGGTGCGCCGCTACCGCAAGCTGCTGCGCAAGCGCATGGAGCGCGAAGGGTATTAGCCACAGCGAACGTCCGTCGTCCCCGCGTCTGCGCGCGCTGGTGACGCGGCCGCGCGGCGCTGCGGAAGGTTTGGCCGAGGCGCTTGCGGCGCGCGGTATTGCAGCGGTGATCGAGCCGCTGTTGACGATCGAATTCATTGACGCGCCGCCGCTCGACCTTGGCGGTGTGCAGGCGGTCCTATGTACGTCCGCCAACGGCGTGCGGGCGCTGGCACGGCTCTTGAGCGAACGCGCGCTGCCTTTGTTCGCGGTCGGCGATGCGAGTGCGGCAGAGGCGCGCGCCGAAGGATTTACCCGGGTTGCCAGCGCCGGCGGCAATGCGGGCGATCTCGCGCGGCTCGTCTGCGAGCGCCTGTCGCCGGCGCGCGGGCCGTTGCTGCACATCAGCGGTCGCGACGTCGCGGGCGATCTTGATGGCCGGCTGCGGGCCAAAGGGTTTGCCGTCGAGCGCGTCGTGCTCTACGAGGCGCGCCCGGCAACGGCGCTGAGCGCCGCAACGCGAGCGGCGTTGGCCGCGCGGGAAGTCGATGTCGCGCTGTTCTTTTCGCCGCGCGCGGCGGCGATTTTCGCGCAGCTCGCCGCCGCTGCAGGCGTCACCGAGGCATTCTCAGGCGTCGCGGCGGTCTCGATCAGCGCCGCCGCCGACACCGCTCTGGGGCCGCTCGGTTTCGCCGTCCGGCGCATCGCCGCGCGCCCCGATCTGTCTTCCCTGCTGGCCGCGCTCGAGGGCCTGCCGCAGGCATGGGGCGGCCGATGAGCGACAGTTCGGCCGCACCGCACGACGCGCCGAAGCCGACGCCTGCCGCTCCGGAGCCGGCCTCGATTGATGCGCCGACGCGACCGTGGCGCCCCCTCGCAATCGCGCTCGCCGGGGCCCTGGCGCTCGTTGTCGCGCTGGTGACAACCGCGCCGCTGTGGGCACCGCTGTTGCCCTGGGGGCCGGCGTCGGACGGCAGGCGGGCGCAGGACCTCGCCATTCG
>JASIAN010000276.1 GCA_030042035.1 Alphaproteobacteria bacterium | reverse complement strand
GAGCACCAGCGGCAATTGCACGACGATGCCGGCGATGATCGCGATCGCCAGCGGCTGCAGCATCTGGTCGCCCGAGCCGCTGATCGCGGCGCCGAGCGGCAATAGCGCGAGGATCATCGCCAGCGTGCTCATCGTAATCGGCCGCAGCCGGTTGAGGGCGGCTTCGCGGATCGCTTGGCGCGCCGGCATGTCGCGTTCGAGTGCCCGATATTCCGACACGAGGAAGATCGCCATCTCGGTCGCGATGCCGATGATCATGACCATGCCGATCATCGCCGTGATGTTGAGTTCGACCCCGCTCGCCCACAGGCCGACAAAGACGGCGCTCGTCGAAATCAGCGAGCTGGCGATGATGATGACCGGCAGCACGAAACGCTCGTAAAGGAACAGGAGCAGCACGATCTCGGCGATTGCAGCGGCGGCAAACACGCGGATCATGCCGTGCACGGCGAGCTGCTGCTGCTTGTAGGCGCCGCCGGCCTGGTGATAGACCCCGGGCGGCAGGAAGCCGGGCCGGTCGAGGAGTTTCTGCACCGCGGCAGCGGTCGATCCGAGGTCGTGGCCGCCGCCGATCTGCGCCGTCACCGCGACGACCTGCGCGAGGTTGTCGCGGGTGATTTCCGGCTGGCCGGCGATGAATGTCACGTGCGCGACGGTGCCGAGCGGGAAGATGTGCCCATCCGGCGCGCGGATCGTCAGCTTGTCGAGCTGATCTTTATAGATGCGCTCGCCCGGCGGATCGAGCCGCAGCCTGACACCGACCGGCTGCACCGCGCCGACATAGCGCGTGACGACGGCGCCGTGCAGATAGGTGTGGAGCTGCGCTTCGACCTCGGCCGGCGTCACGCCGGCCATCGCCGCCGCGTCCGGATCGACGCGGATATTGAGCGCGTCGCCGGCCGGCACGACGCCGTTGTTGATCGAGGCCGGCTCGATCCCCGGCAGGTTGGCAATCGCTTTCGCCACCCTCTCGGCAACTGCCGGCAGGACGGACGGATTCTTGGCCGAGAGGCTGATGACGATCGGCTGCCGGCGGCCGACCATGTCGCCGATCATGTCGCCAAGCAACTGGTGCGTGTCGAACCCGATGCCGGGCACGCGCTCGGTAATTTTCTGTGTGATCGCGTCCATGACCGTCCAGATCGGCGACCGCTTCGAGGCAGCGACGAGCCGGATGAAGAAATCGCCCTGGTAGCTTTCGTTCAGGTCGCCGCCGAGCCCGGCGCCGGTGCGGCGCGAGAACGTCAGCACATTCGGATTCTTTTTCAGGATCGCCTCGACCTGGCCCAGTTCGCGGTTGGTTTCGGCAAGCGAGGTGCCGGGGGCGCTCTGGTAGTCGAGCACAAAGCCGCCCTCGTCCATTTTCGGCAGAAAACCGCTGCCGACCCGGTGATAGGCGACGTAGCCGGCGGCGATCAGCACGAGGGCGGCGACGCCGACCAGCCACGGCGCGGCAACCATCGCATGCAGCAGCCGGCCGTGGGTGCGGCGCAGCCAGGTTTCGCGGCCGTGCTGCGGGTCGTCCCATGTCTCGAAATCAATGATGCCGCGCGCCAAGAGCGGCACGGTGACAGCGGTCAACAGGAACGAGATGACCAGCGCCGAGGCTATCGTCACCGCCAGAAACTTGCAGAACGCGCCGGTGACGCCGGACAGAAACCCCAGCGGCAGAAAGATGATGATCGTCGCGAGGCTCGATCCCAGCAGCGGCGACAAGAATTCGCGCGCCGCCAGCAACACCGTGCCGCGCGGCTCCGCAAGGCCGGGCACGCCGGCGCGGCGCGCGATGTGCTCGATCATGACGATAACGTCGTCAATGAGGAGGCCGATCGCCGCCGCAATGCCGCCCAGGGTCATGATGTTGAAGCTCATGCCCAGCGCGGCGAGCAGCAGGATCGTGATCAGCACCGACAGCGGCACGACGATCATCGCCACGAGCGTCACCCGCCAGTTGCGCAGGAACGCGAACACGACCATCGCCGCGAACACGAGGCCGATCGCGATCGCCTCCTCGACCGCGGCGATCGACGAATGCACGAGCTCCGTCTGGTCGTACCATTTGTCGAGACGGATCGCTGCCGGCTGGGTCTTCATGAACGCCGCGAGGCGCTTTTGCACGACGCGCCCGAGGCGCAGCGAATCGGCGCTGTCCTGCTGATAGACATCGATCGTGACTGCCGGCTGGCCGTTGTCATCGACCAAGAGCCATCGCGGCACCGAACCCATCGTGACCCGCGCGATGTTGGCGAGCCGCACGATGCCGCCCGCCGCATTGCGCAGCCTGACATTGGCGACCGAGGCCAGCGAGCGGAACGCGTTGTTGCTGACGGTCAGATAGAAGAGGTCGTTGTCTTCCAGCCGGCCGACCGCCCTGATCGTGTTGGCGGCGGCGACCGCCTGTGTCACGTCGGCGAGCGTCAACCGGTAGGCTGCGAGCTTTTGCGGATCGATCGCGACCTCGACCTCGGGCGTCTCGCCGCCCAACACGCCGACCCGCCGGACGCCCGCAATGCCGGTCAGCAGCGGCACGATCTGGTACTGCGCTAGGCGGCGCAGCGCGGCCGGCGACACCTTCTGCGAAATCAGCGCATAGGAGACGAACGGCATGATCGCGTTCGGGCTCATCTGCAGCGCCATATAGCGCGTGCCCCGCGGCAGCTTCGGCAGCGCCTCGGCGAGCGCCCCATCGACATAGAGCAGCTTCTGCCGCATATCCGATCCCCACGGGAAATCGACGAAGATTTCCGCCGAGCCGCGCGAGGTGATCGAGGTGATGCCGTTGGCGCCCGGCACCGCACGCGCCACTTCCTCGATGGGTTCGGTGACCGCGATTAGCATCTGCTTTGCCGGCATGCTGCCGCTGTCGATCGTCATGCGGATGCGCGGAAAGCTGACGGTCGGGAACAGCCCGACCGGCAATATCCAGCCCGCATAGGCGCCGGCCAGCGCCAGCGCGAACGCGACAAACAAGAGCGAGCGGCGGTGATGTTCGATCCAGCCGACAAAGCTCATTCGCCCGCCCCTCGCGGATCGAGGCGTAGCTTCATGCCGTCGGTCAGCTGGTAATTGCCGGCGAGCACGAGGGGCGCGTTGGGATTGAGCGGCCCCGAGATCACGTCCGTGGCGCCGGCGCTCAGCACCAGATGCACCAGCACCCGCTTCGCCTGGCCGGCGATCGCCTGCACGACGTAGGGCGCGCCTCGGTCATTGACGAGGATCGCCTCGTGCGGCACGACATAACCCCGCGCCTCGCCGACGACGATCTCCGCTTCGGCCATCTCGCCGGCAAAGAAGCGGCCGGCCGGCAGCGACACATCGACCGGCACGAGGCCGGTTCTGGCATCGACCACCGAGCCCACCAGCACGACCCGCCCGGCAGCGCTGCGCCGTTCGCCGAGCGGCATGATGTTGGCGGCGTCGCCGGTGCCGATCTTGATCGCCTCGTCGGGCACGGCGCCGGCATGCAGCACGAGCTCGGTCGGCCGCGCCAATTCCAACAACGGCGCGCCCGGCGCGACGATCGCCCCCGGACTGGCCGATACCGTCGTCACGATCGCGGCGAACGGCGCTCGCAGCACCTGCGGACCGCCGGCTCCCTCCGTCCGCAGCGCGGCGAGCGCAGCCCGCGCATCAGCAGCCGATCGCTCCGCCGTCGCGAGCTGCTGGCGCGTCGCGAGATGCTGGGCGAGGAGGGCCTCCGTCCGCGCGGCTGCTTCGCCAGCGGCCCGCAGCGCGGCGATCGCTTGCGCATAAGCGGCGGCGGTCGCGGGGCTCGGGCCGAGGCGCAGCAGCGGCGCTTGCGCGGCGACCTGCTCGCCCGGCTTGACATGGACCCGATCGATGATTGCGGCGATGGGCGCCTGGATCGTCTGCCGCGCCGCCGGGCCGGTGCCGATGATGCCGTAGGCGGTGACGATGCGCGGCAGGCTGCCCTTGCGCAGCATCGTCGTCTGCACCGCGACGCTGGGGGGCGCCGCGCCCGCGAGCACCGCGGTCGCGCCGAGGCTGAGGCTCGCGGCGATGAACAGGATCAGCCGCGTCATCGCGCGGCCAGCGCGAGATGCGTGCGCGGCAGCCCCTCGCCGAGTTCCACCGCCAGCATGACCCGGTCCTCGGCGATCTGCCGCTCGATCGTCGTCACCTGCACGGCCCGCTCCAGCGCCGTCGTCTCGTAATCGGTCAGGCTGCGCTGATCGAGATTGCCCTGCGCATAGGCCTTCCGCGCCGTCGCGGCGAGCGCCTTCGCCGCCGCTGCGGCCTTCCGCGCCGGGCCGAGATCGGCTGCGAGGCGGCGCAGTTGCGCGTAGAGGCCGTGCACATTGGCGACCGCGGCATCGAGCCGCGCCTGGTATTGCTCGCGCAGCAGCAGCCGGGTCGCGCGCGCGGCGGCGATCTGCCCCTGGTTGCGGTCGAAGATCGGCAGCGCGAACGTAAAGCTCGGGCCGATCGTGACGACCTTCGTCGTGTCGGAACCGTAGGCCGGACCGATCGAGAACGCCGGAAACTGGCCGAGGATCGCGCTGCGGACATCCTCTTCCGCCGCCCGGTAGCCGAGCCGCAATGCCGCAAGATCGGGCCGCCGCTCGGGCAGATCGGCGAGGCGCGGCGCCGGGTCGCGCGGCGGCGGCGCGAGCCGCGGCCGGGCGATCGGAAAGCGCACGCGCGGCATGAGCCCCAAGAGCGCGTCGAGCGCCTGCCAGTTCTTCAGCTGGCCGAGCCGCAGCGCGCTCAGCGACTGCTCGGCCGTGGCCTCGGCACTCAACAGCGGCGCCAGCGCCGTCAGCGTCAAATTGCCGGCTGCGACCGCCTTGCGGACCTGCGCCGTCGCCGCGCCGAGCAGCTTCAGTTCGCTTGCGACCAGCCGGATTGCCTCGCCGTTCCAATAGAGATCGGCCGCCAACTGTCGCGCCTTCTGCGCCACCTGCCATTCGCGCCATAGCTCATCGGCATCGACGGCCCCGAGATGCGCGGCGGCCGCCTTGACGCGCGCGGGCCGGGTGACGATGGCGGCGATGTCCTGGGCGAGCGAGGCGGCGATCGAGGAGGCGGTGCCCGGCCCGCCGATCAGTTGGCCGTAGCCGAGGCTTACCGTCGGGTCCGGGATGAGGGTGGCCTGCACGACTGCAGCGCCGCCCACGGCGAGCGCGCCGCGCTCGGATTTGAGGCCGGGGTTGTTGAGCATCGCGAGCAGGCCGATATCGTCGATCGTCAGTGGCCGGGCGACGTCGATCCGGCCCGGCGGGTCGCCCGTCGGCAGGCTGCGGTCGAGGGCCGCGAGGCTGCCGGCAAGGTCGGGGCCGGCCGGCAGCGGCGCCCGATGATAGCTGGCGCAACCGGCGAGCCCGGCGGCGGCGACGCATGCGGCGAGAAGCGGGGACCGGACGTTCATTCGGGGCTGCACAGGGCTGCTCAACCGGCACGCTTTGCCGCTTATACACGCGCCGAAATTGCCGGAACATTGTCCGCAGATTGGGATTTTGTAACTTGACGCCGGCCGGGCCGCCGCGCAGGTCTGCAGCCCGCTAGGGACGCGCTTGATGAAGATTCTTGTCGTCGAAGATGACCCGGAGACGGCGGATTACGTCGCGGGCGGCCTCACCGAGGAGGGCCATCTCGTCTTTCGTCGCTCCTACCGGCTGGAAGCGAGCCGCACGACCCCCGGCAACGGTCTCGGACTGAGCCTCGTCGCGGCGATTGCCGAGCACACGGCAGCGTCGTCGAATTGGCCGACAATCGCCCCGGCCTGCGCCTCACGGTGCGGCTGCTGCAGCCGGTGACGAGCGTCAGCAAAAGCCCGCCTGTGAGGGGTCTGCGGTCTCTTCCGATCGCGGCGTTCGCCGGCGGCGACAGCGATGCGGCCGGAGGCGGCGCCGGCCGCGATCGTTGAGAGGGTGCAGCGCCGGCGGCGGAGAACCTAGCGGCCGAGGACTTTTTCGGCGCGCAGCTTCTCGACGTCGGCGTGGCTGAGGCCGAGCCAAGCGGAGAAGACTTCCTCGGTGTGCTGGCCGAGCTTGGGCGACGGCAACAGTTCGGGCGGCTTGCCGTCAAAGCGCACCGGCCACGCTTCGCACACCCAATCGCCGTCCGGGTGGTGCATCGTCTGCATGATGCCTCGCTGCTGGAAGCTCTCGTCGTTCTGCAGTTCGAGCGTGTCGTGCACCGCGCCCGCCGGCACGCCGGCCGCGCCGATGATCTGCATCGCCTCGACCTTCGTGTGGTTCTTCGTCCACTCGGTGATGACCTCGTTGATGAAAGCTTCGTTGGCGTTGCGGTCTTCGTTCGTCGCAAAGCGCGGGTCGCCGATCAGGTCCTCGCGGCCGATCACCTTCAAAAGCCGGTCCCAGTGTTCGGGGTTGGCGCGGCTGCAGAAGATATAGACGTAGTCGTTATAGCCGCCCGGCTTGCACGGATAGATGCCGCACGGCGCCGGCGCGCCGGACGTGCTCTGCGCGCCCATGCGCGGCGCCGCCTTCTTGTTGCCCTGCTGGTTCATGACCGCAAACGAGGTGCGGATGTAGTGCATGACCGAATCCTGCATCGCGAGCTGCAGGCGGCGTCCCTTGCCGGTCGCCTGCTTCTCGTAAAGCGCGCCCAACACGCTGATCGCCATCAGCATGCCGGTGCCGGTGTCGCCGATCGTCGCGCCCGGCTTGCACGGCTGGCGGCCGGGTTCGCCGGTCACGCTCATCGTGCCGCCCGAAGCTTGCGCGATCATGTCGAACGCGAGCGACTTCTCGTACGGGCTGCCCTCGCCGAAGCCCTTGACCTGGCAGTAGATGATGCCGGGGTTGATCGCCTTCAGCACGTCGTAGCCGAGGCCCAGGCGCTCGATCGTGCCGGGGGCGAGATTCTCGGCGAAGACGTCGGCCTTTTTGACGAGTTCCTTGACGAGGCGCACGCCCTCCGGGGTCTTCAGATCGACCGTCGCCGATTTCTTGTTCGCGTTGAGGATCTTGAAATAGAACGAATCATGCGCCTTCGCGTCGGTGCTGGCGATGCGCCGGCCGGGATCGCCCGATTTCGGGTTCTCGATCTTGACGACCTCCGCGCCGAGCCACGCCAAGGCTTCGGTGCAGGTCGGCCCGGCCTCGAACTGCGTCAGATCGACAACCCGAACGCCCTTCAGGCAATTGAGCGGCGCGAAATTTCCAGCCATCCTTGCATCTCCTCCTTTGCGGCGACGTGCCGCAGTTCCGTTGCGCCACGATACCCCAACAGGCGCCCGCGCGAAAATCGCTGTTTGCGGCGAAAAACGCTTTGCCGATCTGCAACGCTGCTATAGCACCGCCGCAACGTGCTGCGGGCGAGAGGAAAGGCCGCGCCATGGGACCGCTGATCCTGCCCTATCACAACCGCTTGCCGCGCATCGACCCGACGGCGTTCCTTGCGCCCAATGCGGTCGTGATCGGCGATGTCGAGATTGGGCCGCATGCGAATATCTGGTTCAATTGCGTCATCCGCGGCGACGATGCGGCGATTCGCATCGGCGCCGGCGCCAACATCCAGGACGGCACGGTGCTCCACGTCACGTTCGAGGACTTTCCGGGTGGCTCGGGCGAGCGGAACGAGTGCGTCATTGGCGAGGGGGTCGCGGTCGGCCATATGGCCTTATTGCACGGCTGCCGGCTCGAACCGGGCGCTTTTGTCGGCATGAAGGCGTGCGTAATGGACCGCGCCGTTGTCGAGGGCGGCGCGATGGTCGCGGCCGGCGCCGTCGTGACGCCGCGGAAACGCGTGCCGGCGGGCGAATTGTGGGCCGGGACGCCGGCGCGCTTCACGCGCGCGTTGAAACCCGAGGAGCAGGCTTATATGCGCTGGGTGGCGGCGCACTATCGGGCATTGGCCGAGGAATACAAAGCGGGGGGTTGAGCGACGCGCAGACGCCTCGCTATCGCCCATCGTCCAGGTGCTCGGCGCGCTCGAACATCCGCATCGCGCGGTCAAACGACTGCTCGGCCTCTTCCGGCGACTGCGCCGGATCGACATAGGGGTACTGCGGCGGGTCGGCGGCTGGCGGCTGCGCCGCCGCGCCGTTGATGAGCGGGATCGGCGGCCCGGGTGCTGCCGTCGTGCGCGGCGCGTGCTGCTGCAGCGCCAGCGTGCGGGCATAAGCCTCCTGCACCTCGCGGCCGAAATCTTGTCCCAAGACCGGCGCGGGTTGAGGCTGCGCCTGGCGCGGGCCGGGCGGCGGCTCCGGTTGCGCCTGCGCGACGGGGGCCGCTATGTCGGCGACGACAACCGGCATGTTGGTGCGTTCGGCGGCAGCGCGATCGACCGCCTGCCAATTGACCGCGCCAGCATATTGGCCGGCGATCCGCTGCACGAGTTCCCGGACGCCCCTGGCCGGGTCGGGCGTCACCGGCTGCGCGATGTCGATCTCCTGGACCTGCTTCTGCGTCGGATGGACCATCACGTAAAGCCGGTCGCCGGCCCAGCCGGCAACCACCGGCTCATTGACCGTGCGCACCAGCGTGCCGACCGAGACCAGCTTGAACAGCTGCGCGATGTCCTCGGGGTAAAGATGTATGCATCCGTGGCTGACATTGCGCCCAACGCCGTCCGGCCGGTCGGTTCCGTGGATCAGATCACGCGGCCAGCCGAGATGCAGCGCGTAGTCGCCGAGCGGGTTGTCCGGTCCCGGTCCGACCCGCAGCGGCAGGTTGGGCTCGACCTTGCGCATCGAGGCCGGCGGGATCCAGGTCGGGTGCGGCTCCTTCCAGACGATCCGGGTCGTGCCAAACGGCGTGCCCCAGCCGATGACGCCGACGCCAACCGGGTAGGTGAAAACTTTGCGGCCACCCGGCGGAAAATAGAAAAGGCGGTATTGCGCAAGGTTGAGGACGATGCCGCGGTGCGGCGCCGCCGGCAAAATGAAGAGCGACGGGATCGTGACCCGGGTGCCGGGCCGAACCAGCCAGGGATCGACACCGGGGTTGGCCTCGACGAGTTCGGTGTAGCCGACATCAAAGCGCCGCGCGATGTCGCCGAACACCTCGCCTTTTTTGACGATATAAGACTGCAGCTGGCCGATCACGGTCTGGCCGGGCACGAGCGGAAATTCGGCCGCGAATGCCGGTGCCGCCGTCAGCGCCGCAACCCCAAGCAGAACGGGCAAAAGCCAATCGTACCACCGTGGCGCCTCACGCCGCGCCTGTCGGCATTGCGGCGACAGCGCCCACTTCATCGCCTCTACCCCAAAAAATTGACGCGGCAAACGCAACCCCCGCCGCGCCGCGGAACGCGGCGGGAGCAGAGCCCGAAATAAGCTATTTTACAAGCCCGCGCTGATACATCGCATTGGCTTTTGCCAGTGCCGCCTGAGCGGTCGACAGCGCTTCGTTGGCGGTCGACAGCGCCTGATGCGCCAGGGCGCACGCATCGCACGCCTCCGGTGGCGGCGGCGGCGCGGGCTGAGCGCAAGCGGCGAGCAGCAGTGCCGGCGAGCACAGAACGAGCACCCGCGCCAGGGTCAGTGAGCGTGTTTTCATGAGCTTGGTCATGTCCCTCTTTCCTCGCAAAAAGAACCGAGCTTATCGCTTGTTGCTACGCGTCTTGCCCTACCGAACCACGCCTCCGGCGCGGTGACCACGCGGAGAAAATGCACGCGCATCATATCGTCTTGCGAGAACCTGGCAACCAACCGAAAGTTCCGTCGCGGCGGAAAAAAATGCGCGAACCCGCCGCGCCTCATTGCCGCACCGCGACAGCGGCGCCGCGCTGCCGCTGGCGGCCGAGCCGCCGCACCCGGCGACCGGCCTGCGGCGGACGGCGAGTGGCCCGCTGCCCGCACTCTGGCGCCTGCGACCAGTCCGATCCGTTCCGCCCGGCGCGAATCGCCCTCAATTCGTGCGATCTTGTGGATCGCGGCAGCGACCGGCCGGAACTGCGCAGCTTCATCGAGACGGGCGGCGAGCGGCTGAAGGGCATTGCGCTCGCTGTCGCGCTGCGGGCCGCGGCAGAACCGGTGCGGGTCGGTCAGCTTGCGCCAGGTCTGTGCCCGGCCTTTCCGCGATACGTTCCTCTACGATTGACGATCGCCTATTGACGATCGCCCTGGGCGATCTCCCGCAGGCGGGCGAGGCAGGCGCCGCGGTCCGCGGTGAAATCGCCTGCCTCCCACCATTGCCGCACCGCCGCCAGCAGCCGACCGATTTGCGGGCCCGGCGCGATGCCGAGCGCCAGCACGTCGCGGCCGGCGAGCGGGAAAGCCGGCGGCTGCCAATTCGCCGCAAGTTCCAGGAATCCTTCCGCTGCGGCCGGACCGCCGTCAGCGAGGACGAGCATCGCCAGATCGACAAGGCGATCGGCGCCCAGGCGATAGAGCGTCAGCCGCCGGCCGCGATCATCGGCGGTCGGGTCTATCGGCCATGGCGGCGCCAGGCCGACGAGGCGGTCGCGCTCAGCGTTCGACAGCCGCAGCCGCTCGGCCATCGCGGCCATCGCATCGGCACCCGCCGCGACGAGCGCGGCGAGACGACGCAGCGCATCGGGCGCGGGCTCGATCGCGATCAGGCGATCCAGCCGATCGATGCGCGTCGCCTCGGGCAAAACCGCTGTCAGCACGCTGTCCTCCGCCATCATCCGCAGCGCCGGGACGGGGGCGGGGAGGGCGAGCAGTCGCAGCAGCTCGCCCGCGACCCGCTCGGCCGACAGGGTTGCCAGCAGCGGGACGGCGCCGCGGCAGGCGGCGCGCGCCGCCGGGTCGCCCGCCCCATGGCCGAATCGGGCTTCGAAGCGGTAATAACGCAGCACGCGCAGCACGTCTTCGGCGATGCGGGTCGCCGCATCGCCGACGAATCGGACGCGATGCGCGTTGAGATCGGCGAGCCCGCCGACCGGGTCATGCACCGTGCCGTCGGGGTCGAGATAGATGGCGTTGATCGTGAAGTCGCGCCGCGCCGCGTCCTCGCGCCAATCGGCGCCAAACGCGACGCGGGCATGCCGACCGTAGGTCTCGACGTCGCGCCGCAGCGTTGTGATCTCGAAATGGCGTGGCGGCGATGGCGTGTCGACGACCGCGGTGACCGTGCCGTGCGCGACGCCGGTGGGCACCGCCTTGATGCCGGCCGCGGCGAGCGCAGCCATGACCTGTTCGGGGCGGGCCGGGGTCGCGAGATCGATGTCGGCGATCGGCTGCTCGAGCAGCGCATCGCGCACACAGCCGCCGACGAAGCGCGCCGCAATCCCGGCTTTTGTCAGCGCCGCCAACAGTCGGTTGAGCGCCGGTTCGTGCAGCCACGGCTGCCCCGCGATGCGCGTCATTGCGGCGCCGCCAGACGCGGCGGCAGGAAATGCAGCGCCGACAGTGGCCGCCCCGGCGGCGGTGGCATCGCCAGCGGCGGCGGCAGGGTCTCGTCGCTAATCGTCATCGCGCCTTCCGGGGCCGGTATGCGCGGGCGCCGCCGACCTTACCGCACCCGCCG
The DNA here is from genome assembly GCA_030042035.1 of Alphaproteobacteria bacterium. Lineage (GTDB taxonomy): Bacteria > Pseudomonadota > Alphaproteobacteria > ATCC43930 > CGMCC-115725 > DATARH01. The sequence continues at coordinate 7,663 of JASIAN010000276.1, read as the reverse complement.
CAGCAGGCAAACAGCCGCGCTGCGGTCGCCAACGATGGTTGCGGAGGCAGCGGCATCAGCCGTTCAGCCGGCCGGCACTTTGTGCGACACTCGCGGCATCGACGCTCTGGGGCGACGGCGATGACGACGCTTCTCTATACCCACCCGGCCTGCCTCGAACACGATCCGGGGCACTACCACCCGGAATCGCCGGCCCGCCTGCGCGCGGTGCTGGAGGCGCTGGCGGCGCCCGAGTTCGCCCGCCTCGACCGCCGGTCAGCGCCTGAGGCCGCGATCGACGAGATCGCGCGGGTGCATCCGCGCCGGTTTGTCGAGCGGCTGCTGGCGGCGGTGCCGCGCGAGGGGCATCGGGGTATCGATGCGGATACGGTGCTGTGTCCAGCGTCGGGCCGCGCGGCGCTGCACGCCGCCGGCGCCGTCGTCGCGGCGGTCGATGCCGTCGCCGCGGGTGAGGGAAACAACGCCTTCTGCGCCGTGCGCCCGCCCGGGCACCATGCCGAGCCGCAGCGGTCGATGGGCTTCTGCCTCTTCAACAATGTCGCGATCGGGGCGCATCGGGCGCGCGCCGCACACGACCTCAGCCGCATCGCGGTCGTCGATTTCGACGTGCATCACGGCAACGGCACGCAGGCCTGTTTCGCCGCGGATGCGGGGTTTTTCTACGGATCGACGCACCAGTCGCCGCTTTATCCCGGCACCGGCGCCAGGAGTGAGACGGGGATCGGCAACATCGTCAATGTGCCGTTGCCGCCGGGCGCCGGATCGCGCCAGTTCCGGCTCGGCTTCAGTGACGCGATCCTGCCCGCGCTCGATGCGTTCCGCCCCGAGATGCTGCTGATCTCGGCCGGCTTCGATGCGCACCGCGACGATCCGCTGGCCCAGTTGCGGCTCGACGAGAGCGACTATATGTGGGCGACCGAGCAGCTCCTCGAACTGGCCCGGCAGCATGCCGCGGGTCGCGTCGTGTCGACCTTGGAGGGCGGCTATGACCTGGCTGCGCTTGGCCGCAGCGCGGCGGCGCATGTCCGCGTCTTGCTGTCGGTGTGAACGGGCCTGTTGTAATTTATTAAGCAAAGCGGCTATTCGCGCGTTACGATAAGAGGCCGGCGCGCGGTCAGCCGCCATCGCGGCCGCAGAGGGGCGGAGATGAGCGATCCGAGCGAAACGCCCGACATCGCATCGCTGAGCTTCGAGGATGCGTTGGCCGAGTTGGAGCAGATCGTGCGGCGGCTCGAAGCGGGGCAAGTTAAGCTTGACGAGGCGATCCAATGCTATGAGCGCGGCGCGCAGTTGAAGCGCCATTGCGAGCAAAAGCTCAATGAGGCGCAGCAGCGGGTTGAGCGCATCGTCATCGGGCCGGACGGCGCGGCTAATGCCCAGCCGGCCAAGCTTGAGTAGCAGTCATGTGCCGAATTGACCCTGTTCGCGAGGACACGTGACCGAGAGACTGTGGCCTGACAGCGTTTCGGTCGCCGAGGCGACGGCGATCGCCGCCCGGCTCACCGATGCGCTGACCGACCGGCTGCTCGGCGTGCCACCCGGGCTCGAGGGGCGCGTCTACGAGGCGATGCGCTATTCGGCATTGGCGCCCGGCAAGCGGCTGCGGCCGCTTTTGGTGCTCGCCGCGGCGCGGCTGTTCGGGGTGGCGCGGCGCAGCGCCCTGCAGGTCGCGGCAGCGGTCGAGATGGTGCACACCTATTCGCTGATCCACGACGACCTGCCGGCGATGGACGACAGCGATCTGCGGCGCGGCCGGCCGACCTGCCACATCGAATTCGATGAGGCGACCGCGATCCTCGCTGGCGACGGGCTGTTGACGATGGCCTTCGGGGTGCTGGCGCACCCCGACACGCACGGCGAGGGGGCGGTGCGTTGCGAACTGGTCGGCGCGCTGGCGGCGGCCGCCGGTCCGGCCGGCATGGTCGGCGGCCAGATGATCGACCTGATCGCTGAGTGCCAGACGCTCGATATCGGCGCCATCACCCGGCTGCAGCGCATGAAGACCGGCGCGCTGATCGCATTTGCCTGCGAATCGGGCGCGATCCTCGCCAAGGCGGGCGGCGACCTGCGCACGGCGCTGCGCGGCTACGCGCACGATCTCGGCCTCGCATTCCAGATCGCCGACGACCTGCTCGATGTCGAGGGCTCGGCCGCCGAAACCGGCAAACCGGTCGGCGCCGACGCCGCGGCCGGCAAGGCGACGTTCGTGTCCATCCTTGGGGTTGAACGGGCACGGGCCCAGGCCGAACTATTGATTGATCAGGCGATTGCCCATCTCGAAGGGTTCGAAGAAAGGGCGGAACTTTTACGACAAATCGCGCGATATGTCGTAAACCGCCGCACGTGAGCGCGAGGAGCCCGACCTTGGACCAGAAGCCCCTCCACATCTCCAACCGCACGCCGCTCTTGGACCGCATCAATGCGCCGGCCGACCTGCGCAAACTGCCGGAATCCGATCTCCGGCAGGTCGCCGATGAGTTGCGGGCCGAGCTGATCGATGCGGTGTCGATCACCGGCGGCCATTTCGGCGCCGGGCTTGGCGTCGTCGAGCTGACGGTGGCGCTGCACTACGTGTTCGACACGCCGCACGACCGGCTCATTTGGGATGTCGGCCACCAGGCCTACCCGCACAAAATCCTGACCGGGCGGCGCGACCGCATCCGCACGATCCGCCAGGGCGGCGGCCTGTCCGGCTTCACGAAGCGCTCGGAGAGCGAATACGACCCGTTTGGCGCGGCCCACAGCTCGACCTCGATCTCGGCCGGGCTCGGCATGGCCGTGGCGCGCGACTTCAAGGGCGAGAGCCGCAATGTCATCGCCGTCATCGGCGACGGTGCGATGAGCGCCGGCATGGCTTATGAGGCGATGAACAACGCCGGCTCGATGGATTCGCGCCTCATCGTCATCCTCAACGACAACGACATGTCGATAGCCCCGCCGGTCGGCGCGATGAGCGCCTATCTGTCGCGGGTTCTGTCGTCGAAATCGTTCATGTCGCTGCGCCACATCGGCGGCGAAATGGCGCGCCATCTGCCGAAGCGGCTGGAACACATGGCGCGGCGGGCCGAGGAGCTCGCCCGCAGCTTTGTGACCGGCGGCACCTTGTTCGAGGAGCTGGGCTTCTATTACGTCGGGCCGATCGACGGCCACAACATCGACCATCTGCTGCCGGTGCTGAAAAACGTGCGCAACAGCGGCGAGGGCGGTCCGGTGCTGATCCACGTCGTGACCGAGAAGGGGCACGGCTATCTGTCGGCCGAGCAGGCCGACGACAAGTGGCACAGCGTCGCCAAGTTCGACGTGATCACCGGCGCGCAGGCCAAATCGGCCGCAAAGGCGCCGCAATACACGACCGTCTTCGCCAAATCGCTGATCTGCGAGGCGGAGAAGGACGCGCGCATCGTCGCGATCACGGCGGCGATGCCGTCCGGCACCGGCCTCAACCTGTTCGGCGACAGATTTCCGACGCGCACGTTCGATGTCGGCATCGCCGAGCAGCATGCGGTGACGTTTGCCGCCGGCCTGGCGGCCGAGGGCATGAAGCCGTTTGCGGCGATCTATTCGACGTTTCTGCAGCGCGCCTACGACCAGGTCGTGCACGATGTCGCGATCCAGAAACTGCCGGTGCGCTTTGCCATCGACCGCGCCGGCCTGGTCGGCGCCGACGGCCAGACGCATGCCGGCTCGTTCGACGTGACCTATCTCGGCTGCCTGCCCGGTTTCGTCATCATGGCGGCGGGCGATGAGGCGGATCTCGTGCACATGGTCGCGACCTGCGTCGCGATCGATGATGCGCCCTCGGCCGTGCGCTATCCGCGCGGCGAAGGCGTCGGCGTGCCGCTGCCGGAAATCGGCGTGCCGCTGGAGATCGGCCGTGGCCGCATTTTGCGCGAGGGCACCAAGATCGCGCTGTTGAATTTCGGCGGCCGCCTTGCCGAGTGCCTGAAGGCGGCGCAGGAACTGGCCGCGCACGGCCTGTCGACGACGGTCGCCGACGCACGGTTTGCGAAGCCCCTCGACACCGATCTCGTCAACCGCCTCGTCCGCGAGCACGAGGTCGTCATCACGATCGAGGAGGGCGCGATCGGCGGCTTCGGCAGCTTTGTGCTGCAGCATCTGGCGATGTCGGGGCAGCTCGACCACGGCCTCAAAATCCGCACGATGTGCCTGCCCGACGTGTTCCTCGACCACGATTCGCCGGCGGCGCAATACGAGACCGCCGGCCTCAACGCCCGTCATATCGTCGCAACCGCGCTCTCGACGCTTGGCCGTGAAATCGCCGCCCAGCCGGCCCGGGCATAACCCGGCTGCAGGGCTGGTTCGGTTCGGCGCCGCGGATTTAGCGGTACGCTGCCCAGCAAACCATATTTTTACGGCAGGTGTCGGGAAAGTGCGGCAGTTCCACAGGTCAGATCGTGCAAATCCGGTGCGAGATCAGGCGTGGGCCGTTCCCAGTGAGTTTCTCGTTGCGTTCGAGACAGCAGATGCGCCGATTTGATCAACGGTACGGCGCATCCTCTCTGTGAATCTTCAGGGTGCGCCGTCCTCTTCCGCGTGGCGGAAGGGGGAGTATTCGGCGAGGTGCTCGATCTTCTGCTCGACCATGTCGCGTTCGCGGGTGAGAAACTGTGCGACGGCGCGGCGGAAGCCGGGATCGGGGATCCAGTGCGCGCTGTAGGTCGGCACCGGCAGATAGCCGCGCTGCAATTTGTGAGGCCCCTGCGCGCCCGCTTCGACCCGCTGTAGACCGTGCTGACAAGCGAATTCGATCGCCCGGTAATAGCAGCATTCGAAGTGCAGAAAACGGTATTCGCGGTGGGCGCCCCAGTTGCGGCCGTAAATCGTGTCGCGGCCCAACAGATTGAACGCGCCGGCGACGTAGTCGCGGCCGCGCCGCGCCATGAACAAGACGATGTTGTCGGGCATGCGCTCGCCAATCATCGAAAAGAACCGGCGGGTCAGGTAGGCCTGCCCCCATTTGCGGTCGGACGTGCCGAGGTAGAGCCGGTAGAACGCGTCCCAGGCTTTCTCGTTGAGGGCGGAGCCGGTCAGCAGATCGATCTCGATCTGGCCGCCGGCCAGCGCCTCCCGCCGCTCCTTTTTGACCGCCTTGCGCTTGCGGTGGTTGAGCGCGGCAAGATAATCGTCGAAATCGCGGTAGCCCTGGTTCGTCCAATGAAACTGCTGGCCGACCCGCTGTAAGAACCCGGCTTCGGCGAGCCGACCGAAATCCTCTTCTTCCGGGAAATTGACGTGCACCGACGACAGCTTGCGCTGGCGCGCCAGTTCGACAAGGCCGGCGATCAGATGCGCCTTCGTCGCGGCCGGCGCAGCCGGTGCGACGAGGAGGCGCGGCCCCGGCACCGGCGTGAACGGCACCGCGGCCAACAGCTTCGGGTAATAGCGGCCGCCAGCGCGCTCATAGGCGTCGGCCCAGCCCCAGTCGAACACATATTCACCGTAGGAATGGCTCTTCAGATACATCGGCACGGCGCCGAGGAGGCGGCCGGCGCGATCGCGGAACGCCAGATGCTGCGGCGCCCAGCCCGAGCGCGCGGTGGCCGAGCCGCTCTCCTCCAGCGCGTTGAGAAACACGTGCGAGACGGTCGGGTTGTTGCCGCCGGCGCAGGCATCCCATTCGCCAGCGGCGATCTCGCGGATCGCACCATGCACGGTGAGGGTGATCGGTTCGCCGGTGTCGTTCATTGCGGCTCTCACTCTCAGCCGATCTCGAACGTCGCTTCGATTTCGACGGCGAGCCCGCCCGGCAACGAACTCGCGCCGACCGCGAGACGAGCGTGGCGTCCGATGTCGCCGAAGATTTCGACCATCAGGTCGGAGGCGCCGTTGATGACCTGCGGCATGTCGGTGAAATCGGGCGCGCAGTTGACAAACCCGCCGAGCCTGCCGACATGCCGCCGCTCGCCGTTCCACTGGCAGATCTGGCCGGAGATGAACACAAGCTCGCCGGAGATCGTATACGGCACATAATTCGCCCACGGCGCCTGCTGCTGCGGCAGTTCGATGCCGAGTTCCTTCAGCCGCGCCTCGATCCTGCCGCTCATAGCCTGCCCTCGCTGCCGCCCGCTGCGACGAGATTGCGTCGTCGCTGCGCTCCTCGCAATGGCAGACTTCTGCGTCATCGCGAGCAACCCAAAGCAATCCCGATCGGCGCCACCACCGCCTGCCGCGATGCCGCCGCATTCGACCGATAGGACGGCTCACGATGCACCGGTTCCTGTTCCTGCTAGCCCTTGCCACGTTGCTCGCCGCACCGCCGGCCTCCGGCGCAATGATCGGCGACCCGCGGGTCGGGTTCACCGCCGACCGCACGCTTGCGATCGACGGCCGTACCTACACAGGCAAAATCTGGGCCATGCCGGGTGAAGAGCGGCACGAGCAACAAATCGCCGCGTTTCGGCCGATCTTTCTGTTGCGCGACGGCAGCCCCTTGGGCGAGGTCGTGCTGCCGCAGCTTAAGACCATCGTCGAGTTCGTGATCCCGCCGGAATGGCGGCTGCTCGACGGCCGCGACGTCACTAAACAGCCGCGCGGCGCAGCCATCGTCAACGGCGTCGCGACGAGCGAATTTGCGATCGACGAGACGGTGCAGGAGGGCCGCGCCGAGGGCATGGTGTGGCTCAGCCGCGACGGCATCCCGATGAAGCTCAGCGGCGTCTTCATCGGCAAACGCGGCCGGCCGGTGCGGGTGCGCTGGGAACTCTCGCGTGTCCGCATTGGGCCGCAGCCGGCGACTTTGTTCGAGCCGCCGCGCGGCTACACCAAGCTGCCGGCCGAGGCAATCGCGCCGCTGCTCGGTCTCAAGCTCAAATCCGCCCCGCCCCGCTAGCCGCACGCGACGGAGCGAGCAGCGGGCCCGCTATGCTATGATTGGCGGCGATGCTGCTCGGCCTCACGATCCGCGATGTCGTCCTGATCGACCGCCTGTCGCTGTCGTTCCGGCCGGGGCTGTGTGTGTTGACCGGCGAGACCGGCGCCGGCAAGTCGATCCTGCTGGATGCGCTTGGCCTCGCGCTGGGGCGGCGGGCCGATGCGGGCCTCGTCCGCCCCGGCGCCGAGCAAGCCGCCGTCGCCGCCGAGTTCGCGGTCGCACACAACCATCCGGCGGCGGCGATTCTGCGCGAGGCCGGCATCGTCTCGGACCTCGCGGGCACGATCGTGCTGCGCCGCCTCGTCGCGGCCGACGGCAGGAGCCGCGCCTTTGTCAATGACGAGCCGGCGAGCGTCGGCCTGTTGCGCGAGTTGGGCGACAGCCTCGTCGAGATCCAGGGCCAGGGCGAGCAGCGCGGCCTGTTGGATTCTGCGACGCATCGCGCACTGCTCGACGCCTTCGCCGAAATCGATGCGGATGCGCTGGCCGGGGTATGGCGCGACTGGCGTGCGGCCGCGGCGCACGCTGACGTCGCCGCCCGCCGCCTCGGCGAAGCGCGCGCCGAAGAGGATATGCTGCGCCATCACAAGGCCGAACTCGATGCGCTCGCGCCGGACGGCGACGAGGAGGAGCGGCTCGGCGCCCGCCGTGCGCTCCTCCAGAACGCCGAGCGCATCGGCGAGGCGGTGGCCGATGCGATCGCCGAGATCGACGGCGAGGCCGGCGCGGGGCGGGCGCTGGCGCGCGCCCTGCGCCGCCTGGAACGCGCCC
>JASIAN010000275.1 GCA_030042035.1 Alphaproteobacteria bacterium | reverse complement strand
GTCGCTGCGGCTGTTCGCGCGCATGCCCGCTCAGCCCTTGATGCAGATGACCGGCTGCAGGGTCGCGACCTTGCGGGAAAGACCGGCAGCGTGGGCCGCCTCGACGACCGCCGTGCTGTCCTTGTAGGCGCCTGGCGCTTCCTCGGCGACGCCGCGCAATGATGGGCTCTTGATGATGATGCCGCGCTCGCGCAGTTCGTCGACTACCGCCCGCCCGCGCCAGTGTTTCAGCGCTTGGTGCCGGCTCATCTGCCGGCCGGCGCCGTGGCAGGACGAGGCGAAGGCGTGCTCCGGGCGCTGGGCGGGGCCGACCATGATCGCCGACGGAGTCCCCATGCTGCCGCCGATGAACACCGGTTGCCCGGTCGCGACGAACGCGGTGGGCAGGTCGGGGTTGCCGGCGCCGAACGCGCGCGTCGCGCCCTTGCGATGGACGAACAGGCGCTGGCGTTTCCCGGCAATCTCGTGCTCTTCTTCCTTGCAAGTGTTGTGCGAGACGTCGAACAGCACCGGCAATGTTGCGTCCGGGAAGAAATGCGCGAACACCCGGCGCGTCAGATGCGTCAGGATTTGGCGGTTGGCCAGCGCGCAGTTGATGCCGGCGCGCATCGCGCCGAGATAGCGTTCACCGAGCTCCGACCGGATCGGCGCGCAGGCGAGTTCGAGGTCGGGCAGCTTGATGCCGTGCGCCGGCGCCGCCAGCGCCATCTCGCGCAGGAAATCGGTGCCGATCTGGTGGCCGAGGCCGCGCGAGCCGCAATGAATGCTGACGACAACATCACCCAGCGCGAGCCCGAATGCAGCCGCGACTTTAATATCCGAGATCGCCGCTACCTCCTGCACTTCGAGATAATGATTGCCCGAGCCGAGCGTGCCCATCTCGGCGCGCTGGCGTTCCTTGGCGCGGGAGGACACGGCGTCGGGCCGGGCCCCTGGCATCGCACCGCGCTCCTCAATGCAATCGAGGTCCTCCATCCGTCCGTAACCCTGCCCGAAGGCCCAGCGCGCGCCGCCCGCGAGCATGCGATCCATCTCGATCTCGTCGAGGACGATGGCGCCCGTGCTGCCGAGCCCGGCCGGGATCGTGCGGTAGAGGCTGTCCGCCAGCGAATCCTTCACGTGTTCGATGTCGGCGCGCTTCAGCCCGGTCAGCAGCGTGCGCACGCCGCAGGAAATGTCGAACCCGACGCCACCGGCCGACACGACGCCGCCAGCTTCCGGATCGAAGGCGGCGACGCCGCCAATTGGAAAGCCGTAGCCCCAGTGCGCGTCAGGCATCGTATAGGCCGCATCGACGATCCCCGGCAGGCGGGCGACATTGCCGATCTGCTCCGCCACCTTGTCGTCCATGTCGGCGATGAGGCCTGCATCGCCATACAGCACGGCCGGAACGCGCATCCCATCCTCGGGTTCGAGCCGCCATTCCGAAGCCGAGACCCTGTGCAGCCGCGATAAGTCCATTGCTCACATCACCTATTCAGACGTCGATGCACTCGGCGACCCAGGCGCCATCGTGGCCGCGCTGCTTCACCTTGAGCGCTGTCAAATTCGCTCCTTTCGGCTCGACCGCCGGCCTGTGGCGGACGCGATCGACCGGCTCGCGCCAGCGCCGCCTGCTCGAAGGCGGAAGCGCACGTCGGGCCGATCCCGCGGACGCCGATATCGGCGCCGTGGGCAAACAGCTCGGCATGAGGCTCGATCGACGACCTCACGACAGAGACGATCTCAGCCTGGTACCGCGCCAGCGTCGTTGATTCATATCAAAAGGGTGGGCAGCCCTATTTATGGCGCTGCTGCGGCTGCCGTGAGCGGCTGCTCAGGAGCAAGCGGGCGTTGGGCCGTTCGGCTGCGACCAGCGCCGCGTCGCCCAAGCCCATTGCGAAAATTACAGCTAGCATTGAGCATGCGATGACCGATACGCCGAATGCAATGCCGCTTTACCCGACCTGGCCGGACATTCTGCTCCGCCTGTTGCTGACGATGCTCGCCGGGGCGATCATCGGCCTCAACCGCGGCACCCGCGGCGAAGCGGCAGGTCTGCGGACGACGATCCTCGTCGCGCTGGCGGCCTCCGTCGCGATGATCCAGGCCAACATTCTGCTGCCGATCGGCGGCAGGACGAGCGACTCGTTCGGCGTCATGGACCTGATGCGCCTGCCGCTCGGGATTCTGACGGGGGTCGGTTTCATCGGCGCCGGCGCCATCTTCCGGCGCCGCGATCTGGTGGCCGGAGTCACGACGGCGGCGACCTTATGGGTCATCACCGTGATCGGGCTCTGCTTTGGCGGCGGACAGCTCGAATTGGGCATCATCGCGACCGCGCTCGCGACCTTCACGCTGTGGGCGCTCAAATGGATCGACCTGCGGCTGCCGCGCGAGCAGCGCGGCATGCTGGCGATCCGCGACCGACCGGATGGTCCCGGCGTATTCGAGCTGCCTGGCATCGCCGCCCGCTACGGGTGCCGCGCCTATTTCCACCGGCAAGACCGGGAGCCCGGCAACGGTGAACCGCGGGTCTGGTTCGAGATCGCATGGAAGCGGGCGGAGATCGCCGGTCCGCCGCTCGACCTTCTCGAACGGATCGAGAAGCAATATGTGATGGCCTCGTTCGAGGTGACGACCGACACCCGTCACTGACAGGGGGACCGAACCGCGGCTGACGGCTGCTCGCGCCGCTTGCCGGCCGCGGCGGCGCCGCCGCGATACTCCTCGAAATAGGCCGCCAGCAATGTCCGGATGGCAGGGCCGATCCGGGCGTAATCGCGCTCATGGAGATTGGCCAGCGAGACGCGGGCGGAGGGGTGCGGCGTCGCGAACCCCTTGCCGGGCAGCAGCACGACGCCGCTCTCCTCGGCGAGGCGCAGCAGGATCTCGAGTGGGTCCTTCGTCCGCAGCAGCCATTGCGCAAAGTCGCGGCCATAGAGCTGCGTCCCGAGCACTTCGAGGTCGAGTATTGCGTAATAGCCGGTGGCGTTGGCGTCCTCCGGCGCCGGCACGCCGAGACCCTGCCACAGCGTGCGACAGCGGCGGCGGATCAGCCGCTTCATCGCGTTCTTGCCGCGATCTTCCACATCCATCAGCCCCGCCAGCGCGAACAGCGCCATCTGGACCTGCTGCGGCGTTGACAGGCCGGCGGTATGATTGAGTGCGACGGCGCGGCTGTCCGCCGCCAGCCGGTCGATGAACTTGAGCCGGCGCGGATCGAGGACAAGCGAGGCATAGCGGGCATCGATCTCTTCAAGCCGATGCTCCGGCAGCGCGGCGATCGTCGCATCGACGACGTTCTCTGCATGCGCGGCGACGAGGCCGAGGCGCCAGCCGGTGCACCCGAAATATTTCGAGAAGGAGTAGATCAGAATCGTGTTGTGCGGGCACAGCGCAACCAGCGACACAAAATCGTCGGCGAACGCGCCATAGACGTCGTCACTCAGAATGATCAGATCCGGCCGGCGCGCGACGATGCCGGCGATATGTTGAAGTCCGCCGAGGTCGATCTTGACTGCGGTCGGGTTGCCCGGATTGACCAGCAGAAACGCCTTGACCCGCGGATCAAGCAATTTGTCGAGCTGAGGTTCCGGATACTGCCAGCCGGCCGCTTCGTCGGCCGCGATCGGCAATTCGACGAGCCGATAGTCGGACAGCAGCGGGATTTCGATATACGGCGTGAAGATCGGCGTCCCGATCGCGATCGTATCGCCGGCGGCAAGTACGCCGTTTGCCCGCAACGTATTGAAGACATACGTGATGCCGGCGGTCGCACCCTCCACGGCAAATAGATCGATCCTGCCGGCGACAGGACGGTCGCCCAACATCTCCTTCTCTAGATAGCGCCGCACGATATTTTCGCAAAACGGCAGCATGCGCACGGGCTCGGGATACTGGCAGCCGAGGATCGCCTGCGCCAGCTCGTGCACAAACGCGTCGCCAGCGAACCCGAGGTCTTGGTGCACATAGGACAGCGCGGCGGCCAGAAACGGGATGCCGGGAACCTCCGGGCGCGCATGCAGAAAGGCGTCGAGACGGCCGGCGATGCCGCAGGCCGACGGAATGCCGGCGATCCCGTACGGGAGGTCGGCCGCGCACGCCTCGGCCTCGCCCAGCGCGAAGACCCCGAGCTGAAAGAAGGCATGCCGCGGCAGCGCCGCGAGAAAGTTCGGGTTGCCGCGGCCGGCGTTCAGCATCATCCGATCGCCATGGCTGCGCGCCAGCGCGATCAGCCGGTTCTTCAATTCGAACGGGCTCAGCTCGGCGAGCCCGCTCAGATCGGCGTCGTTCACGATCGGCCGGTGGTTTGAGCGGCGTCGCTGACCAGCGTCAGCTTCGGCGGCGCCTGAGCAATCAGCTCCTGCAGTTCAGTGACGGACAGCGTCTCCTTTTCGAGCAGCGCCTTGGCGCCGCGATCGAGCAGGTCGCGGCGGGCCTGCAGCACGTCGGCGGCGCGCCTGCCGGCGCGGGCCACGACCTCGCGCACCGCGCAATCGATCTCGCGCGCGGTTTCCTCGCCGTAATTGCGTTCGAGCCAGCTCGGCGTTTGCGCCGCGCCGCCGAGAAACTGCGCCGGATGGCGGTCGTAGGCGACATCGCCGAGGGACGCTATCATGCCGTATTGCGTGACAATGCTACGGGCGATGTCGGAGACCTTGGCGAGGTCGTCGGCGGCGCCGGTCGAGACGCGGCCGAACACGAGCCTCTCGGCGGCGCGGCCGCCGAGCAGCACCGCCATTTTGCTTTCGAGCTCGTCCTCGGTCAGCAGAAAGCGGTCCTCGGTCGGGCGCTGGATCGTGTAGCCGAGCGCGCCGATGCCGCGCGGGATGATCGACACCTTCTGCACGCGATCGACGCCGGGCAAGAGTAGCGCGACGAGCGCATGGCCCATCTCGTGATAGGCGACAATCTCGCGCTCCTTCGGGCTCAAGAGCCGGTTTTTCTTTTCCAGCCCGGCGACGATGCGCTCGATCGCGGCGGTGAAATCGGCGGCGACGACATGCTTCGAATCGCGCCGCGTCGCGAGCAGCGCCGCTTCGTTCACGAGCGTCGCGAGATCGGCGCCGGTGAAACCGGGCGTCAAGGCGGCAATCTCTTCGGCCGACACATCGGGGCCGAGGCTCACTTTCGCCAGATACAGGCCGAGGATCTGGATACGGCCGCTCTTGTCCGGACGATCGACCAGCACCTGGCGATCGAAGCGGCCGGCGCGCAGCAGCGCCGGATCAAGGATTTCCGGCCGGTTCGTCGCGGCCAGCAGCACGAGGCCGACAGTCGGGTCGAAACCGTCGACCTCGGACAATAGCTGGTTGAGCGTCTGCTCCTTCTCTTCATTGCCGCCGATATGCGACGGCGCGCCGCGCGCGCGGCCCAGCGCATCGAGTTCGTCGATGAAGATGATCGCCGGCGCCATCTTGCGACCCTGCTCGAACAGATCGCGCACCCTGGCCGCGCCGACGCCGACGTAGAGCTCGACGAATTCCGAACCGTTGATCGACAGAAACGGGACACCCGCCTCGCCTGCCACCGCACGCGCCAATAGCGTCTTGCCGGTGCCCGGCGGACCGACCAGCAGCACCCCTTTCGGGACATGCGCGCCGAGCCGGCCGTAGCGCATCGGGTCCTTCAGAAAGGCGACGATCTCCTTCAGTTCCTCTTTCGCTTCATCGACGCCGGCGACGTTGTCGAATGTCACCTTGACGTCGGTCTCGGCGAACACGCGCGCCTTGCTCTTTGTCATCGCCGTGACCGGACCGCCGGCTGTGGCGTTGCCGCGCATGAACAGGAAGGGAAGCAGAAACAGCAGAGGCAGCCAGATCAGCCAGCTCAGCCACCCGATATCGCTCGTCCCGCTCTCGCCCGCGACCTCGACGCCGTGCTGCTCAAGCCGTGCGGCGATCGCCGGGTCGACGCGGTTGGCGATGATCGTGCGCCCGTCCTTCAGAGTCGCGCGGATTTCGTTCGGCCCGACCTCGGCATCCTTGATCTGCCCGGCGTTGAGATACTTGTCGAAGGCGCTGTAGGAAACCTGCACGGCCGACGATTGCGGCGGCGGGACGCACGACGCGATGAGCGCGAGCGCACACGCGGCAAGGGCAAGACGGAGAGGCAAAAGGCGGGTCATCATCGTCGCTGACAAGCGCTGCAGCCGACGTCTCTCATAACGGTTTTTGCCGCGTGCCGAATTGCGCTGGATCAAAACCGTTCGCAGCGCGGTTCCGCGGCGGGCATGTGCCCGAGGCCTTCTTGCGGGCGCTGGCTTCGGCGCCCGGCTTGCCGGGTTGCAGCGCTCTATGCGAGTGTTCCGTCATGCGACCGCCCAATTACTACGCTGCGCCGGGCTTCGAGCGCGCCGGGCTGCGGCGCCGCGAGCCGGCATGGATCCGCGCACAGGCGCTCGATCCGGCAAGCTTCTTCGTGCCGGTATGGCGCAACCAGAACCTTGTCATCGAGGTGGAGGGCGGCGAGCCGCGCGCCGCGATCGTCGCCGCAGCGGCGCTGGCCGACCTATTCGGCACGCTTTCCGAGGCGGCGATCGATGAGCGCTTTGGGGATGGCGAACTGGTGTTTCTCGGGATCATCGACGAGCGGGCGCATTTCGCGCTCGACGTGTCGCGTCTCGAGACGCCGCTCGACGCCTTACGCTCGCCGGCGCTTGCCGCCGCCGGCATCGCCGACGCCGAATTGCGCTTTGCCGACCTGCGCCAATTGGGCGGCCGCCTTCAGCGCGAGGAGGCGGCGCTCTTGGCGCTGGCGCGAGCGATGGCCTACTGGCATTTGCGCCACCGCTTCTGCGGCCAGTGCGGCGCGCCGACGCGGAGCGAGGAAGCGGGGCACATGCGGCGCTGCACCGAGCCTGCCTGCGCCGCGATGCATTTCCCGCGCACCGACCCCGCCGTCATCATGCTGGTGACCGACGGCAGCGACCGCGTCTTGCTCGGCCGCAGCCGCAATTTCATCCGCGGCATGTATTCGACGCTGGCGGGCTTCGTCGAGCCGGGCGAAAGCCTCGAAGACGCGGTCGCGCGCGAGGTGCGCGAGGAAACCGCGATCGAGGTCGCCGCCGTCACGTACCACTCGTCGCAGCCCTGGCCGTTTCCGGCCAACATCATGCTCGGCTTCTACGCCGAGGCGGCGACCAGCGAGATCACGGTCGATTACGGCGAACTGGAGGACGCCCGCTGGTTCGACCGCCGCTGGCTCGCCGCCCATGCCGACGACCGCGGCGAGACGTTTCGCCTGCCGCGGCGCGATTCGATCGCCCGCCGCCTCGTCGAAGACTGGCTCGCCGGCTAACGGTTGACCGCCGCTCGTCGACGCGCGGGCCAAGCCCGGTCATCGACGAGCGTGGACGCCGCGGCGAGCTCGTCCCTGCCGACTGCCGCCCGTGGGCGCATAGGCCGGGCGGTTCGGCAAGGGGTCGGAGCCTCCAGCAGGGAGGCAGCGCCAATCTACCGAAAGCAAAAAGGCGACCGCATTCAGCATCGCCATCGCATTCCTCGTTGCGCATTGACGGCAAGTTTTTGCTCGAAGCGCAGCAAAGTCGGACCTTGGCGCATAGCAGGTTGCTGCTGCGGCATTGGCAAAAGCCTTGCCAATGGGCGTAGAGTACCTCGTGAGCATATAGAGCCGGAAGGGAGCCCGCCATGCATTACCGCCGCATCTCGGCCGATTGCCATCTCGACATGCCCTGGATGCCGCCGACGCTGTTCACCGAGAACGCGCGGGCCGAGCTGAAAGACCGCATGCCCTATGTCGAGGACGGGCCGGACGGGCCGCAATGGGTCGCCAAGAACGGCGCCAATTTCGGCCTCTTGAACGGCGTCGGGCCGGGCGGCGCGAAGCTCGTTCCGGGACAGAACGTGCGGGTTGACATCATGGCCGAACACGGCCTGTTCTCGGACGCCAAGAACGGCAAGGTGCGGTGCAGCGATCCGCACCTCAGGCTCAAGGACATGGAAGAGGACGGCGTCGATGCCGAGGTCATCTACGGCGTCTTGGGCACTGCCTCAAAGCTCAACGACCGCGAAGCCTCGAACGAGGTGCTGCGCATCTACAACGAATGGCTGAAGGAGTTCTGCAGCCACTATCCCGACCGGCAGATTGGCCTTGCCTGCCTGCCCTATGGCAGCGTCGAGGATGCGGTCGCCGAAGTTCATCGCGTCGCGAAGATGGGGTTGCGCGGTCTCGAATTGTCGTGCTCGTGGGACATGGAGCCGATGTGGCACCCGAGCTGGGAGCCGTTCTGGAAGGCGATCGATGAGGTTGACCTGCCGCTGCATTTCCATACCTTCCCGACGACCCCGCCGCGCGCCCGCCAGGAGGCGCCGCAGGTGCGCCGCGCCGCGATGTTTACGGGCGTCTCGGCGTTCCAGATGGGCCTCATCCACATCATCGCCGGCATGATGGGGGCGGGCGTCTTCGAGCGCTATCCGAACCTGCGCGTGTCGTTTGGCGAGAGCGGCGCCGGCTGGCTTGCCTATGCGTTGCACCGCATGGATTTCGAGTTCGAGGATCGCTTCCGCGACCTGATGAAGCTGAAGCCCTCGGAATACTGGCGGCGGCAGTGCAAGGCGACGTTCCAGTTTGATCCGATCAGCGCGAAGCTGGTCGACGATATCGGCGTCGAGACGCTGATGTGGGGGTCGGACTACCCGCACACCGACGGGATCTGGCCGGAATCGACCAGATATATCGAGGAGCAGTTCGCCGGCCTGACGCCGGATCAAGTGCACAAGATCACCTGCGAGAACGCTGCCAAGTTCTACCGCCTGTCGAACTGACCGGCCAGCGCGGCGGCAGGCGGGCGCTTGACCGCGCCGCGGACTGTCTCTAGAAGTGGATTGGCGCGCGGTCCCGGCGGTGGGCCGCGCGCCGCGTTTTCGAACGAGGGTGGCATGGCCCGCAAATGTCCGGTGAGCGGCAAGGGCGTTCAAGTCGGCTGTAACGTCAGCCACTCGAACGTCCACACCAAACGGCGCTTCCTGCCCAACCTGCAGCGCATCTCGCTGCTGTCCGACACGATCGGGCCGGTGCGGCTGCGCCTGTCGGCGTCGGCCATCCGCACGATCGAAGTCAAGGGCGGCCTCGACGCGTTTCTGAACGGCACCGCCGATGCCAAGCTGTCACCGGAGATTCGTCGCCTGAAGCGGCGCATTGCGGTCGCCGCCGCGCGCCGGGCGGGCTGACGCCGCCGCCGCACCGTCAGCGGCGGCGGAACGTCGCGAAGCGCAGATGACGGCGCTCGCCGCCATGATAGGTCGCGTGGGTGATCGGCAGCCGCGCATGACGCCGCCGAGGCCAGGCGATTGCAGCCGCCTGATGCCGCTGCCGCAGAATGCGGGCGAGCCTGCGGATCGCTTCTGTTTTCTTTGCGGCCGCCCGTCGTGGCGGGGCCGCTGACGCCACCGCAACCGCGTGCGGCGCACTCGGCTTGATGTCGGGCGAGCCGGCGAGCAGCGGCGCGTTCTCCAGCCGCTCCTTCGGCAATTGCACAAGCGCCGGTGCGACCGGTTTCCCGCTGACAAACGCCGCGCGCGGCACGACGCTGGCAAAGGCGCGGTTGCGATAGGTGCCGTCGATGACGCTTGTCGGCGGCGCGCCGTCGGCCGCCGGTACAATCGCCGCCACATCGGCCACCGCGCCGCGATTGAGGCGGCGGATCGTCGCTAGGTCCTTTGTATAGCGCGGCCAGTAGACTTCGCCCGGCGCCAACGGAAACCAGCCGACGGCCGGCCCGTTCGCGTCGGCATAGCTGATCCCAACTGCGGCCGTGCCGAGAAATGCGACGACGGCCGGCGCAAATGCCGGATCGGCGACGTAGGTGCCCGGGACCCAGCCCCACCGTTCGCCGCCGTCCGGTGCGGGGAAGCGCGCCCAGCGCCCGTAATGCGACGGCGCAAACCCCCATGTCGCATCGTCGATCCAAGTCCAGCCCCAGGGAGGCATCCACCGCCAATGGCCGAAGCGATAGGGCGTCCAGCCGCTCGGCACGGTCCGCGGAAACCATACGGCGCCGTCACCGCCGACGGTCCGCCAAGTGCCGCTGCCGTCGAGCGCGGCATGCCCAGTCATGTCAGCCGACACATGTGCCGGCGCTGCCCTGGCAGCGGCCGCGCCCGGTGCCGGCCGCCACCACGCGACAAAACCGTCGGCCGCCGCGTCGGCGAGAGGCGTTGGCACCGTGCAACCGCCGCCGAGCGTGCTCGCCTCGCCGGCAGCGACGGTCGTATCGCATCCCTTGCCGATGACGCGGGCGCGGCCGGCGAACACCGCGAGCCGGCCCGGCGCCTTCGCGTCGCCTGCCGCAATGTCGTATTCGCCGGCGGTTTGCAGCCAGACCTGGCCCTGTAGCGTGTCGATTTCGATCGTGTGCGCCGGGTCGGCCAGCGATAGCACGACGCCGATCCGTCCCCGCTGCAGCAAGAGGTGCAGGCCCTTGGCGGCGTCAAGCTGGCCGAGTTCGAGTTCGCTGTCGGGCGCCAGCGCCACACTGTCGGCGCCGATGTGCAGCCCGGCACGGCCCGGCACTGTCGTGTGCAGCGCAGCGCCGCCCTCGACCGGCTCGTTGACCTCGGCGCCCTGCCACGTGCCGCCCGGCGGACGCAGCGCGACGAC
>JASIAN010000274.1 GCA_030042035.1 Alphaproteobacteria bacterium | reverse complement strand
GTAAGCAAGCACCCGTTGCACGCTCGGGCGCTGCTGCATGCGTTGGAAATGCGCCTGACAGTTCGCGAACCCGGTCAGGTCGAGGTTGAACTGCGTACCACGGAGGAAGCACCAGCAAAATGCGCGTCGGGGGCCGTGAAATGATCAAAGAACCACTCCCGCTCGGCCAGCAGATCGTCGGCAACATGGTAGTTCTCGAACAGCTCGTCGGCGGCCAGCCGGCGCACCGAAACCTCTGATCCCGGCAGTTCGCTACATAGCTGCGGCGCAAAATAGCGGAACAGGAACGGATGAAATTCTCGAAGCGCGCCACTCCATCGGCGAGATTGCCCGGACCTCCTGCATCGGGTCGGCGGGCAGCGGCGTCGCGGCCGCGAATTGCCGCGCGATCCACAACTGGATCGCGCCGTTCTCGCTCAACGGCTGGCCGTTGGCACCTTGTGGTTTGGGTTGAGGCGCAGTATTCGGGCGTGCGATTCTCGCCTCGGCGCATATTGAGGGGGCGCACGTCAGACGCCGCGCCAGCCTCGGTCAGCATCACATACGGCACCAGCGCGCACGTAATCGGGCGTAATAAAGCGCGAGCGACGTCGCGTCCTCCGGTCTGGTCTTGTCCAATCAGGCCCCGAGATTTGCCAATTTTTTACCGCTGTGCTAGGAAAAGCGGCGGGGTGGAGTAACGAATTGCGGGGGCATGGCATGATGCCTTTCCGCCCGAGCCGGCGGGCGCTGCTCGCGGCGGCTCCGGGATTGCTGGCGGCGTCGCTGGGGGGCGGCGCGGCGGCAGCGGCGGAAAGCGGGTTTGACGGCTTCCTGGCCGGGCTGGAGCGCGAGGCGCGCCTTCATGGCATCCGGCCCGGTACGATCGCCGCCGCTTTCCAATCGATCCAATACCTGCCGCATGTCGTCGCGCTGGACCATCGCCAGCCCGAACATCGGCTTACGTTTGCCGAGTACTTCGCGAAGGTCGTCACCGAAAAACGCCGCGAGGCGGCGCGGCGGCATCTCGTCGACAACTGGGGCTTGCTGTCGCAGGTTCAGCGCGATTACGGCGTGCAGCCGCGCTTCATTGTCGCGCTGTGGGGCATCGAGAGCGATTTCGGCCAGATCATGGGCGACTTTCCGGTGCCGTCGGCGCTGGCGACGCTGGCCTATGACGGCCGCCGCGGCGCGCTGTTCCGCAGCGAATTGATCAGCGCGCTGAAGATTCTCGACGACGGCGACGTCGGCACCTCCGCCATGGTGGGTTCGTGGGCCGGCGCAATGGGGCAGTGCCAGTTCATGCCGTCAACATTTCTGCGCTATGCTGTCGATTTCGACGGCGGCGGCCGCCGCAACATCTGGACGGACCGGGCGGATGCGCTGGCCTCGATCGCCAACTGCCTGGCGCATCTCGGGTGGCGTGGCGACGAAGACTGGGGACGGGAGGTCGCCGTGCCGGCCAATTTCGACCCGCGTTACGCCAATCCCGGCTACCGCCTAACGAGCGCCGAGTGGGTGCGGCTCGGCCTGCGGCCGCAAACCGGCGCCTTTACCGGCCGCGAGCCCGCCGCCGCGTTGATCCTGCCGGACGGCACGGGCGGCATCGGGTTTCTCGTCTACAACAATTTCGGCGTCATCAAGCGCTGGAACGACTCGACATATTTTGCCGCAGCGGTCGGTACGATCGCCGACAGTATCGCGCGCAGCTGAGCACGGCCCATCGCGATGGGCAGGCTATTATGCGCCCGGCGTCTGCTCGCGATCGCGTTGGCCGGCCTGATGTTGGCGGGCTGCGCGGCGGGGCCGCAATACGGCGGCAACGGGCATTATGCGGTCGGGCGGCCGCATTACACGGTGGCGCCGTATGAAGTGAATGGCGTCTGGTATTATCCCAGGGTCGATTACGATTACGACCGAACCGGGACGGCCTCGTGGTATGGGCCGGGCTTCGACGGTCGGCCCACTGCCGACGGCGAGATCTATGACATGAACGGCCTCTCCGCGGCGCAGAAGACCCTGCCGCTGCCGAGCGTCGTCGCGGTGACGAACCTCAACAACGGCCGCGAATTGACGCTCAGGGTCAACGATCGCGGTCCGTTCATCGACGGCCGGATCATTGACCTGTCGCGCCGCGCCGCGCAATTGCTCGGCTTTGAACGGGCCGGCACGGCGACGGTGCGGGTGCGCATCCTGAAGGACCCGAGCATCGAGGTTGCCGAGGCGGCGATGCTCGGCGAGGTGGGACCGGTCCAATTTGCCGCCCCGCACCAGGCGCAGCCGATTGAACTGGCCGCCGCCACACCGCCGCCGCGCCCGCCGCCTGAGCCGCAATCGCCGCCCGAGCCGCAACCGCCATCGCCACAGTTCGTCACCGCGCCGCCGCAGCCAGCCTACGTGCCGGTCGCGTCATCACCCCCACCGCAACCACCGCCGCCGCGTCTGGCGGCCGGTCGCGATGGCTGGCCATCGCTGATCGCATCGGCCCACGCCGCGACGCTCTATCCGCCGGCGCGCCCGCCGCGGCGGGTCGCGCTGCCGCAGCAGGAGCGGATCTTCATCCAGGCCGGAGCGTTTTCGGTGCGGCGGAACGCCCGCTGGGTGCAGGCGCAGATCGCTGCGCTCGGCAGCACTGAGATCGTGCCGGCGAGGCTGCACGGCGTTGCACTCTACCGCGTGCGGCTCGGACCGGTATCGAGCGATGCCGCAGCGCTGCGGCTGTTGAGCGCGGTGCTCGAGCGCGGTTTTATCGGGGCGCGGCTGGTCGAGGAATAGCGGCGGCTGCCGCCATACGACTGTGGAGGTCGGTGAGCGTCGATGCGAATGTCGGTGTTTGCGATCATCGCCATTGTCGCGTCGCTAGTTGGCGCGACCCTGGTCATGTCGCCTGGCGCGCCGCTGGCGCGGCCGCGGATCGTGGGGGTCGCGCCTCATCGCGCCGCCGCGGCGCCGGCGCCGCTGTTGCCGACGATCGGCCCGGTCGATACCGAGGCGCCCTATGCCTATATCGTCGAGGCCGAGACGGGCCGCGTGCTGCTCGCCAAGAATGCCGACCAGCACATTCCGACCGCTTCGCTGTCAAAGATGATGACCGCCTACACCGTCTTCGATCTCTTGAAGCAGGGCAAGGCGAAGCTGACCGACGAACTGCCGGTCAGCGAAACGGCCTGGCGTACCGGCGGCTCGAAGATGTTTGTGCCGCTCGGCGGGCATGTGTCGATCGACGATCTACTGCAGGGCATGATCGTACAATCGGGTAATGATGCCTGCGTCGTGCTGGCGCAGGGTCTTGCCGGCAGCCAACCGGCATTTGTCGATCTGATGAACGAGGACGCCAAGAAAATTGGCCTCAACAACAGCCACTTCGCCGATGTCGACGGGCTGCCCGACCCCAATCATTATATGACGGCGCGCGACATGGCGACCCTGGCGTTGCATCTGATCCATGATTTTCCGCAGTATTATCACTATTTTTCGGAGCAGGAGTTCACCTTCAACAACATCCGCCAGGGCAACCGCAACCCGCTCTTGTACAAGGATATCGGCGCCGACGGGTTGAAGACGGGCCACACTGAGGAATCCGGCTACAGCCTCGTCGCCTCGGTGCATCGCGGCGACCGCCGCGTCATCATCGTGTTGAGCGGCCTGCCAACGATGCCGTCGCGCGCCGAGGAAGGCGAGCGGCTGGCCGGCTGGGCATTCCGCGCGTACAAAGACTATAAGCTGTTCACGCCGGGCGAGACGGTCGATGACGTGCCGGTGTGGCTCGGCCGGAGAGACACCGTGCCGCTGACCGTTGCCAAGGACGTCGTCGTCACGCTGTCGCCCCAAGAGCGGCAGGACATGAAGGTGACGGTCGATTACCGGGAGCCGGTGCCGGCGCCGGTCGCGGCGGGCGCGCAGCTCGGCCGGGTGGTCGTTGCGGCGCCGGATAATGTTGCCGTCGCGGCGCCGCTCTATGCCGCCGCGGCCGTGCCGCGCCTCGGGCCGATGGGCCGTGCCGCGCTGGTCGCGGCCCACCTGATCTGGGGCAACCTGCGCTGAGCGCGCGCATCGCCGAGCGGATGGCGCGCGGCCGCTTCATCACGCTGGAAGGCGGGGAGGGCGCCGGCAAATCGACCCAGACCGGGTTGCTGGTCGCGGCGCTCGTCGCCGCCGGCATCGCTGCCGAGCGCACCCGCGAGCCGGGCGGCTCGCGCGGCGCCGAGGACATCCGCGGCCTCTTGCTCGAAGGCGACGCGGAGCGCTGGGACGCCGTCTCGGAAGCCTTGCTGCTCTATGCGGCGCGGCGCGATCATGTCGTCCGGCTGATCCAGCCGGCGCTTGCGGCCGGCACCTGGATCGTCAGCGACCGGTTCGCGGATTCGACGCTTGCCTACCAGGGTTACGGCCGCGGCTTGCCACTCGCCGATCTGCACGAATTGCACCGTTTTGCGCTCGGCGAGTTTCGGCCCGACTTGACCGTGATCCTCGATCTGCCGGTCGCGGAGGGGCTCGGCCGCATCGGCCGCCGCTCGATGCTCAGCGATCGTTTCGAACAGCTCGACCGCGAATTTCACCAGCGTCTGCGCGACGGCTTCTTGGCGATTGCGCGCGGCGATCCGGCGCGCTGCGTCGTCATTGACGCCAGACCTGACTGCGACAGCGTGCATCGCGCCATCCGCGCCGCGGTCGGCGCACGCCTCGGCGTTGCGTTTGCGGCATGAGCGAGCCGAACGACCGGGCAGGGACGGCGCCGGCACCGCGGGCCAACCCGGATCTCGCCGGCCACGAGACAATCGAGCGGGAATTGCAGCGACTTGTCGCGGCTGGCCGGCTGCCGCACGCGCTCTTGATCTGCGGCCCGCGTGGCGTCGGCAAGGCGACATTGGCCTTTCGCCTGGCGCGCTATGTGCTGGCGCACGGTGCTGGCGATGCTGCATCGCCGATGCTGTTCGGGGCAGGGGAGGGGCTCGCGGTCCCGCCCGACAGCGGCACGTTCCGCCGCGTCGCCGCCGGCGGCCACGCCGATCTGTTGACGGTCGAGCGCGCCTGGGACCCGCGCCGGCGCCGCCTGCGCGGCGAGATCGTTGTCGACGACACGCGCGAGATCGCTCAGTTTTTGCGATTGACCCCGGCGGAAGGCGGCTGGCGCGTCGTCGTCGTCGACGGTGCCGACGAGATGAACCGCAACGCCGCCAACGCGCTTCTCAAGGTGCTTGAGGAGCCGCCGCGCCGCGCCTTGCTGCTGCTCGTCGCGCACAGCCCGGGCCGCCTGTTGCCGACGCTGCGGTCGCGCTGTCGCCGGCTGGCGCTGGCGCCGCTCGCGCTGGTCATCGTCCGCCAGCTTCTGGCGCGCTACCGTCCCGACCTGTCGGATGTGCAGATCGAGGAGCTTGCCGCGCTGGCCGACGGCAGCATCGGCCGGGCGCTCGATCTCGCGGCGGCCGGCGGCGTCGAGCTCTATGGCGCCGTCGTGGCGTTGTTGACACGCGAGGCGGGCATTGATGCCGTCGCGCTGCACGCCTTCGCCGATCGGCTTGCCCGTGCCGAGGCCGACGAGGCGTATCGCGTCGCCGCCGATCTCTTGGCCCAGATCGTCGCCGGTCTCGCGTTGGCCGGCGCCGGTAATGCGGCAGGCGAGGGGTCGCCGCTCGCCGACCTCGCTGGCCGCGCGCCGGCGGCGCGGTGGGCAGAATTGCGCGCCCGGGTTGCCGAGGGTTTCGCCCGCACCGAAGGCCTCAACCTTGACCGCAAACAAGCGGTGCTCAGCGCGTTCTTTGCGATCGAAGCGGCGGCGCGGTAGAAGCATCCGTTGCCGTCGCTGGACTGCAGCGGCGCGCCGCCCCATATTTCCCGCGCGAGAGAGCACCGATGAGCGCCGCCCAGCCGTTTTTCGTGACGACCCCGATTTACTACGTCAACGACCAGCCGCATCTCGGGCATGCCTACCCGACCGTTGCGGCCGACGTGTTGGCGCGCTTCATGCGGCTCGATGGCCGGCGCGTCCGCTTTCTGACCGGCACCGACGAACACGGCCAGAAGGTCGCCCGCTCGGCCGAGGCGCTGGGCGTAACGCCGCAGCAATTCGCCGACCAGGTTTCGGCTGCCTTCCGGGAGATGGACCGGCTCCTTGACATCAGCAACGACGACTACATCCGCACGACCGAGGAGCGGCATCTGCGTGGCGTGCAGGCGCTGTGGCGGGAACTCGAACGGCGCGGCGAAATCTATCTCGGCCGCTTCACCGGCTGGTATTGCGTGCGCGACGAGGCCTTCTACGACGAAAGCGAGCTCATCGCGGGGCCAAACGGCGCCAAGCTGGGGCCGACCGGGGCAGAGGTCGAGTGGCTGGAAGAGGAGAATTATTTCTTCCGGCTGTCCGCCTGGCAGGAGCGCCTGTTGGCCTGGTACGAGGCCAACCCCGAGGCAGTCGCGCCGCGCAGCCGACGCAACGAGGTCATCAGCTTTGTGCGCTCCGGCCTGAAGGATCTGTCCGTCTCGCGCACCAGCTTCAGCTGGGGCGTCCCGGTGCCGGAGCATCCGGGGCACGTCGTCTACGTCTGGCTCGATGCGCTGATCAACTACATCACCGCGCTCGGCTACCCCGATCAGCGCGGCGATTATTCAACGTTTTGGCCGGCTGATGTTCATGTGGTAGGTAAGGACATCATCCGCTTTCACGCAGTTTATTGGCCGGCCTTCCTGATGGCCGCCGGCCTCGAACCGCCGCGCCGCATCTTTGCCCACGGCTGGTGGACCATCGAGGGGCAGAAGATGTCGAAGTCGCTCGGCAACGGCATCCCGCCCGAAGCATTGGTCGGCCGTTACGGCGTTGATCCGGCGCGCTATTTTCTGCTGCGCGAATTGCCGTTTGGCAATGACGGCGACTTTTCGCACCGTGCCGTCGTCGGCCGCATCAACAGCGACCTCGCCAACGGCATCGGCAACCTGGCGCAGCGTGTGCTGGTGCTGATCCAGCGCAATTGCGACGGCGTCGTGCCGGCGCCGGACGTCTTGTCGGCGGCCGACGAGGCGCTGCTCGCGGCGGCGCGGGGTTTGCAGCCGCAATTGCGCGAACACATCGCGGAGCAAGCGTTCCATCTGGCGCTGGAGGCGATCTGGCGGGTCATCGCCGAAGCCGACCGGCACATCAACGATGAGGCGCCCTGGGAATTACGCACCAGCGACCCGGCGCGCATGCGCACGGTGCTCTACGCGCTGGCCGAGACGTTGCGTCATCTGGCGATCCTGCTGCAGCCGTTCATGCCCGGCTCGGCCGCGCGATTGCTCGATCAACTCGCGGTGCCGCCGGCGGCGCGGCAGTTTGCCGATCTCGCGACGCCGCTCGCGCCGGGCCGGCGCTTGCCGCCGCCGGCCGGCATCTTCCCGCGCTATGTCGAGACGGACACGGCGGCGTCATAGGATCATGCTGGTCGACAGCCATTGCCATCTCGACTTTCCGGATTTTGCCGCCGAGCGCGATGAGGTCGTCGCCCGCGCCTGCGCCGCCGGCGTCGGGACGATGTTGACGATCTCGACCCGGCTTGACGAATTCCCCGGCGTGCGGGCGATCGCCGAGCGTTACCCCGACATCTGGTGCTCGGTCGGCGCCCATCCGCACGAGGCAGCCGACCACGCCGGGACGACTGCCGAGGCGCTTGCCGCACTGACGGCGCATCCGCGGGTCGTGGGCATCGGCGAAACCGGCCTCGATTTCCATTATGATTTGAGCCCACGCGATGTGCAGGCGCGCGTCTTCCGCACTCATATCGCGGCCGCCAAGGCGACCGGCTTGCCGCTCGTCATCCACGCCCGCGAGGCGGATGCGGAGGTGGCGCGCATGCTGCGCGAGGAGCGGCCGCCGCCCGGCGTCATGCATTGCTTTTCGAGCGGCTGCGCGCTCGCCGAGGCGGCGCTCGACCTTGGTTTCTACATTTCGATATCCGGCATCGTGACCTTCAAGAACGCCGACGAGCTGCGCGCGATCGTGCGCGACGTCGTGCCGCTCGATCGATTGCTCGTCGAAACCGACGCGCCTTATCTCGCGCCGGTGCCCTATCGCGGCAAGCGCAACGAGCCGGCCTATGTCACCGCGACCGCGGCCGCTGTCGCGGCGCTGAAGGGCATCGCGCCGGCCGAGCTCGCCGCCGCGACGACCGAAAATTTCTTTCGCCTATTTGCGAAGGCGCGCCGGCCGGCGGCGGCATGAAGGTCACGATCCTCGGCTGCGGCGCATCATGGGGCGTGCCGGCGATCGGCCCGGATTGGGGCCGCTGCGATCCGGCCGATCCGCGCAACCGCCGCCGTCGCGGCTCGCTGCTCGTCGAAAGCCGCGGCCGGGCGCTGTTGATCGATACCTCACCCGATCTGCGGGAGCAGCTTCTGGACGCCGGCGTCGCCCGCATCGATGCGGTCCTACTGACCCACGCGCATGCCGACCATCTTCATGGGATAGATGATCTAAGACAGGTTAACCAATTGATTGGGAAGGTAATCCCATTCTACGGGGCGGCTGCGGCGCTGGCCGAGGCGCGGCAGCGTTTCGGCTATGCGTTTATGCCGCCGACGCCCGGTAAGCCGCTCTACCGGCCGGCGCTGACGCCGCACGAAATCGCCGGCCCGTTTGTGGCCGCTGGCATGAGGGTGGTGCCGTTTCTTCAGGACCACGGCTACAGCACGACATTGGGATTTCGTATCGGTGCGGTCGCCTATTCAACCGATGTTACAACATTGGATGATAACGCATTCAAAACGCTTGATGGCACCGAGCTGTGGGTTGTCGATTGCCTGCGCCGCGAGCCGCATGCGACGCACAGCCATGTGGCCAAGACGCTCGCCTGGATCGAGCGGGTGCGGCCGCGGCGCGCCGTGCTGGTTCATATGGATCAGAGCCTCGACTATCGCGAGCTGGCGGCCGAATTGCCGGAGGGCGTCGAACCCGGCCGCGATGGCCTCGTCATCGAATTGGCCGACGAATGATCCGCCTCGCGCAGTGCACTGACGCCGCGGCGGTCGAAGCCGTCGTACGCGCGGCGTATGCCATCTACATCCCGCGGATCGGCAGGCCGCCGGGGCCGATGCTCGACGACTACGCGCGGCTGATCGCCGATGGGCTTGTGCACCTGCTGGACGACGCCACCGGCGCGGTCCTCGGCATTATCGTGCTGTTGCCAAAAGCGGATCATCTGCTGCTCGACAACATCGCAGTGCAGCCGTCGCGCCAGGGCCAGGGCATCGGACGGCAGTTGATCTCGTTTGCCGAAAGCGAAGCGCGCCGGCGCCGCGTTGCCGAGTTGCGCCTTTATACCCACGAGAAGATGACCGAAAACATCGCGCTCTATCGGCGGCTCGGCTTTATTGAGACCGGCCGCGGCCGACAGGCAGGCTTCGACCGCGTCTTCATGACCAAGTCATTGATCTAAAACGGCGCGCTATACTTTCCATAATATTTATTATGCGACAATGACCTGCTGAGCGGGTCGTCGCCGGCGCCGCCGCGAATGCCGTCTCGATCCGCCGCTCGGCGACATCGGCGGCGAACATGACGCGTTTCACATAGGCGCGCTGGACGATTGCCAATTCCTCCTCGCGATCCAACGCCGTTCGTTCCTCTTTTGTACTTGACGCGATCCGGATCGTATGATATGCATGATCGCAGGCTGGCAGGTGTGGCTCGCGGCCGACGGCAAAAACCTCGTTGCCAGCGCCCCCCGCACCGGCGACGATGCCGCCCAGAAAGCAAGCAGGCAGGGGCTGAGCCACACATGGCCG
>JASIAN010000273.1 GCA_030042035.1 Alphaproteobacteria bacterium | reverse complement strand
CCCAGGATGGCGCGGCGGCGGAGTTCGGCGATGAGGTCGTCGGCCAAGCCGTCGGGGTCGCGCTCGACGGTCAAGAGGCGCATCTCGGGGTTCTCCGGCGGCTCGTAGGCCGAGCCGATGCCGGTGAAATTCGGGATGTCGCCGGCCTTGACCTTGGCGTAAAGGCCCTTCGGGTCGCGCCGCGCGCACTCCTCGATCGGGGTGTCGACAAAGACTTCGAGAAAGTCATAGGGCGAGGCGGTTTCGCGCGCCATCTGGCGGTCGGCGCGGAACGGCGAGATGAAGGCGCAGATGACGATGAGGCCGGCATCGCTCATCAGCTTTGCCACCTCGCCGACGCGACGGATGTTTTCGACGCGGTCGGCGTCGGTGAAGCCGAGATCGCGGTTGAGGCCGTGGCGGACGTTGTCGCCGTCCAAGAGCATCGTATGGCAGCCGAGCGTCAAGAGTTTCTGTTCGAGGCGGTTGGCGATCGTCGATTTGCCGGCGCCCGATAGGCCGGTGAACCACAACACCGCCCCCTGGTGCCCATTGAGCTCAGCGCGCTGTTTCGGCCCGACCGCGAGGTCCTGCCAATGCACGTTGGTCGCGCGGCGCAGCGCGAAATCGATGATGCCGGCGGCCGCGGTTTCTTGTGTCAGCCGGTCGATCAGGATGAAGCCGCCGGTCTCGCGGCATTTCGCATAGGGGTCAAACGCGACCGGCACGGCGCTCGCAATGTTGCAATAGCCGATCTCATTGAGCGCCAGCGTGCGCGTGGCGATGTGGGCGCCGCTGTCGCTGTCGATGCGGTGCTTCAGCGCGGTGACGGTAGCCGACACGGTGCGGCTGCCGAGCTTCAGCCAATAGGCGCGACCGGGCACCAGCGGCTCATCCTTCATCCACACGAGATGGGCGGCAAACTGGTCGGCGAATTCGGCGGGCGCCGCGGGCGGCACGAGCAGATCACCGCGCGCCACGTCGATCGCGTCTTCCAGGGTCAAGGTCACCGCGTCGCCTGCCGCAGCGCGGTCGCGCGGGCCATCGAACGTGACGATCTCTTTGACGCGCGAGGCGCGCGCGGTTCCCATGACCTGGACGCTGTCGCCGGGCGCCACCGAGCCGGCCGCAACCGTTCCGGCAAAGCCGCGGAATTCGCCATCCGGGCGGTTGACCCATTGCACCGGGAAGCGCAGCGGCAACGCCGTCTCTGCCTCGCTCGTATCGATCTGTTCGAGGCAGTCGAGCAGGCTTGGCCCCTCGTACCACGGCGTGCGGTCGGAACGCCGGGTCAGGTTGTCGCCGTGCCGCGCCGATAGCGGGATCGCGGTCAGCGAGGCGAAGCCCAGCGGCTGCGCGAATTGCGCGAAATCGGCGGCGACCGCATCGAAGCGGGCGCGGTCGAAGCCGACGAGGTCGAGCTTGTTGACTGCCAGCACGATGTGGCGGATGCCGAACAGCGAGCAGATCAGCGCGTGCCGCCGCGTCTGCGCCAAGACGCCCTTGCGCGCATCGATCAGCAACACGGCGGCGGCGGCGTTGGACGCGCCGGTCGCCATGTTGCGGGTGTATTGCTCGTGGCCGGGGCTGTCGGCGACGATAAAGGCGCGGCGCGGCGTCGCGAAATAGCGGTAGGCGACATCGATCGTGATCTTCTGCTGACGCTCGTCTTCGAGGCCGTCCAACAGCAGCGAAAAATCGATGTCGTCGCCGGTTGTGCCGAAGCGGCGCGACTCGCGCTCGACCGCGGCCAGTTGGTCGCTCGGCACAACGCCGGCTTCATATAGGAGGCGGCCGATCAGCGTCGATTTGCCGTCATCGACCGAGCCGCAGGTGAGAAACCGCAAGAGGCCGTTATCGGCCGCTGCGACGGGCAGCGACCGATGGGCGATCTGGTCATCCGGCATCAGAAATATCCCTGCTTTTTCTTGCGTTCCATCGACGCCGCATCGTCGGTGTCGATGAGCCGACCCTGCCGTTCGGACAGGCGCGACGCGCGCAGTTCGGCGATGATATCGGGGAGCGTTGCGGCGTCCGACTCGATGGCGCCGCTCAAGGGGTAGCAGCCCAACGTGCGGAAGCGGACGCGGCGCTGCTCCGGCGCCTCGCCCGGCGCCAGCGGCAGCCGCTCGTCATCGACCATGATCCAGGTGCCGTCGCGCCGCACGACCGGGCGCTCTTTCGCGAAATAGAGCGGTACGATATCGATGCCCTCGGCGGCGATGTACTCCCACACGTCGAGTTCGGTCCAATTCGACAGCGGGAAGACGCGCATCGTCTCGCCCGGCCCGAGGCGCGTGTTGTAGAGGTGCCAGAGCTCCGGGCGCTGGCGCCGCGGCTCCCAGGTATGGCCGGCGCCGCGCAGCGAAAAGACGCGCTCCTTGGCGCGGCTCTTTTCTTCGTCGCGCCGGGCGCCGCCGATCGCGGCGTCGAAACCATGCCGGTCGAGCGCCTGCCTCAACGCCTCGGTCTTCATAACCTGAGTGTGCAGCGCCGAGCCCGACGCGATCGGGTTGATGCCGCGCTCCAGCCCTTCCTGGTTGGTATGGACGATCAGGTCGAGATCGAGCCGGCGCGCCGTCGCGTCACGGAACTCGATCATTTCGCGGAACTTCCACCTTGTATCGACGTGCAGCAGCGGAAACTGCAGGCGCGCCGGGTAAAATGCTTTGCGCGACAAATGCAGCAGCACGCTCGAATCCTTGCCGATCGAATAAAGCAGCACGGGGTTGCGGAATTCGGCCGCCACCTCGCGCAGAATCCCGATCGCCTCGGCCTCCAATTGCCGCAAACGCCGCGGCTGACCGCATTCGGTTTCCGCCGCGGCCGGCGCCAAAATGCTTTCGTTCAAGGCTGATCCTCGTTATCGCTCGTCATGAGCGCGGCAAAGAATGTGCCGCAAAACGTCCAATTTCAGCGCAACGTCGGTTAATGCCGTGTTATCGGCATCGCCGATTTTGTTATCAGCATCGCCGCGGTTGGGCAATCGCGCGGTTTCCCTTGGCGCCCGCGCCGCAAGCGCGGTTGACCCGCCGCCCGGCCGGGTGCTTTCTTCGCGCCGAACAAGGGATGGAGGCGCTGCGATGATCATCGATTGCCACGGCCATTATACGACCGCCCCGCGCCAGCATGAAGGCTGGCGGCGCGAGCAGATCGAGGCGCATGCGGCGGGCCGCGCCGCGCCGCCGCGCCCGACGATGACCGACGACGAAATCCGCGAGACGATCGAGGGCGGCCAGCTCAAGGTGCAGCGCGAGCGCGGCACCGATCTGACGATCTTTTCGCCGCGCGCCGCTGGCATGGGCCACCATTTGGGCGACGCCACGACCAGCGAAGGGTGGGCCAGTGCCTGCAACGAACTCATCCACCGCGTCTGCCGGTTGTTCCCGCGCAATTTCATCGGCGTCGCGATGCTGCCGCAGAGCCCGCGCATCAGCCCCAGGAACTGCCTCGCAGAGATCGACCGCTGCGTCAACGAATACGGCTTTGTCGGCATCAACCTCAACCCCGATCCGTCGGGCGGCAACTGGCAGGACCCGCCGCTCGGCGACCACTACTGGTATCCGATCTACGAAAAGATGGTGGAATACGACATCCCGGCGATGATCCACGTCTCGATGGCGTGCAACCCCGCCTTCCATACGACCGGCTCGCATTACCTCAACGGCGACACGACCGGCTTCAACCAGCTGATGACCTCGTCGGTGTTCAAGGATTTCCCGACGATCAAATTCATCATCCCGCATGGCGGCGGCGCGGTGCCCTATCATTGGGGGCGCTACCGCGGCCTGGCGCAGGATGCAAAGCTTGGTCTCTTATCCGAGCTGATGCTGAAGAACGTGTTCTTCGATACCTGCGTCTATCACCTGCCGGGTCAGGAGCTGCTCGCCAAGGTCATCCCGGTGGACAACATCCTGTTCGCGTCGGAGATGATCGGCGCAGTGCGCGGCATCGACCCGGAAACCGGCCACCATTACGACGACACAAAGCGCTATATCGACCAGTTGCCGCTGTCGGCCGCCGACAAGGCGAAGATTTACGAGGGCAACGCGCGGCGCGTCTACGCCCGCCTTTCGGCCGTCATCGAAAAACAGGCGGCGATGTAGCTACGCGGCGGCTGCCGCGGCGTGGGCTGCAAGAAGCGCCGGGAAGCGCGCGGGATCGCCGCGCGCCATGCCGCATTCGGTCGCCACCCCGTCAACCCGCGCGTAGCGCCGCGCGGCGCGGAGGCGGGCGGCGTCGCCGGCCGCATCGTCGCGGTGCACGAGGCCGAGATAGAGGCCGGTTGCGGGCTTTAATCTTAGGCCGGCCAACGGCGCGAAATAAGCGTCGTCGGTGCGCGCCTGCGGCACCGGCAGGTGAAAGAATTGGATCGTGCGCTTCACGCCCGCCACGACGCGGTTGACGATCTCAACCATGATCGCGGCATCCTTCGGCTGCACGCAGTGCTCATCGAGCGGGCTGCCGTAGCACAAGTGGTAGCCGAGCTCGACCGGTTCCGGCACCGCGTCGCCGATCTCGCGCAACACCGCGATCGTCTCGTCGCGGAAGTCGACCGGGCCGCGGTCGTAATAGCCCTCCCAGGCCAAGACCTCCTGGCAGACGTCCCATTGCAGCGCGAGGCGGTCTTGCGGCACGGCGCGGGCGATTGCCGCGACCTCGCCCTTCATGTGCTGCGTCAGGGCCGGCAGGATCAGCGGCCGGTCGCTTGGCACCATGTTGTTGTAGACGGGCGCAATCGGCGTCGGCAGCGACACCTGGAACTTGACGCCGGCCGGGATCGCCCCTTCGCGCTGCAGCCGGTCGAAGAGTTGCCAGGACTCGATCGCCATGTCGGCATAGCCGGTATGGAACGTGGCCGGGTCGGGGATCGCGCCGGGCTTGACGCGCAGCCGCGGGATTTCGCGAATGAGCTTGCCGTCCCATTGGGTGAATTTGAACGGCGGCACATCGTGCGCCACCTCGATTGCCGGATTGTCGGCCAAGACCTGCTGCAGAAAGCGGATCCAGGTCTTGCGGATGCCGGTCTCGCCGTCCGGCAGCCGTTTGAGATAGGGCCCGGTCGCGGCCGACAATGTGCGGAATACGGTCTCGGCGTCGGGCAGCGGAATGCTGCCGACAAAATG